>NZ_SMKT01000076.1 GCF_004348735.1 Actinomadura sp. KC06
TCAGAGGTGTATAAGAGACAGGCGCTGGGTTAGGGGTGGTGGAGGGTTAGCGGCACGGAGGGTCAGGGTTGGCGGAGCGTCAGGGGGAGATGACGCGGCGCCGGGGGGCGATGGCGCGGCAGAGCCAGGCGAGGGCGAGCGGGTAGCGGTAGTCGATCCCGCCGTGCCCCGCCTCGAACAGCTCGAAGTGGATCACGTCCTCCTGGACGCCGGCGTCCAGGAGCGCCTGCCGGAACGCCTGCGCGCCGACGTCCAGGAACCACTCGTCGCGCGTCCCGCCGTCGATCCAGATCGCCCGCTGCGAGCGCATCGCCTCGGCGTGCCCCGGCACCATCCGGACCGGGTCCCAGGCCAGCCAGCGGTCCCAGACGTCCTGCCGGATCGCGCCGGTCACCGGGTCGAACGGCAGCTCGGGCGTGCCGTCCTCGCGCGCGGAGTAGCACAGCGCCATGGCGAGGACGTTGAGCAGGTCCATGTCCTCGGGCCTGGTGAACGAGGCGCGGCCGTTGAAGTCGTCCCACCAGCGCCAGATGTCGCCGTCGTACTTCCGCAGATGCCGGACGCACTTGGGGAACTCGGGCATGTAGGAGTACTCGAACAGCGCGTCGCCCGCGTGCGTCGCGAAGGCGCCGAACAGGTCCGGACGCAGCATCGGCGTGATCATCGCGCCGTAGCCGCCGCTGGACTTGCCGCTGATCGCGCGGTGCTCCGGGGCGTCGAGCGTCCGGTAGCGGGCGTCCACCCACGGGACGACCTCGTCGCAGATGTAGGAGTGGTAGCGGCCCGTGCCCGGCGAGTCGACGAACTGGCTGCCGCCGTGCGCCGTCCAGGCGTCCACGAACACCACGATCGCGGGCGGGGCCTCGCCGGACGCGAACACCGCGTCCGCGGTCTCCGGGAACGGCTGCCGGTACGGCATCCGGTTGCGCCACATCTCGATGTGCCCGGTGAACCCCTGGATCGCGTACACGCTGGGGTAGCGGCGCTCCGGATCGTCGTCGTAGCCGGGCGGGACGTACACCAGGACGGGCCGCTCGTGCGGGTCGTCCAGCGGGTTGCCGCGCAGCAGCTCGCTGCTGACGACGTGCTCTTCCAGGCGGCCGGCGAGCTCGGCGGACCACGGCAGCATGCGCACTCCCTCATCGCGGATGTCTGATCATCTCGACGCTAACCCAGCCCGCCGGGCGGGGAAAATGTCCGGGGCGGGTGTCACACTTCAGCGGTCTGCCTAGTCCCACTTGATGATGGGAAAGGAGACCGAATGACCGAACACGCCGCACTACTCCGTGACCTGCACCGTCCCGGTGATCCGCTGCTGCTGCCCAACGTCTGGGACGCGGCGAGCGCCAAGACAGTCGAGGAGCTGGGGTTCCCCGCGCTCGCGACGGCCAGCGCCGCCATCGCCGCGATGCTCGGCTATCCCGACCACGAGGGCGCGCCCGCCGAGGAGATGTTCGCCGCCGCCCGGCGCGTGATCCGCGCCGCGTCCGTCCCCGTGACCGTGGACGCCGAGGCGGGGTACGGGCTGCAGCCGGGCGAGCTCGTCGCGCGCCTGCTCGCCATCGGCGCCGCGGGCTGCAACCTGGAGGACACCTATGCCGGGGAACTGGCCGAGCCGGAGACGCAGGCCGAGTACATCGCCGCCGTCCGGGCCGCCGCGGGCGACGCGCTGGTGATCAACGCGCGGGCCGACACGTTCGTCGCCAAGGCGCCGGACCCGCTCGACGCCGCGATCACCCGCGGCCGCCTGTACTTCGAGGCCGGCGCCGACTGCGTGTACCCGATCACGGCGCCGCTGGACGCCGTCCCGACCCTGGTCAAGGAGCTGCCCGGCCCTGTCAACGCGAACCAGATGCCCGGCTCGTCCCTCGCCGACCTGGCCGCCGCCGGCGTCGCGCGCGTCTCCTACGGCCCGATGCCGTACCTCCGGGCCCTGGACGCCCTGAAGGAGTTCGCAAACCGCCTCAAATCAGGCGAGAACCCCTACGCCTGATCCGGCCGCGAGGGCGTCCGTCCCGGGCGCCCTTGCCGGTCCGGATCAGCGATCGGCCGGGGTCTCGTTGTCGGGGGACTGCCGGGTGACCAGTTCGAAGTCGCCCTCGTGGCGCTCGGTGCCGGAGACGACCGCGTCCTCCAGCACCTCGGCGCCCTTGATCTGGCGGCGCATCATCGGGTCGTCGCGGACGTCCTTGGCCAGCGAGAAGCACAGCAGGATCAGCACGATCGCGAACGGCAGCGCGCCGATGAACGTGATGTTCTGGATGCCGTTCAGCGCCTTGTCCCCGCCGATCACCAGCATGATCGCGGCGACGCCGCCGGTCATCGCGCCCCAGAAGATCACGATCCAGCGGGCGGGCGAGGTCGAGCCGCGCTGCGACAGCGTCCCCATGACGATCGACGCCGCGTCCGCGCCCGACACGAAGAAGATCGCCACCAGGACCATCACCACGATCGCGGTGAGCATCTCCCACGGCAGGTTGCCGAGGACGTTGAAGGTGATCTGCTCCTCCGAGCCGTCCCCGTACGGGTCGAGGCCGTCGCGCTGCTGGCTGATCGCCGTCCCGCCGAAGATCGCGAACCAGACCAGGCTGACCACGCTCGGCACGAGGATCACCCCGGCGACGAACTGGCGGATGGTGCGGCCGCGGCTGATCCGGGCGAGGAACATGCCGACGAACGGGGACCAGGAGATCCACCACGCCCAGTAGAAGATCGTCCAGTCGGCGAGGTAGTCCTGCATCGGCTTGCCGCCGGTCGCGCCCGACCGCGACGCCATCTCGCCGAAGTCGCGGATGTACACCCCGATCGAGGTGGGCAGCAGCTCCAGGACGAACACCGTCGGCCCGACCACGAACACGAAGAACGCGAGGACGGCCGCCAGCACCATGTTGATGTTGGACAGCCACTGGATGCCGCGGGCGACGCCGGACACCGCCGACAGGATGAAGCAGATCGTCAGCACCACGATGATCAGCACGAGGATCGTCGTGCCGAGCGTCTCGATCCACCCGGCCTCCTGCATCCCGGTGCGGATCTGCAGGGCGCCGATGCCGAGCGACGCCGCCGACCCGAACAGCGTGGCGAACAGGGCCAGGATGTCGATGAGCTTGCTGACCGGGCCCGTCCCGTGCCGTCCGATCAGCGGTACGAACGCCGAGCTGATCAGCTGGCTGCGGCCGCGCCGGTAGTGCCCGTACCCGATCGCCAGCCCGAGCACGGCGTAGATCGACCACGGATGCAGCGTCCAGTGGAACATCGTCGTCGCCATCGCCGTCTCGATCGCCGGCTCGCTCTGCGACGGATCGGTCCCCGGCGGCGGCTCCACATAGTGCGTGAGCGGCTCCGCGACGCCGAAGAACATCAGCCCGATGCCCATGCCGGCGCTGAACATCATCGCGACCCACGAGACCGTCCGGAACTCCGGCTCCTCGTCCTCCTGGCCGAGCGGGATCTTGCCGTACTTGCTCAGCGCCAGCCACAACGAGAAGATCACGAACCCGGTCGCGGCGAGGACGAACAGCCAGCCCAGGTTCGCGAGCAGCCAGTCCAGGGCGGACTGCGCCGTCGAGCTGAGGTTGTCCGTCCACACCGCGCCCCAGACCACGAACGCCGCGGCCACGCCCGCGGTCAGGCCGTACACGATCCAGTCGGTGCGCGCGGGCCCCTCCTTCCGGAGGGACCCGGGCATACCGCCGGGTTCGTCGTCCCGCCCGCCGGATCCGCTCTTGAGGGTCTCCATGACCCTCACTCATTCCCCGATCACTCGCCGATCAGTTTCACGAACAAGTAATTCGTTAGCGGCGGGGAGTGATGTGGGTGGGGAGGGAGGCGAAGCCTCGGTCGTTGGAGGATCGGACGCGGCGGGCCCGGGTGATGTCGATCTCGTAGTCGGCAATCGCGGTGGTGAGTTCGGTGAGGGCTATGCGGGCCTCCAGGCGGCCGAGGTTCGCGCCCAGGCAGTGGTGGCGGCCGTTGCCGAACGCCAGGGAGGCGCTGGTGTCGCGGTCGAGGTCGAAGCGGGACGGGGCGTCGAACACGGCCGGGTCGTGGTTGGCGGAGCCGACGAGCAGTAGGACGCGTGCGTCCGCGGGGATCGTCACGTCGTGCAGGTGGACGTCCTCGGTGGTGGTGCGGGCCAGGGCCTGGGACGGCGGGTCCCAGCGCAGGGTCTCCTCGATCCAGTCCTCGATGCGTCCGGCGAACGCCTTGGCGCGCTCGTCCGGGTGCTGCCAGGCGGCGTGCCAGGCGTTGCCCAGGAGGAGCATCGTCGTTTCAATCCCGGCGCCGACGAGGAGGATAAGGACGCCGACGATCTCTTCCGGGGTGAGCCGGTCGTCGCCCTCGGCGGCGTCGATCAGGCCGGAGAGGAGGTCGTCCCTGCGCTCCCTCGCGCGCTCGATGGTCAGTTCGGTGTAGTAGCCGACGAGGGCGCCGATCGCCTGGAGCGCCTCCGGGGGAAGGTCGCCGGGAGGGGCGTCGCCTGCTTCGTCCCGGTACATGATGGCCATGCCGAGGTCGCGGACCTTGTCGCGGTCGGCCTCGGGGACGCCGACCAGCTCGGAGATCACGTCGGTGGGGAAGCGGGCGGCGAAGTCGGTCATCAGGTCGAACGAGCCGGTCTCCAGGTGCGGGCGGAGGCAGTCCCGAGCGATCTGGCGGAGTCGCGGTTCGAGTTCCTGGACGCGCTTCTGCGTGAAGGCACGCGAGACGAGGCTCCGCATCCGGGTGTGCTTCGGTGGGTCCATCGCGACGAACGAGAAGAACTTCTCGGCGTCCGGGCCCCAGAAGGCGGGCTCCAGCCGGAGGCCGTTCCTGCTGGAGAAACGGTCCGAATCCTTGAGCGCCGCGACGACGTCGGCATGCCGTGACAGCGCCCAGAAGTCGTCATTGTCGTTCCGGTAGACCGGTGACTTCTCGCGCAGTTGCGAATACACCGGGTAAGGGTCGTCCTGAATCGCAAAGTCGAATGGACTATAGAAGAGGCCCACTGCCCCGCCTTCCGTGTGAGCGATCCTTTGCGGTCCCCGCGCGTCCTCGGCGGCCTGGCGCAAGGTGCGGACCCCGGTAGTGTGAACTCCAGCGTCCCCCCTGCACAATAGGGAGTTGCGATCTTCAATTCCGCCGCGGGGGGCCGCGGCGGCGACGAATCGAGGGCATCGTGGAGGTTCCGCCGGGGATCGACCCGACCAAGGCGCACCCATCACGCCGCTACAACTACTGGCTCGGCGGGAAGGACAATTTCGCCGTCGACCGGGAGTCGGCGGGGGTCGTCGCGTCCGCGTTCCCGACCGTCGCGCTGTCCGCCCGCGAGAACCGCGCGTTCCTCAAGCGCGTGGTGACCTACCTGGCCGGTGAGGCGGGCATTCGCCAATTCCTCGACATCGGCACCGGGCTGCCGTCGGCGGGCAACGTCCACGAGGTCGCGCAGTCGATCGAGCCGACGTCCCGGATCGTCTATGTCGACAACGACCCGGTGGTCCTCGTGCACGCCCGCGCCCTGCTCACCAGCGAGCCCGCGGGCCGGACCGCCTACATCCAGGCCGACCTGCGCGACCCGGACAAGATCCTCGCGGACGCGGAACTGGCACGCACCCTGGACATGTCGCGTCCCGTGGCGCTGATGCTGGTCGCGACCATGCATTTCATCACCGACGACCACGATCCGTACGACATCGTCGCCCGGCTGCTCGCCGCGCTTCCTTCGGGCAGCCACCTCGTGATGACGCACGCGACCAAGGACCATCTGACGGCCGAGGAGTACGCCTACAGCGTGGAGGCGAACGAGCGCAGCGGCGTCCCGTTCCGGCTCCGCAGCCGCGACGAGTTCACCCGGTTCTTCGACGGGCTTGAGTTGCTTCCACCGGGTGTCACCTCGGTGGTCGAATGGCGTCCGGAGGTGCCGGAGGAGGAGCGTCCCTCTGTCGAGGACGTCTCCATGCTCTGCGCCGTCGCCCGCGTCCCCTGACTCACTTCCTCGCGTCGTTCACCGCCTGGACGAGTTCGTCGATGTCGGACGGCGTCGTCCGGTGGCTGATGACGCAGGCCCGGAGGGCGGCGCGTCCGGCCAGGCGGACGGGGCTGATCCAGGCCCGCCCGCTGCCGACGACCCGGCGGGCGAGCGCGTCGTGGTGCTCCCACGTCCCGTCGGCGGGGTCGGCGAAGCAGATCACGGGGAGCGGGGTGTCGTTGACGATCGTCCAGCCCGTGCTCTTGAGGCGCTCGCGGAGGTCGTCCGCCAGGGCGGCGTCGCGGTCGAGCTGCTCGGCGTATCCGGCGCGGCCCGCGACGGCGAGGCTGAGGAACAGCTTCAGGCCCATGAACCTCCGCGACCACTGGTGGCTGGACGTGTACGGGTCGACGGTGTCGGGGACGTCGTCCGGCATATAGGACGTCGTCACCCGGAACGTCTCCGCCAGCCCCTCGGGGTCGGTGGTCAGCAGCGCGCCCGCTCCCATCGGGACGCTCAGCCATTTGTGCGCGTCCACGGTGATCGAGTCGGCGCGCTCGATGCCGGACAGGGCCGGGCGCAGCGTGTCGGAGAGCGCGGCCGCGCCACCGTACGCGGCGTCGACGTGGAGGCGGAGCCCGAGGTCTGCGCAGAGGTCGGCCAGCTCGGGCAGCGGGTCGATCGCTCCGGCGCCCGTGGTCCCGGCGGTCGCGACGACGAGGAACGGCAGGTCGCCGTCCGCCCGGTCGGCGGCCACCCGCTCGGCCAGACGCCGGACGTCCAGCCGCAAGTCAGGCCCGGTCGGGACGAGGTGGACGGCGTCCCGCCCCAGCCCCGTGCCGTGCGCGATCTTGAGCCAGGCCAGGTGGCTCTCCGCGGACGCGTACATCACCGGACGGCCGGGCAGCCCCCGCAGACCGTCCTCGCCGTACCGGGGCCACGTCCTGGTCAGCGCCAGCAGCACGCCGGTCAGGTTCGCCTCCGCGCCGCCGCTGGTGAACGACCCGGCCACCTTCCCGGACGGGTATCCCAGCCGTCCGCCCAGGAAGCGCAGCAGATGGGCCTCGATCTCGGCGGCCGCCGGAGCGTGCGACCACGCCGCGAGCTGCGGGTTGAACGCGGCGGCCAGCGTGTCCCCGACGACGCCCATCAGCGTCGGAGTCGGGTTGAACAGGCCGAAATAGCGCGGATGCGTCGTGTGGACGGTCGTCGCGCGCAGCAACTCCGCGACGTCGTCGATCACGTCTTCGGGCGACGCCGGGCGTCCGAAGTCGTACGCGCCGACCGCGTCCCGCAACCGCCGGACGTCGACCGGCGCGCTCACGTCCCGTCCGGCGATCTCCTCGCGCTCGCGTTCCAGCAGCTCAACGACATGCCGCCACACCCGTTCGGCAGCGGCCGGGGCCGGGTCGAAGGACCCCCGCCCCACAGGGAAATCGTCCATACCCTCACTTTCACCCCACCCGAGCAGCACCCCAAGTGGCACGAACGACCATCATCGCTAAATTAGTGACATGCACAAACTCGCCGTCGCCGTGACCGAAGGCGTGCCGATCTTCGAGCTGGCCATCCCGTGCGAGGTGTTCGGGTACGAGCGGCCGGGCCTCGCCGACGGGTGGTACGACTTCCGCCTCTGCGCCCCCGCCGGGACCCGCACGGCCGCCGGATTCGCCGCCGACGCCGAGCACGGGCTCGACGCGCTGGCCGAGGCGGACACGGTCGTGATCCCCGCGTGCGCGAACGTCCTGGACGACCAGCCGTCCGACCTGGTCGAGGCGATCCGGGCCGCGCACGGCAACGGGGCCCGCATCGTGTCGCTGTGCACGGGCGCCTTCGTCCTCGCCGCCGCCGGCCTCCTGGACGGACGTCCCGCCACCACCCACTGGTTGCACGCCGACCAGCTCCGTCGCCGCTACCCGAAGGTGCGGGTGGACGCGTCCGTCCTCTACATCGACGACGGCGACATCCTGACCAGCGCGGGCACCGCCGCCGGGCTCGACCTGTGCCTGCACGTCGTCCGCGCCGACCACGGCGCCGCCGTCGCCAGCGCCCTCGCCAAACGACTCGTCATGCCCGCGCACCGCCCCGGCGGCCAGGCCCAGTACATCGACGCGCGCGTATCCGTCGACGACGCGGCCGACCTGGGCCCTCTCCTCGACTGGGCCCGGCGACGCCTCCATGAGCCCCTGACCGTCCCCGCCCTCGCCCGCCGCGCCAACGTCACCCCCCGCACCCTGATCCGCCGCTTCCACGCCACGACCGGCACGACCCCGATGGCCTGGCTCCGCGGCATCCGGATCGACCACGCCCGCGAGCTCCTGGAGACGACGTCCCTTCCCGTCGACCAGATCGCCCAACGCTCCGGCCTGGGCAGCCCGGCCAACCTCCGCCACCACTTCACCCGCGTCGTCGGCGTCCCCCCGACCGCCTACCGCCGCACCTTCTCCGGCGCCCCCCGACGCTGACCACCGCGCGGACCTCCGGTTTCGCCCGGTCGGCGGGTCAGGTGTCCCCCTTGCTGTTACGCATAAGCCGCTTTGAGGTCGTTTCCGGGCAAGGTGCGAACCCTTTGATGATCACGCTGTTCGCTTTTTGCCTGCTCAGAGAGGACCTCCATGCGTCCCAAGCCCGTCCCGGCCCTGGCGGCGGTCGTGACCGCACTGGCCGTGAACATCCCCGTCGCGGCGACCGCTCAGACCGCTCCGGAGTCCTTCTTCGGCGGCGGGCTCCCGCTGAGTGCCCGGCCGGTGACGACCACGGTGGCGCCCGGGGTGACGCTGACCTCGATGTCGCTCGGGGCCAAGGACGCCGACGACTACTGGACCGTCCACGTGTACCTTCCGGCCACGATCGACGGGCCGCTGAACAAGGCCAACACGGCGCTGGGCTCGGAAGAGATCGCCCGCCGGGTGGCCGGCGCGGTGCGGGACAAGGGGTTCGAGCCGAGGCTGGAGCGGGTCTCCGCGCCCGCGTTCGCCGATCGTCCCGCCGGGACCCTCGGCTGGACGGTCCGCGTCGGCCGGTACGCGACCGGCGCCGAGGCGTCGGCCGAGCTCTCCGCGATCCGGACCGCGGGGTTCGCGGGCGGGACGCGCTACACCGCCCAGGACGGCACCGACCGGCGGGCACCTCAGAAGGTGCACATGGTCCGCGTGGACTTCGGCGAGTTCCGCGGCACGGTCGGCACTGACTTCGGCCCGGCCCTGAACGGCACCGAGAAGCTGACCGACCTCGCCGCCGCGACGGGCGCGATCGCGGGGATCAACGCGCAGTGGTTCTACAACAGCGCGCCCGGCGGCCTCTACGTCAAGGACGGCAAGCTGATCGGCGGCGCCACCCAGGGCCGCGGCGCCATCAAGATCACCAGGGGCGGACGCTCCGTGGACGTGGACGCCTACACCGCCCACGTGACGTTGCGCGCGGGCCGGAGCACCGTCGAGATCGACGGCGTCAACCGGGTCCCGGGCGAGATCTGGAACTGCGGCGGCGTGGGCGGCGACCAGCCGACAGAGAACGCGCAGCACGACCTGAAATGCACTGACGACAGCGAACTGGTGCTGTTCACCCCCGAATGGGGTGTCCCGCCCACCGGCGCGGGCGCCGAGATCGTCCTGGACGCCCGCGACAGGGTGACGGCGGTGAACGCCTCGCGCGGCGCGGCCGTCCCTGCCGGGGGTTCCACCGTCCAGGCCACCGGCCAGAGCGCCGCCTGGCTGCTCGACCACGTCAAGCCGGGCGACCGGCTGCGGGTCAGCGAGCGCGTCGAGGACAGCCGGGGCCGCCCCGTGGCGCTGACGCGCGACACCACCATCCTTCAGGTCGGCCCCACCCTGGTCAGGAACGGGAGCGTGTCGGTGAACGCCAAGGCCGACGGGCTGATCCGCGAGGGCAGCGACCAGACGTTCACCTACAACTGGGCCCTGCGCGGCAACCCGCGCTCGATGATCGGCATGGACGGGCGCGGACGGCTCATGCTGGTCGTGGTGGACGGCCGCCAGGACGGCTACAGCGAAGGGCTCGGTATCGCCCAGACCGCCGAGCTCATGAAGCTGCTCGGCGCCCGCGAGGCGATGAACCTCGACGGCGGCGGCTCCAGCGTCCTGGTCACCCGGAGCGGCGGCATCGTGAACCGCCCGTCCGACGCGACGGGCCAACGCTCCCTCGGCAACGTCATCCTCGTCCGCCCGTAATCAGGCCGCCGCAGTAGCGTTTGAGGCACTGCCCGCTGACCCTCGGAGCGGGCAGTCTGCGGGTCGACCCGGGGCGAAACGGGTGACATCAGTGATCGGTGCCCATCTGCCGGACGTCGATGGCCGGCCTGCCGACGCCGCCTTCGTCGCATCGGTCCGCGAGACCAGTCAGGCGCTCGTCAGGCTCGACATCGAGCATGGCGGAAGGGACATCCTTCCGATGGCGCTGCGCGCCTTCCGCGCCGCCGGTCGCAGGCTCGGCAGCGGTGCCTACCTGCCTGCCGTCGAGCGCGACCTGATCGCGGCGACGGGGGAGGCGGGTGAGGTCGCCGCGTGGCTGGCTTACGACGCCGACCGGCAGGACGTCTCGCGGCAGGTCATCCACGCGGCCCTGATGATGTCCCGGCAAGCTGGTGACCGCGACATGGAGCTGTTCGAGTTGTCGCATCAGGCGATGCAGTCGGTCCATCTGCACCGGCCCGTCGAGGCGCTGCGGATCACCCAAGGTCTTTTGGACGCCGAAATGCCGCCCAGGGTCGCGGCTCTGCTCACCATCCGCGAGGGTCGCGCGCTCGCCCAACTCGGCCAGGCGAACAGCGCGCTCGCCGCGCTGGCGAAGGCGCGGTCGTCGCTGTCGGACGGTGTCACCGCGCGGGACCCGTCCTGGACGTGGTGGATCGATGACGCCGAGGTGCTCTGGCACACCGGCATGGCCCGCGCCGAGCTCGGCGACTGGACGGCGGCGGTGCCCCTGCTGCGCCGTTCGGCCGAGCTGCGGTCGGGTCGACGGGGCCGCTACAACGACCTCGTGCACCTTCTCAACGCGCTCGCGCATGTAGGCGACTGGCGCGAGGCCGAGCCGGTCCTGACGGAGGTCGCGAGCATGATGGACGAGGTGGGCTCGACCCGTACGACGAACCTCCTGCGCAGGGTGCTGGCCCGGATCGTCCAGGCTGCCGCGCCTTCAACCGTCGCCGACATGGCCGGCGCGACGCTCCGGCGAAATGTGTAGAACGCGTCCATTGTCCGGTGCTAAATGATCTGCTCGGCCGGCTTTTCGGATCTGTCTTTTCAGTCGACCTTGATTGGGGTCATGGCCTGTCCGTAGTCGAATCCCGCTTTTTCGGGTTCGGTGTCGTGGCGGATATGGGATGCTCGCCCACGCATGTCACCCGCTCGCGCCGGCTCGTGGTGCGCGTCGAGTGGTGGCCCGGTCCTGACCAAGCAGCGGGTTTGGCGCGAATATGATGAGACCAAGATCTCGTGTCGGGCGCAGTGCCCGTCAGACAATGGGTTCCAGTGCTCGTGCCCATGACCGTCCGGGTATGCCCAAACGTTTTCGCAGGGCGGCCTGGGGAGTGGTCGTGGCGGTGCTGTTGGCCGTCACCACCAACTCTCTCACCGGCGTCTTCTCGACGGGACTTCGATCCGTGACGGAGCGCCTGACCGGTGGAAAGTCATTGTCGGTTCATTCGAAACCGTACATCACTCCCTGTGGTAGCAGTTGGGTGATCCCGGATCGGAAACCCACTCCGGAGCCATCGAAGATGCCTTCCTCGGCGCTGCGGTCGCAAGAGACGATGGAGACCTGGCTCCGCCGCAACAAAGCCGTGGACGCGGGCGAGACCACGGTCGAATTGACCCTCCGGGGCAGGTCGGGCACCGCGCTCGTGCTCAAAGAGATACGAGTCAGAATCGTGGAGCGGCGGGCACCCGTACCGGCCATGGCGATCAATAACGGATGCGGGGGCGATCCACTGCCGCCGCGCCTTTACGAGGTGGATCTCGATGCCGCCCGGCCCGTCGCTCGGCCCGTCCCAGACGGCGGGGATCTCCATGGGGCCCCGGCCGCGCCGTTTCCGTACAAGGTGACGAACGCCGATCCGGAGGTCATCCGGGTGGTGGCCTCGACGGACGGCTACGACTGTCGCTGGACGCTTGAGCTGGTGTACGTCGACGGCGACAAGGAACTCGTCAAAGTGATAGACGATCACGGCAAGCCCTTTCGGACCATCGGCGCCGCGAAAAAGCCGGCCGCGGGGAAGAACTAGCGATGTCGACGAGCCGATACACGCGTCCACTGGTCGTGGTGGCGGTTACGGACCTGCTCCTCGCCGTGACGTTCGGCAACCCGTGGACGGCGAAATGGGCGCTGACGTGGCACTTCGAGGGCGGAGGGTCGCTCGCCGAACAGGCCGCCCAGGTGTTCCTTTTCTCGGCCTGGGGGGCGGAGGAGAACTGGGAGCTGGCTCAGCCGTCAGAGCACTGGCGCATCGGGATACTGCTCCGCCTCCTCGCCTTCTTGATTCTTCACCTGTGGGTCGTGCGCTGGTTCGCAAGGAGGGCCGCTTTCGGTTCCCGCCCCAGCTGGGTATTCGAACGCTCCGCGGTGTGGGTATTCGGACCGGCCGTCGGAGCCCTCGCCGGACTCGCCGTGGTCATACCGGATGCATTCGACGGGTCCGTCACCGACGAGGAACGGGGGCTGTTACGACTCGCCGCCGTCTACTCCGTCGAACGCGGAGCGTACTGGGGGCTTTTCTCCGGCGCCATATGCTGGATCGTCCTGACGATCTTTTCGTGGTTCGCTTACCGCCGCGGGGAGGTCGTGAGCCCGGGTGCCGCGAACGGTGACCGTCCGGTGCCCCGCCTTACCGGGTGCCTGCCCGTTCTCCTCGTTCCGGCCTTCGCGATGTTCGCTGCCGCCGCAGTCGCCTTCGTGGCAGGATCGGCCGCGATCGACGAGGCAGGTGACTCCAAGGAATCACACTATCCGACCGCGCATGGGCGCCTCGCGGTGCTCGTCTCTCATCTGCACTGGCCGACCCATAATCAGGACGACGGCTCTACCGGGCTTCAAGCGACGGTGCCCACCGTCGCGTTGACGATGTACCTGGTGATGGTTTTCGGGCTGCTGATGACGAGACTCGGAGAATACGGTGACAAAAAGCGGCCGTCGTCAGCTCAGTATCCTCCGGCGCTGCCGCTGACAAGTCCCGATACGGTTGCCGCCTCGCCCGGGTTGATCGCTTTCGCCAAGGGCTGGCACGCGGCCATCTGGGCGGCGATCCTCGCCGCAGTGGCCACCGCGGAGATGAACACACTGATCAGCATCGTGACGCCCGTGGCCCCCGGTGGGGAACGAGGGATCAATATCCTGGCGAGAGAATTCGTCGCGGAGCTGCCCGGCGCCGCCGCGTACGCGGCTCTTCTCGGATGGGTGCCGGCCATTGCCGTCCTCCTCGCCGCCCGCCTCCTACGGGGTCTTCGCAGCCTGCTCGATGACGATGAAGACGCCGACGGCGACGGCGAGACTGAGGAGCCGGCCGACGTAGCCCACAACGAAAAGGTCGCTGAGCAGAGCAATACTGACGGCGACCTGCCTGAACGAGACGACTAAGACGGCCCGGTGTGGCGGGTTATCAGGTTGGCCAGGGCCTTGGGGGACTCCAGCTCGATCACGTGGCCCAGGTCTGGGAGCAGGACTAGTTCCGAACGGGGTAGGGATTCGGAGATTGGGCGGGCGTGGTGTTCGGCTGGGGCCACCTTGTCGGCTGTGCCGCAGACGACCAGGGTGCGGGCTTGGATGTGGGGGGTGTAGGTGAGGATGTCGCCGCTAGCCAGGGCGTGGGCGGCTTGCATGTAGGCGGCCGGGTCCAGGGCTCGGGTTGCCTCCTTGGCCGCATTGAGGGGGCCCGGCGCGTTGCCTGCGATCAGGTGGGGGGCTCGGGTCTCCGCCATGCGTTCGGGGCCCAGGGCTATCAGGTCGGCGCGGGCGGTCAGTTCCGCTTGGCGGGTTTGTGGTGTTCGGCCCGCGCCGGTAGCCGGGGCGGCCAGGAGTAGGGACTCGACCCGGGCGGGGTGGGCGGCGGCCATTGCGGCGACTATCAGAGCGCCCAGGGAACTGCCCACCAAGTGCCAGCTCGGGAGGGCTAGGCGGTCTAGGAAGGCGACCAGGGCGGTGGCGTAGTCGGTGACTGTCGGGTGGGCGGTGGTTAGTGGGGCCGAGCCGCCGTAGCCGGGCAGGTTCGGGGCGATCCCCTGGTGGGTGGGGGCCAGCAGGTCGAGGACGTCGCGGAACGCGTCCGCGTTGGAGCCGATGCCGTGCAGGCACACCACGGCAGGGGCACCGGGAGGCCCCGTCCGGACGTACGTGAACGGCTCGTCGCTCACTTGTGGAGGCTTTCGCGCAGGAAGCCGATGACGTTGACCGACGAGTTGGCGATGTGCGAGTACATGGCGGCGTAGGCGGCCTGCGCGTCCTCCTGGACGATGGCCGCCAGCAGCGCCCCGTGCTCGGCGTAGGAGTTCTTCATCCGGTCGTTCGTGATGTAGAACTGCGGCACCCGGAACGGCGCCGTGCGGTGCCGCAGCCCGCGCACGATCTCGTACAGGGCGTGGTTGCGGCTGCCCTGGTAGATCGCGTTGTGGATCTGCTCGTTCAGCCGCGCGTAGCCTTCGTGGTCGCCCGCGGTGACGTACGACTCCGACTCCTCGTGGAGCAGCTCCAGCCGCCGCCGGTCGATCACCGTGAGCCGTACCGCGCACAGCCGCGCGCACAGCGCCTCGATCTCGGCGAACGCCTCGAAGAGCTCCTCCAGCTGGTCGGAGTCGATCTCGGCGACCCAGGTGCCCCGGTTGGGGCGGATCTCGACCAGCCCAGTGCCGCTGAGCTCGCGCAGCGCGTCGCGCACCGGCGTGCGGGACACGTTGAACTGATCGGCGAGCTGCAGTTCCTCCAGCCGCTGCCCCGGTCTGAGCCGGCCGGAGACGATGTCCTCCGCGATCCGCTGCCGGATTTCCTCCGACCTAGTCCCAGCGATGTGGACCATCCTCCATATCGATGTCGAATTCCCGGGCTACAGAAGCGCGCAGGCTTCGTCGAACGGCAGCCGGGGAAGCCTCGGGAACTGCGCGGCGCGATCGGCATAGCCGAGGTTGCACAGGAAGTTGACCCGCGTCTTCCGGTCGGGAAAGAAATCCCTTTCGATTACTTCTGGGTCGAAACCCGACATCGGCCCGCAATCAAGGCCCAGCGCCCGGGCGGCAATGATCATATACGCTCCCTGCAGGCTGGAGTTCCGGAATGCGACCTCCCGCCGGGCCTCCTTCCGCTCGTCCCCGGCGTGGACGGCGACGAGATCGGGCCGTCCGGGGAAGAGTTCGGGACCCCGGAGATGAAAGTCCTCGGCCCAGCCGACGATCACGGTGACCGGCGCCTCCTTCGTGCGCTCCACGTTCCCCGGATCGAGCGCGCGAAGCAACCGTTCCTTGGCCTCGGGTCCCCGCACAAAGGTGAATCGGGCCGGACATAGATTGCTTGCGGTCGGGCCGAATTTCACCAGGTCGTACAGTTCGCGCAGCAGGCGGTCGGGGACGGGACGCGCCACGAACCGGTTCGCCGTCCTGGCCCCGGTGAACAGGCGCTCCAGCACATGATCCGCGAGAGCGCTCGGCGAGGACGCGTTCATCACCTCCGCCATTCACGCCCCGCTTATCGCCGGGACGGCGCCGCGCTCGAATTCCCTGATCTCCTCCACCACGGCGTTGAGCTGTGCCCGCCGCTCGGGCGGCAGTGGTGAGATCGGGGCGCGTGCCGGACCAGGGTCCAGGCCCACCGCCGCCATTGCCTCCTTGATGACCACCGGGAACGAGCCCAGTCCCCAGGCCCGGCGCAGCGGGGCCAGCGCGTCGTTGATCCGGCGCGCGGTGGCCAGGTCGTCCGCGCGGACGGCGTCGTACATCCGGCACACGAGCTGCGGGAACACGTTCGCCGCAGGTGAGATCGCGCCCGCTCCGCCGTGCGCGAGCAGCGCCATGGTGATGGTGTCGCGGCCGGAGAAGAGCCGGCAGCCCGAATCGGCGAGCAGGTACTCCACGGCCTGGCTGAGGTCGCCGCTGCTGTCCTTGACCCCGATGATGTTGCCGGAGCGGGCGCAGTCCGCGTAGACGTCGGGGGTCACGTTGACGCCGGTGCGCGGCGGATTGTTGTAGAGCAGCACGGGCAGCGCGGTGGCGGCGGCGACCGTCCGGAAGTGCTCCGACAGCTCCCGGCCGGACGGCGACAGGAAGTACGGGGTGATCACCATCGCCACGTCCACGCCGATGGACTCGGCCGCCCGGGTCAGCGCGATCGACTCCCGCGTGGAGACCGTCCCGGTGCCCGCGTACACCGGGACCCGTCCGGCGACCGTCTCGACGGTGATCTCCATCAGCCGCAGCCGCTCGGCCGTGTCCAGGACGTAGAACTCGCCCTGGCTTCCGGCCACGGAGATGCCGTGCACGCCCGCCGCGACATAGCCCTCCACGAGCTCGCGGAATCGGCCCTCGTCGAGGTCGCCGCCCTTGTCGAAGGTGGTCGGCGTGGCGGTGACCACGCCGTGGAACTTCTCGCGCGCCTGTTGCTTCAAAGGTCGTTCCTCCTGCACGGCTACGTGACGCCCATCAGGCGGCTCAGCCGTTGAGCGGTCTCGGTGAATTCGGGGAGCGCCCGGGTGGTCGCCGGGTCGCGGGGCCGCGGGATGTTCACCCGCAGGTCCTCGACCACGGTCCCGGGACGCTGGGACATGACGATGATCCGGTCGGCCAGGAACACCGCCTCGGCGATGCTGTGCGTGACCAGCAGCACGGTCTGCCGCAGCTCCTGCCAGATCTTCAGCAGCTCGACGTTGAGCCGGTCGCGGGTCAGCGCGTCGAGGGCGCCGAACGGCTCGTCCAGCAGCAGGATGTCCGGGCGGCAGACCAGCGCCTGGCCCAGCGCGGCACGCTGGCGCATGCCGCCCGACAGCTCGTGCGGGTGCTTGCCGGCGAACCCGGACAGGCCGAGCATCTCCAGCATGGGCGGCACCCGGCGGGCGATCTCCGCCTTGGGGATCCCGGCGAGCCGGGCACCCAGCCCGACGTTCGCCTCGACCGTCCGCCACGGGAGGAGGTTGTGCGTCTGGAAGACGACGCCGAGGTCGGGCGGGGTCGTGCCGTCGACCGGACGGCCCTGCACCTCGACCCGTCCGCCCGCGTCGGCGTCGACCAGCCCGGCCACGATGCGCAGCAGCGTGCTCTTGCCGCAGCCGCTCGGCCCGACGATCGCGACGAACTCCCCGGCCGGGACGGTCAGGTCGATCGGGTCGAGGGCGCGCACGTCCTCGCGGCCCCGGAAGGTCTTGGACGCCCCCGCCAGCCGGACGGCGGCCGACGCGCCGTCCGCCGCCTCCGCGCCTGGGGGCTCCATGACCCGCCGGGTGGACCGGGTCATTTGGCCGCTCCCACCCAGCCGTTCTCGGAGATGTCGAAGATCACGCCGTCCGGGTCGCGGTACTTGGCCTCGTAGTAGAGGGAGTCCTTGGCCAGCGGGAGGTCCATGAAGAACCGTCCGCCGTTGGCCTCGATCAGCTTCCCCTGCTCGTCGAGGTCGTCGCACCAGAAGCCGAAGTGGTGGACGCCGACGTACTCCTTGCCGCGCTCCAGCCCGGCGGCCTCGTCGGTCTTGTAGTTCAGCAGCGCCAGGCAGACCGTGCCGTCGGTCAGGTAGACGCCGGACGCGATCGGCGACTCGGTCTCGCCGGCGACTTCCATCTCGAACGTCTCTTGGTAGAACTTCGACGCGGACTCCAGGTCGTTGACCGCGATCGCGATGTGCCGCAGCTTGGCCACGGGGATCAGCTCCAATCAGATTTCAGGCGGCCGCTCGGCCCCGCCACCACACCAGGCGGCCGAGCAGCTCGATGACGCCGTACAGGACGAAGGAAAGGACGGTGACCAGCAGCAGGGAGGCGAACACCAGGTCGGTGCGGTTGCTGGACGCGGCCGACTGGATCAGCATCCCGAG
The DNA here is from genome assembly GCF_004348735.1 of Actinomadura sp. KC06. Lineage (GTDB taxonomy): Bacteria > Actinomycetota > Actinomycetes > Streptosporangiales > Streptosporangiaceae > Spirillospora. Next base: position 17,963 of record NZ_SMKT01000076.1, read on the forward strand.
CCCCTCGTCCGCGCCGACGAACTCGCCGACGATCGCCCCGATCACCGCGAGCGGCATCGCGACCTTGCAGCCGTCGATCACCGCGGGCAGCGCGTACGGGACGCGCAGCTGCGCGAACGTCGCCCACCGGGACGCGCGCAGCGCCCGGAAGTGCTCCTCCAGGTGGGCCGGGGTTCCCGCCAGCCCGCCGAGCGTGGAGATGGCCACCGGGAACAGCGCGAACAGGAAGGCCATCAGCACCTTCGAGCCGAGCCCGTACCCGAACCAGATGACGAACAGCGGCGCCAGCGCCACCTTGGGCAGCCCCTGGAGGGCGACCAGGAGCGGGTAGAGCGTGCGGCGCAGGAAGCCCGACCCGTAGATCAGCACCGCCAGGAGCAGCCCGCCGGCCGCCGCGAGCAGGAAGCCGAGCAGCACCTCCCTGGACGTGATCCACAGGTAGTCGGTCAGGCTGGACCGGGCCGTCCACCCGGCCGACAGCACGTCGCTGAATGCGGGCAGCAGGTAGGCCTTGATGTTCAGCGCGCCAGGGAGGAACTCCCATGCGGCCAGGATGACGGCCACCAGCAGCAGCGGCTCCGCCACCCTGAGCGCGCGGCGGATCATGGGCGGCCCTCCGCCTTCTCCTCATAGAGGGCCGGGGCCGGGACGCGGAAGCGCTCGAAGCGCCACTGGTCGTACGCCTCGACCGTGTCGTCCCACACCTGCGCCGTGTGCGGGTGGTCGGCGTCGACCTTCACCATGTCGGCGTAGAACTCGACGTAGTTGCCGTCCGGGTCGAGGAAGACGAGGAACAGGTTCTCGCCGGGCCCGTGCTTGCCGATGCCGCGGACGATCTCCACGTCCCGCTCGGCGAGGAAGTCGGCGGCGGCCTCCAGCTCCTCCAGCCCGCCGACCTCGTAGGAGAAGTGCTCCAGCCCGGCGCGCTCACCGACCTGCCGCGGCGCCAGCGCGGCCTCTTCCGGGGGAAGCTGGGCGAGGCCCAGGTCGTGGTGGTCGGGCCCGCAGCGCAGGAACACCATCTGGTCGGCGATCCAGTCGGACACGGTGAGCCCGACGATCTCGGTGTAGAACTCGACGGACTTGTGGATGTCGCGCACCTGGAGCACCAGGTGGCCGAGCTTTCTTGGACGTGCGGCCGGCATCGCGGTCACCTTCCTCGCGGGGTCTGACGGGGCAGGGTCTGATGGGCAGGGTCTGACGGGCTCACTTGAGGTGGTCGTTGGTGTAGACGTCGGAGGGCGCGATCTCCCGCTCCACCCCGAAGGCGCGCCGGATGGTCTCGACGGTCGACTTCATCCGGGCCGCGTCGAACCAGCCGGGGCCCTGGGACGCGGTGCGCGGGTCGTTGATCAGCTTGTTCATGTCGGTGGCCTGCTGCGTCAGGACCTTCGGGTCGAGCTGCGGGTTCTTCGACGCGATGTACTCGGCGACCTTGTCGGGGTTCTCGCGCATGTACGCGTAGCCCTTGTACGTGGCGCGCAGGAACGCCTTCACCAGCGCCGGGTCCTGCTGGATCCGCTGGGCGGACGTGACGATCCCGTTGCCGTACATGTCGAGCTTGTGGTCGCGGTACTCGATCCACTTGATGTTCTTGCCGGCCTGCTCGGCCAGCTTCAGGACGTTGGCGCGGTTGCTGGCGGCCCAGCAGTCGTCCAGGTCGGTCTTGCCCTGGATGAACGAGGTGTCCACGACGGCCGGGTCCATCTTGAGCAGCTTGATGTGGTCGCGGGGGAGGCCGTTCGCCTCCAGCCACACCGGCAGAAGGCTCTGGATCGGGGACGTCGCGCCGCCGCCGAGCACGAGGCCCTTGAGGTCCTGCAGGGTGTTGATCTGGTGCTTGCCGGCGTCGTAGCACAGCCCGCCCGGCCACACGGTGTTGAGCGCGCCGACCATGGTGGCCTTCCCGCCGGCCGCCCGGTTGAGGATGACGCTGACCGGGTCGCCGTAGCCGAAGTCCCACTTGCCCTGGTCGATCTCGTTGACCGTGCGGGTGCCCCCGTACCCGCGGACGGGCTCGACCTTGAGCCCCTCGGCCTCGTAGAAGCCCTGGTCGATAGCGGCGAACACGCCGCCGGTGCTGCCCTGCGGGAAGTACGCCAGATTGAAGGTGATCTTGCGGAGCGGCTTGCCGGACCCCGCCTCGCCGTTCGAGCCGCACCCGGCCAGCGTCGCGATCAGCGCCGCGATGAGCGGTACCGCGATCGCGATGCGGCGCGAGCCGGCCGGACGCCGGTCTGCTTTTTTCATGGGGACTCCCACAGGAATGGACGAAGGAAGAAAGCACCACCCCCCGATGACCGGTCAGCGGACCGGGTTCTCCAGGGCCCCGATGGCCTCGATCTCGGCGCGCATCACGTCGCCGCTCTTGAGGTAGACGCCCCGTCCCATGCCCACGCCGTCGGGGGTGCCGGTGGCGATGAGGTCGCCCGGCCGCAGCGTGAGGATCCCGGACAGGTACGCGATCTGCTCCGCGATGGTGAAGATCATTTCGCTGGCCTTGGCGTCCTGCATGACCTCGCCGTTGACGGCCAGCCGCAGGGCCAGCGACTGCGGGTCCGGCATGCAGCCGGCGGGCACCAGCCAGGGGCCGAGGGGCGCGAAGGTGTCGAAGCACTTGCCGCGGAACCAGTCGAACTTGAAGGGGAAGTCGTCCCGCATGTTGAGGTCGCGGGCCGAGACGTCGTTGATGATCGTGTACGCGACGACGTGGTCGAGGGCCTCGTCCACCGGGATGTTCCGGCCGCCCCCGCCGATCACGGCGGCGAGCTCGACCTCCCAGTCGACCTGCTCGGACGCTTCCGGCATCACCACGGTCTCGCCGGGGCCGATGACGCTGGAGTCGGCCTTCATGAACACGTACGGCTGGCTGTTGGCCTTCGCCGCCAGCACCGTGCCCATCTCGTCGGCATGGTCGACGTAGTTGGAGGTCGCGGCGAAGATCCGGGCCGGACGGTAGGGCTCGGCCAGCACGTCCGCGCCGCCGGGGACCTCGGTCAGCGCGTCCGGACGGGCGTGGGCGGCGGCGGCCAGGGAGCGGAGCGCGTCGAGGGTCCGCGGCCAGTCGGCCAGCAGGTCGGCCACGGAGCCGGCGAGGGAGTCGCGGCCGTGGCCGAGGGCGTCCCGCGTTGCGGCCAGGTCGTAGATCCGCCCGTGGTCGAGGACCAGCGCGGGACGGACCGTGCTGTCCGCCCCGGAACGGTACGAGGCGAGCGCGAACCAGTCCACATCCGCTTCATTTCGTGTGCTCATAGCTCAGTATGTATACATGTGGCTCTCTGAGCGTGCAATAGGTCACATGGGATTTCTCAACCGAGGGTCACGGCGAGGAGGGCGACGGCGGATCCGGCGAAGACCGTCGTGTTGCGGACGTACGTCTGCGCGCGCACCCAGCCGGGGAAGGCGTTCTCGGCGGCCTTGAGGAAGGGTGCGACCTCGACGCGGGCCAGCTCCGGGTCGTCCTTGCGGCGGAAGGCGGCCTCCACCGACTTCACGGCGGTCAGGTTGCTGTAGACGATCCCGAGGTTCATGAGGATGACCATGGACGAGAAGATCCAGGTCAGCGGCCGGGCCAGGTCGGCGCCGGCGAGGTTGAGGGCGGCGACGGCGGTCATGATCGCGGCGACGGCCGCGGGCGCGGCGGTCTCGTGGCCGCCCGCGTCGAAGCGGAGCCCGTTCTCGTCCAGGACCTCCGGACGGACGTTCTGGCGCCGGAGCTCGGCCACGGCGGCGGCCTTCGCGGCGGGCCCGAAGCGGTGCCGGACGACCGGGATGCTGACGAAGGCGACGGCGACGAGCAGCTGCATGGCGGCGGCGAGGGCGTTCATGGTCTCTCCTGACTTGTACATAGTTCAAGTGCTCGGTCGAGCCGTCCTGCTGGCCACCGACCGGGTGTGGGGCGAGCTGGCCCTTCCGGATCCGGCGGCGGTCGGCTGGCGCGCCGCCGCCACCGCCATGGCCGCCGACCTGTACGGGATGTTCACCCGGCACCCCTGGCTGGTCCAGGCGTTCGCGGCGCACGTCGTCTACGGGGAGGGCAAGGCCCGGCACGACGATCACCATCTGGCCGTCTACGAGGCCGCGGGCTTCACCGGGGCCCGGGCCGACCAGGCCGCCGCCGCCGTGTTCACCTACGTGCTGGGCAACGCGGCCGGGGCCGCCGCGTCCGCTTCACACGCCCGGAGACTCGCCCGCGACGGCGCCAAAGCCGAAGAGCAACTCAACGACGCCATGACAAAAGCGCAGGAGATCGCCATGAATTACCCACGCCTGCGCGCGCGCTTGGACACCGCAGCGGCGGCCGACTACGCCGCCGCCCCCGCAGAAACCTTTGAATTCGGCCTCCAAGCCCTCCTCGACGGCCTGGAGCGAAACGTCGTTTAGCCACGGCGTGCCGGATCCGAGCCCTGGTCAGAGGCCATCTCGGCGGTGTTCGAGCGCTTGGATGATCGCGGTTTCCACCGGGGTTGACGCCTCGGCCGGGAGGTTAACGCGGAATGGCTCGGACGGGCTGAGTTTCGGTTGGGCGAGAAAGCGCGGAGTCGTCCCGCGGTTGGGCTGGCCGGCGTGCACCAGGAATGGGTGGCATAGGTAGACGTCGCCTGCGCGGCCGGTGGCGAGAGCGGTCGGGAGATGCCCGGTGGCGGCGTCCGCGCGCCGGGCCAGTTCTCGTGCGTCCAGGCCGTCCTCGCCCTCGGGTTCGAGGACGCGGGCCACGTGCCGATGGGAGCCGACGCGGAGCCGGGTCGGGGCGTCATCAGGGCCGACGTCGGAGAGCAGGAAGAACATCAGCAGGGCGCGGTCTCTGGACGCGACGTTCGCGCGCCAGGTCAGGTAGTCGTCCGGGGACGAGCCGGGGCCGGGAAAGCTGACGTCGACGTGCCATCCGTCGACGACCGACGGCTCGTCGGCGGGGAAGCGGATCACGAAACCGCCGAGGCTGCGGCGCGGCGTCCAGCGGCCCTTCCCGACGAGAGCGTCGAACGCGGCGTGCAGGCGCGGGGTGTTGGCGGCGGCCGCGAAGGGCGCGTCCGCGTAGTCGGGGCGGGCGGCGACCGGGCGCGGCCAGGTGGACGGGTCGTCGGGCTCGGCGCCGAGGTCGGCGCTCAGGTCGCGCCAGATGATCGCGCGGCAGCCGTCCGCGAGCCTCCGGGGGAACGCTTCCTTGAGGTGGACGAAGCCGTCCTCGATGAACGAATCGACCTGCATGACCCCAACGATGACCGCGATGATGACGGTGCTGCCACCCATTAACGGCCGGGGTGGCGGACGAGGGTCAGCCGTCCGAAATAAGGGCCCCGGCGGGGTGTGGTTCTTGTCACAGTGATCGACTGCTGTCCCAGTAGATTCCCTGCAGAACGCCCTTGTTAACTTTCGCCGCTGTTGCCGGGTATGACGTTTCGTGTTCATCTATTGAGGGCGATGTCCGGTTGCGGCCAGCCACCAGCCAGCCCCCTGCCACCCACGACGCACACCACCACGACGCACACCGCCCACGACGCACACACCGCCCACGACGAGAGCACGCGGCGACAGCGGAGGTCAGATGCGGAAGGAGACGCTGGAGAGTTTCGTCCTCGGGGACGTTCTCCGGTCACAGGCGCAGATCCACCGACGACAGACGTTTCTCAAGTTCCGGGACGGCGAGATCACCTACGGCGAGGTGGACGCCGCCGCCGACCGGATGGCTCGCGCGCTCGCCGGTGCCGGGATCGGGCGCGGCGACCACGTCGGGCTGATGCTGCCCAACTGCGCCGACTTCGTCCAGCTGATCTTCGCCCTGGCGCGGCTCGGCGCGGTGGCCGTGCCGATCAACATCGCGTACCGGGGCGAGCTGCTGCGGCACGTGCTGGACAGCTCCGACTCCCAGTGGCTGATCATCGACGGGCCGTACGCGGAGCGGATCACCGAGGTGGCGGAGCGGCTGCCGAAGCTGGGCGGCGTGATCGTGCGGGACGCCGCCGCGAGCGGGGTGCTGCTCGAACACCTGGGCAAGCCCGCGCGGGACCTGGCGAGCCTGCCGGACGACGGCCGCGGCGACGGGCGCGTCGAGGTCCCGGTCGGGTTCGCGGACATGCAGGCGATCATGTACACGTCCGGGACGACGGGCCCATCCAAGGGCGCGATGGTGCCCCACGCCCTGGCGCTGACCTGCGCCTACGACTCGCTCGACTTCCTCGACCGCTGGGGCAAGACGATCTACTGCCCGCTGCCGCTGTTCCACGCGGCGGCGCTGTGGGACGGCATGCTGTCCGCGCTGCTCGGCGGCGGCTCGATCGCGATCGTGGAGCGGTTCAGCGCGTCGAAGTTCTGGGACGACGTGCGCCGCTTCGACGCCCAGGTCTGCATGAGCGTGTTCTCCATGATCCCGATCCTGCTGAACCGGCCGCCGACGTCCCGCGACAAGGACCACCGGCTGGAGACGTTCTACATGGGCAAGTCGAACCTGGACGAGCCGATGCGGGAGCGGTTCGGCGTCCGGTCGGTGGAGACCTACACCAGCACCGAGGCCGGGATCGCGACGGGCAGCCCGTACGGGGAGTGGCGGGTCGGGTCGTGCGGGCAGGCCCACGAGGAGCGCTTCCAGGTCGCCGTGGTGGACGAGCACGACCGCGAGCTCGGCCCGGGGGAGCCGGGCGAGCTGGTGCTGCGGCCGAAGCAGCCGTTCGTCCTCACGACCGGCTACTACGGGAACTGGGAAGCGACCACGCACTGCTTCCGGAACATGTGGTTCCACACTGGAGATCGGGTATGGCGCGATGACGACGGGTATTTCTTCTTCCTCGATCGGATGAAGGACGCCATCCGCCGGCGGGGTGAGAACATCTCCGCCTTCGACCTGGAGACGGAGATCAACCAGCATCCGGCGGTCCTGGAGTGCGCCGCGATCGGCGTGCCCTCGGAACTGGAGGACGAGGACATCAAGGTGTCGATCGTGGTGCAACCCGATACCGGCATGGACCCGGCCGAGCTGATCGCCTACTGCGAGGAGCGGCTGCCGCGCTCGATGGTGCCCCGCTACGTCGAGTTCGTGGAGGCGCTGCCGCGCACCCCGACCGACAAGGTCGCCAAGTACAAGCTGCGGGCCGAGGGCGAGCGCGGCATCACCGACACGACCTGGGACCGGGAGGCGGACGGACGGTGAACTGGGACGACACGCCAGAGGAGGCCGCGTTCCGCGAGGAGGTGCGAGCCTTCGTCCAGGAGCGGTTTCCCGAGTCGTACCGTCCGGCCGGGGACGAGGAGCAGAGCCTGGAGCCGGAGGACGTCGCGGGCTACAACTGGCCCGTCGACCGCGTCGCCGACGACGAGGGCCGCCGCGAGGGCGCCCGCGTCTGGGCCGAAGCCCTAGCCGAACGCGGATGGATCGCACCGCATTGGCCGAAGGAGTACGGCGGCGCGGGCCTGTCGGCGCTGGAGGAGTTCGTCCTGCACGAGGAGATGATGCGGGCGCGGGTGCCGACCGTGAACGGCATCGGCGCGTTCCTCCTGGGCCCCACCCTCCTGGTGCATGGCACGGACGAGCAGAAGGCCGCGCATCTCCCGCCCATCGCAAAGGGCGAGGCGACCTGGGCGCAAGGGTTCTCCGAACCGGGCTCCGGCTCCGACCTGGCGTCCCTGCGCACCCGAGCCGTCCGCGACGGCGACGACTACATAGTCGACGGCCAGAAGGTATGGACGTCCCTAGGCCAATACGCCGACTGGCTGTTCGTGCTCGTCCGCACCGACCCCGACGCAGACCGCCCGCATCGCGGCATCACATTCCTCCTCATCGAGGCGAATGCGCCCGGCGTGACGATCCGTCCCATCACCGACATCCGCGGCGCGGTGCCGTTCTGCGAGATCTTCTTCGAGGGCGTCCGGGTGCCGGTGGCGAACCGGGTCGGGGAGGAGAACCGCGGCTGGTACGTGGCGATGTCGGCGCTCGGCTTCGAGCGGGCCGGGATCGGCGCGACGATCAAGTACGAGCAGGCCCTCGCCGAGCTGGTCGCCTACCTGCGCTCCCCGGACGGGCAACGCTTCGCCCGCCGAAGCCCCGCCCTCCGCCAGGAGATAGCCCGCCGCCAGACGGAGATCCGCGTGCTCTACAACCTGGCCCGCTACACCGTGTCGCGCCAGGCCGCGGGCGACGAGCCAGACTTCGAGGCGTCCATCAACCAGCTTTTCGGCGCCGAACTGCACCAGCGCCTGGCCCGGACTGGCGCACGCGCGTTCGGAAGGTCCGCCGCGCTCTGGGAACGCGAAGGCGCACCCATGAACGCCGCGTTCACCCACATGCGCCGAGACTCGGTGGCGTCCACCTTCCTAGGCGGCACCACCGAGATCCAGCGGAATGTCATCGCCACCCGGGGCCTGAACCTGCCCCGCAGCTGATCACCAGGAGGAGCGAGCACGCATGCCCGACGAGAACGCCTACGAAACCGTCGATCTGCGGATCGAAGAACGAGTGGCCTGGCTGACGCTGAACCGGCCGGAGAAGCTCAACGCGCTGACGCCGACGACGATGACCGAGCTGCGCGACATCTTCACCCGCGTCGACGATGACGAGGACGTCTGCGTGGTGGTGCTGCGCGGCGCCGGCGAACGCGCGTTCTGCGCCGGGATGGACCTCGGCTGGTCGGAGAAGCTCACGCCGCGCGAACGGATCGAGCAGGGACGGCTCGGCGAGAAGACGTTCGCGATGATGGAGCGCCTGTCGGTCCCGGTGATCGCGGCCGTGCACGGCTACGCGGTCGGCGGCGGCCTGGAACTGGCGCTCGCGGCCGACTTCATCGTCGCGTCCGACAACGCGAAGGTCGGCCTGGTGGAGATCACACTCTCGGCCCGCCCGCCGTACCGGCCGAAGATGACCGAGGACGGCGACCCCGACCAGCCCGAGTTCGGCGGCTCCGCGCCCGGCTGGGGCGGCGTGAAGCGGCTGCCGGAGCGCATCGGCAAGGCCCGCGCGAAGGAGCTCCTGTTCACCGGCGCCCGCATCGACGCCGACCGCGCGTTCAAGCTGGGGCTGGTCAACGACGTGTATCCGGCGGACGAGTTCGACAAGCGGGTCGGCGAGCTGGCCGAGCGGATCGCGGCGATGAACCGCTATAACCTGCGCCTCGTCAAGGAACTGGTCAGCTACGGCTACGACTGGATCGAGCCGCACCCGAGCTAGGAGGACCCGTGCAGATCTATCGCATCGATCACGTCGCCCAGGTGACCGGCGACCTCGACGCGCAGGTCGCGCTGCTGGAGGGGCTGTTCGGGTTCCGGCGCGTCCGGAGCTGGGACAACCCGGCCGAGGGGGCCCGCGGCACCCGGCTGGAGATCCCCGGCAGCCACGGCCAGGCGTGGGAGGTGGTCGCGCCCGCCGGGAAAGGCTCCGCGCTCCAGACCTTCCTGGACGACCACGGCGGACGCCCCGGCCTGCACCACGTAGGCGCTGAGGTACCCGACCTTGAGGCCGTCCGCGCGGAACTCGAAGTACGCGGCATCAAGCCGACGGACGGCGCACGAGGACGCTGGCTGGAGGCGTCGCTGAGCCCGCCCGAGCACGGCCCCGGCGTCCTGTTCCGGCTGCGCGGCCCCGGCAACCTCGACATGTGCGGCGACTCGTCGGACTCCGTCGAGGAGTCGTCGCCCGCGTCCGGGCCGTCCCTCGGCATCGTGGCGCTGGACCACATCTGCCAGGCGTTCCCCGACCGCGACCTCCTCGCGGGCTGGTACCACGGCCTCGCCGGGTTCACGCAGGTGTGGCGCACCCCGGACGACGAGCATCCCGATATGGCCGACCTCGTCCTGAACATCCCCGGCTCCACCATCTGCTGGGAAGTGATCATGCCGCGCGGCGAGGACTCGTTCATCGAACGGTTCTGGGACCGCAACGGCGCCGCCGCCCACCACGTCACGTTCGAGGTGGACGACTGGGACAAGGCGCTGGCCGCCTGCGAACACCACGACACGCCGACCTTCGACGACGAGGAGGGCGTCACCGACGGCGCCGCCTGGAAGCACACGTTCATTCACCCCAAGCACACCGGCGGCGTCCTGGTCCAGCTGTTCTGGGAAGAGCGCCCCGGCGTGTGGGTCCGCTCCGACAAGGTCCCGCCGCCATGGACCTGAGCCTCACCGAGGACCAGGAGCTGATCGCCTCCACCGCCCGCGAACTCCTGGAGTCCCGCGCCGCGACGGCCGGAGCCCGGGCGATGGACGGCGACCCGTCCGGCCATTCCGCCGCCCTGTGGAAGGAGATGGTCGAACTCGGCTGGACGGGCTTGGCCTTCCCAGAGGAGCACGGCGGCGTAGGCGGCGACTTCCTGGACGTGTGCCTGCTGTTCGAGCAACTCGGCTACGCCCAAGTCCCGAGCCCGCTACTCACCTCAGTGGCGTCCTGCGGCATGCCCATAACCCGCCACGGCACGCCCGACCAGCAGCAACGATGGCTCACGGCCATCTCAGAGGGCCAGATAGCGACCGCCGCACCTCTCCCTTGGGACCGTCCGGACGAAGGCCCAGTGGCTTCCCCTAACGGCACGGACTTCGTCCTCACCGGAACGGTCACATTCGTCCCGTTCGCCGCATCCGCCGAGAGCCTCCTCATCGCGGCCCGCGTCGGCGACGAACCACGCGCGTTCTGGGTGGACGCGTCGTCCCCAGGCGTAGCGCTCCGTCCGTTGGAAACCGTCGGCCTGGACCGTCCCTGCCACGTCGAGCTGTCGGACGTCCACGTGCCCGCCCCCGACGCCCTAGGCCCGGACGCCGCCACCGCGATCTCCCTGTTCGGCGCGGCGGCGACCTGCGCCGAGATGGTGGGTGCGGCGCAGCGCGTCCTGGACATGACGGTGCAGTACGCGACGGAACGGGAGCAGTTCGGCCGTCCCATCGGGTCGTTCCAGGCCGTCCAGCACCATTGCGCCGACATGGCCATCGACGTCCTGGGCTCCCGTTTCATCGCCTACGAAGCCATCTGGCGCCTCTCAGCGAACCGTGACGCAAAGCAAGAAGTGTCAATGGCCAAAGCATGGGTCAGCGAAGCGTACGAACGAGTCTGCGCCCTAGGCCACCAGGTACACGGCGCGATCGGCTTCACCCAAGAACACGACCTGCACTGGTTCTCCCAACACGCCATGTCAGCGTCCCTGGCCTTCGGCGACGGCGACGCCCACTACGAATCCCTGGCCACCAACCTCAACCTCCCCTAGGAACCCGCGACGCGACGCCACGGCCGGTGAATTCTCCGGCTGGGCGTCGCGTCGTCATGCCCTGCGGGAACCGACCTCACTGGACGCCCGGGGGTTTGTGGCCGAAGGACCAGCCGGATTTGAACTTTTCCTGGATGGCGGGGAAGGCGTGCAGGACGTCCTGTGCGTCGCGGGAGAGGGGAGTGGTGGCGGCGAAACCGGCGGCGAAGGCGAAGCCGGCGAAGGTCAGGATCATCAGGACGACGCCCGCGCCGAACGCGCTGGTCGAGGTCAGGACGAGGCCGAGCATGAACAGCGCGACGTTGGAGCCGAGGCCGTAGGCCCAGACTTTGGCGCGGCGCGACCGGTGGGCGGACGCGCAGCCGGTGCAGCGGGGCACCGAGATCGTCAGCTTCCGCCAGGTGATCCGCCGGGCGTAGTACTCGGTGATCTCCTCGTTGACCTCGCCGTGCATCTTCACCTTGAAACCGGAGCCGTCGTGGCTCGGGTGCTCCTTGCAGAACCAGCAGGTGGCGTAGACCTGGTTCTCGCGGACGGTCTCCAGGTTCTCCGCGATGCGCGTCCTGATGTTCGCCGAGACGGCGGTGGCCTCGGTGCGCTCCAGGACGCCCTCCGCCGGGCGCCAGTCGTCGGTCTCGTTGCCGTACAGGATGACGCAGCGCATGGCGGAGTCGGCGATCTCGTCCCGCAGCCCCTCCAGGATGGAGTGGTCGCCGGGCAGGACCGCGCCGAGACCTGCGAGGACGGGTTCGGCCCGTTCGAGCAGGCGGATCGCCTCGGCGTGGCCGGTATCGGGGGCGGCGTCGGCGCGTTCGAGGGCGGTCCGGCTCTGCGATCTGAGCCGGGACGCGTCGGGGGCGACGGCGTCGCGGAGCGCGGTGTCGACCAGGTCGGCGCGGAAGCCGGAGCCGCGCATCAGGTCGATGTGGGCGGACGCCTTCTCGTGCTCCCCGGCCCGGGATTCCTGGACGGCGAGCCGCGCGCTGATCGACAGGAGCGCGGCGGGGAGGCGTTCGCGCAGCTCGGCGGCGGCGCCGGGGCCGATCCGGGGGTCGTCGGCGGTGCGGGCGCGCCCGGCGACGAGGTCCCAGAACGCGTCGGTGTTCAGGGTGGTCCGCCAGTGGCGCAGTGCTTGTTTCCAGAGCTCGGGGTCGTTGTCGTCCAGGGCTCGGGCGTGGGCCAGGACGGCGAGGTTGTGCGCGGCGACGGCGGACGGGCGTCCGGGGCCGGGGTTCGTCCAGAGCCGCTCGGCGTCCTCGACGCGGCCGTCGCGCAGGGCCTTGAGGGCCTCGTCGTTGTTGTGGGAGGGCCAGAACCAGAACAGCTCGTCCTCCAGGCGGCGGACCGGGTCGCGCAGCCGCTGGATCGCCCGCTGGGCGGCGTCGGCATCGGGCGGCGGCTCGAGCGGCAGGAGTGAGTCGGTGCCGGGTGCTTTGCCGAGTTTGGCCTGGACCTGGAGTTCCTCCGAGCGGCGGCGGATGTCGCGGGCGGTGGCGTCCACCGCGAGGCCGGTGACCCGGAAGGGGTTCTCCCGGTAGAGGTCCGGGCCGGTCTGGTCGAGGAAGGACGTCTTCGTGGTGTTCATCGTCCACCTGCCGCGGAGATGCGGACGCTGACCGTCCGGTTGCGGGGGTCGCCGGACGCCCCATCGCCCGGATACGGGGGCAGGAGACCGGCCAGCGTCGAGATCGAGAACTGGGCGGTCGGGATCCGCGCGGACGAGCGCAGCACCTCCCGGACGACCGTGGCCCGCAGCATGCCCAGCTCGGCGTTGCTCGCGTACCCGCCGCCCGGGTGGACGGCCCTGCGGTCGGTGTGGCCGATCACGGTGACGGAGACCTGGTCGGCGTAGGGGCGGAGTTGCCTGCCGAGGTTCGCCAGGACGGCCCGGCCGCGTGGGGTCAGCGCCGCGTCGCGGCGGAAGAGGCCGCGCTCGAACGTCACCTCGATCTCGCCGGCCCGGCGTTCGACATGCAGGCCCGAGCCCTTGAGCCTCAGTGCGGCGATCGGGTCTGGCGCGGGGCTCGGCGAGGTGACAGGGGTCGACGGGACGGGTGCGGGGGCGCCGGGCTCGTCCCGGTCCAGCCAGACGTCCGCCAGCATGACGAACGCGAGCAGCACCACGGCCGCCGTCCCCAGGCGGAAAGCGGAGCGTGCGAGGACGAAGCGCCGGGGAGACGCCGCCGCCGCCCGGATCTGGGCGATGCGGCGGCGTCCCTCCGCGGCGCCGGGGTCGCCGGGGGAGATGGCGGCGACCTCGGCCCAGCAGCGGTCGGCCTCGTCCAGCCGGCCCTGCTGCGCGTACATGCGCGCCTTCAGGTCGAGCACGACCGCGCCGTGCTCGCCCTCCAGCAGTTCTTCTGCCTCCGCGTAGCGGCCGGCGCGGGCCAGCGCGCGGGCCTGCGCGACCGTCACCTCCCGGACGGCCTGTGCCGGGGCGGTCATCGGCCGACCCTCACCGTGCTGAACGGGTCGGGCGGGGGCGGCGCGGAGGGCAGCAGGTCCGCGAGCGCCGAGTTGACGTCGCGGAGCGTGTTCGCGTCGCCCGCGTCGGCGGCGCGGCGGCCGGTGGCGATCAGCGCGGACGCCTCCCGCTGGTCGCGCATCTCCGGCTGCAGCGAGCACAGCTCCCGGAAGGCGATGAACGGCAGGTCGCCGGACGCGTCCAGCACCCGGGTCGCGAGCCGCCGCAGCTCGGTGACGCGCTGCCGCAGCAGGTCGGCGTCGTGCGCGGCGATGGCCTCCTGCACCGCCGCCTCGGCGGCCTCCAGCGCCGGGACGTCGGCCGCCCGGCCGCGGTCCTCGACGACCTCGCGGACCAGCGGCAGGACCTCCCGCGCCTCGCTGACCAGGCCGGGCCATTCGAGCTCGTCCTCGACCTCGTCGGCGGCGGCGCGCAGGTCCAGCAGCCGCTTGCCGCCCGCGACGGCGGCGTCCGGGTCGACCTCGGCGGCGTTCACCTCGGCGTCCAGGTTCGCGACGATGCCCTCCGCGTCGATCCGGGCCAGCACCTCGGCGGCGCGCGAGTCGCCCAGCTCCCCGGCCTGCCGCCGCGCGGACTCCAGCCTCCGCTTCTCCGCGGCGGCGTCCTTCGCCAGCTGAGCGTGGTCGGGGACGGTCTCGGTCTGCAGGTTGACGGCGCTCTGGAACTCCTCGTCCAGGATCGGGACGTAGGCGCGGGCGACCACCATCCGGGACTCGTCGATCAGGATGGTGAAATCGACCTCGCTGCCCTCCGGCACGTCCCGCCTGACCTGCTCGGGGTTGATCTCCAGCCGGCCGATCCTGCGGTTGCGGTCGGCGCGGTGGTGCTCGCCCTCCAGCACCGGGATCCGGATCATGCCCTCGCCGGCGCCGCGGAGGACGCCCACCGTCGTGCTCAGCAGGATCCGCCGCCTGGCCGGGAGCGGGGTGCCGCGCTTGAACAGCCACTCGACCTCGTTGCCCTCCAGCCCGACCCCGATGGAGTGGGTGAGCGGCGGCTGGGTGTCGACGGCGCCGACCGTGTACGTCAGCGTGTCCGGGGTGATGGGACGGCCCGCGCCGGTCGCGTCGGTCAGCTCGATCTGGAACGTGTTGGCGCGGCCCTTCTCCGCCCACAGCGTCGTGGTGAACGTCCCGTCGGCGGGCAGCGGGATCAGCCCGCTGCGCCAGACCGGCAGGGTGTGCGGGTTGACGAACTCGATCGAGCATCCGGCCGTGTCGGCGCCGGTCACCCGTCCGCCGACGAACGGCTCGATGTCGGGACCGAGCGGACGGTACTCCAGCTCGACCGCGTACTCGCCGCTGGGCGGCGGCGGGCCCGCAAGGGACGGATCGAGCCGCTGCCCGCCCGCGAAGACGGCGGCGCCGCGGGCGACGGTGGTGATCGGGTCCTGGGAGTAGTCCAGGGGGATGCCGAGGCCCTCGCGGGGGTCGCCGAGCCGCTCCCGCAGGTACGGCGAGAGCGTCGGCCCGCCGACGAGCAGCGCCCGCTCGACGTCGCCGGGGCCGAGGCCGCTCTCCTCCAGCGCCTTGCGGCACAGGTTGACCGACCGGACGATGAACGGCTCGGTGAGCCGCTCCACGTCCGCCCTGGCCAGCTCGTACTCGAACTCCACCGACCGGCCGGACTCGTCCTCCAGGTCGAGGAACAGCTCGGCGGACTCCGCGCGGGACGCCTGGATCTTCGCGGCCTCGGCGGCGACCTTCAGCTTGTTGATGTTCTTGCGCCAGCGCGGGTTGCCGCGGCGCAGGTCCGCCAGCCCGTGGTCGCGGACGACCGCCGGGATCAGCAGCTCCTCGACGATCGCCCAGTCCAGCAGCTTGCCGCCGAGGAAGTTGTCGCCCCGGTGGTTGACGACGGTGAACTCGCCGTCCCGCATCTGGATCACGGCGGCGTCGAAGGTGCCGCCGCCGAAGTCGTACACCAGCCAGAACGCGTTGTCGGCGTCCTCCTGGAAGCCGTGCGCGAGCGCCGCCGCGGTCGGCTCCTGCAGCAGCGGCGCGTGGACGATGCCCGCCATCTCGGCCGCGCGGCGGGTCGCGTCGCAGGCGCTGAGTTCGAACGCCGCCGGGACGGTGATGACCGCCGCCTTGATCTCCTCGCCGGTCCGCTGTCCGACGTCGCGGCGCAGCGACCGCAGCACCTCCGCCGACAGCTCCTCGGGCTCCATCGACCGGTCGGCGGCCGCGAAGTGCTTGGGCTGGCCGGTCGTCCCCATCCGCAGCTTGAACTCCACGCAGGTGTTCTCGGGGTCGTGCTCGCTGCGGTCCTTGGCGGCCCGGCCGACGGTGAGCCGTCCGCGCCGGTCGACCAGCACCGCGGAGGGCGTGGTCTCGGCGCCGTCGTTGTTCTTGATGATCTCGGTCTCGACGCCGTCCAGCCGCGCGATGGCGCTGTTGGTGGTGCCGAGGTCGATGCCGAAGTCGATCGTGGTCCTGTTCATCGCTCGCGTGCTTCCTTCGTCGCTCCGGTCGGCGGCGTCCCGGCGGAGCCCGGGGTGCCGACGATCACCTCGGCCATCTGGACGGCCCGTCCCTCCAGGTACACACCGGGGCGCAGGGCCTCGGTGATCTGCTCGCGCGCCAGGCCCGGCATGGGCTCGTACGCCACCACGGACATCGCCAGCCCGGGGTCGAACGGCTCGCCCACGTGGTCCTTGATCGTGATTCCGGTGCCGGCGAGGACGTCCCAGGCCGCCTCCAGATGGCGGACGACCGGGCGCGGCGGGTCGTCCATCCGCTCGATCCGGGTGCGCAGCCGCCACAGGTTCGTCGCCAGCTCGGCGAGCAGCCGATCCGGCAGCTCCGGGACCCCCGCCTGGACGCCGTCCGCCGGGTGGTCGGCGATGGCGCGGGCGAGCTCGTCGAGCGCGTCCGCGGGCCACGCGGACGCGCTGATCCTGAATTCCGGCGGGTGCCGCCACTGCCGGAGCGCGCCCCCGGCCCGTGCAAAGACACGCCCCATGTCCGTGAGTCCTCCCCATCGGGCCCGCGGCGGCCGTCCGATCGGCCCGCCGGGTGCCTGGTCCGCCGTCACGGTGACAGGGCCGCCGCGGGACCCCTCCCGGAAGACGCCGCGGACCCCTCCCGGGAGAGGCCCGCCACCGCTAACTTCGCCGTATGAACGTGGGCATAGCGGTCGTCGCGACGCTGCTGGTGACGTGGGTTCCGGCGCTGGTGTGGCTGCGGCGCCGCGGGCGCGGCGGCGATCTCGGCGGGCCCGCGCGGCGCGCGACGTTCGAGACGCTGCACACCGCCTCGCGGGCCGCGCCCGCGTTCCGGGCCGGGCTGACCGAGCAGGGCGCGCAGAAGGCCGCCCGGCACCTGCGGACGCTGCTCGGCTGCGCCGCGCTGGCGATCACGGACGGGGAGCGCCTCCTCGCCTGGGACGGCGAGCACGACCACCACATCGAGGAGGGCCCCAAGCACGCCGGGGACACGCTGGCGAGCGGACGCACCCAGGTCCACGACGTGGTCTGCGACCAGCTCGACTGCCCGATCCGCCGTGTCGTCGTGGTGCCGCTCGCCACCGACGACCGCGTCGTCGGGACGCTCGCCGCCTACGGCGAGGAGGTCCCCGCGGGGCTGATCCGCGCCGCCGAAGAGGTCGCCCAGTGGGTGGACGCGCAGCTCGAACTCGCCGAACTCGACCATTCCCGGACGCTGCTGATGGAGGCGGAGATGCGGGCGCTGCGGGCCCAGATCTCACCGCATTTCATCTACAACTCGCTGACCACGATCGCGTCGTTCGTCCGGTCCGACCCGGAGCGGGCGCGGGAGCTGCTGCTGGAGTTCGCCGGGTTCACCCGCTACTCGTTCCGGCGGCACGGCGACTTCACCACGCTCGCCGAGGAGCTGCGGTCCATCGACCGGTACCTGCTGCTGCAGCGCGCCCGGTTCGGGGAGCAGCTGCGGGTGACGCTGCGGATCGCGCCCGAGGTGCTGCCGGTCGCGGTGCCGTTCCTGTGCCTGCAGCCGCTCGTGGAGAACGCCGTCCGGCACGGGCTGCAGGACAGGTCGGAGCCCGGCCTGATCACGATCGTCGCGGAGGACGCCGGCTCCGACTGTGTGATCAGCGTGGACGACGATGGGATCGGCATGGAGCCCGACGACGTCCGGCGGCTGCTGTCCGGGGAGGCGCGCCCGCTCGGCGACGACGGCGAGGCGGCCGGAATCGGCCTCGCGAACGTCGACGGGCGGCTGCGCCAGGTGTACGGCGACGAGTACGGTCTCGCCGTCGAAACAGGCCCAGGCGCCGGGACGAAGGTGACCGTCCGCGTCCCGAAGTACCGCCCCGGCGTGACCGCGTCCTCGGGTCCGCTGTGACCGCTTCCTGGTGAATCGGCCAGGTGAGGCGCGTCCTGCCCCCTTGACTCGCGGACGTCCTTTTACTGGAATGTGGCGGGCGGCACAGGAAGGGCGGGGTTTGTCGTGGGCCTTCGTGTCCTTGCGGTGGATGACGAGGCACCCGCATTGGACGATCTCGTCCACCTCCTGCGCGCCGATCCGCGCATCGGCGAGATCCACACCGCGCGGGACGGCGCCGCCGCGCTCCGCAAGCTCGACCGCGCCCTCGCGGACGGACGCCCCATCGCCGCCGTGTTCCTCGACATCCGCATGCCCGGCCTGGACGGCACCGTCCTCGGCCGCGTCCTCGCGCAGTTCGCCCGCGCGCCGCAGATCGTCTATGTCACCGCGTACGAGGGGCACGCCGTCGACGCGTTCGAGATCAAGGCGACGGACTACATCCTCAAGCCGGTGCGCCCCGAACGGCTCAACGAGGCGATCAGGCGGGTGACCGAGTCGACCGAGGACTGGATGGTGGAGGACGACGGGACGGGCTCGCCGGCACCGTCCGAGCCGGAGCCGATGCCCGTCGAGCTCGGCGGCGTCACCCGGTTCGTCACGCCCGCCGAGGTGCTGTACGTGGAGGCGCAGGGCGACTACGCGCGGCTGCACACGTCCGGCGGGAGCCACCTGGTCCGCATCCCGCTGGCGGCGCTGAGCGAGCGATGGAGCGGTGCAGGATTCGTCCGGGTGCACCGCAGCCACCTGGTCGCGCTGTCGGCGATCAAGGAGCTGCGGCTGGACTCGGGCCGCTGCACCGTCATGGTCGGCGGCGCGGAGCTCCCGGTGAGCCGCCGGCACGTCCGGGAGCTGCGCGACCTGCTGGTGCGCAGGGCGAGGCGGTCCCCCTGAGCCCCGGCGACCGCCCGCCCGAGGCCGCGCCTCCGGCGAAGGGACGGGTGCTGGTGACGGGCCCGCGGACGCGCGCCGTCCGCCGTCCCCGCTACCCGGTCACGCGCGAGATCGACGAGCAGACCGGGCTCGGCGAGGCGTACATGCGCTCGCTGGTCCGCACCCAGCTCAGGCTCGCGATGCGGCTGTGCCTCGTCCTCGCCGCCGTCGTGGCCGGGCTGCCGCTGCTGTTCGCGGTGTTCCCCGAGGTCCGCGAGCAGGAGGTGCTGGGCGCGCCGCTGCCGTGGGTGGTCCTCGGCGGCCTGATCTACCCGTGGTTCGTCGCCTGCGGCTGGTGGTACGTCCGGCAGGCGGAACGCAACGAGGACGACTTCGCCGAACTCGTCGACCGCTCCCTCGCCGACGGAGAGCGGGCGGAAGGACCGTGAGCGCCGCGTACGGGATGGCGGGCGTGCTGCTGGTCGTCGTCGCCACCGTCCTCATCGGCGTGCTCGGGGTCCGCATCTCCCGCACGACGTCGGACTTCTACGTCGCGTCCCGGACGGTCACGCCCCTGCGGAACGCGTCCGCGATCGGCGGCGAGTACCTGTCGGCCGCGTCGTTCCTCGGCATCGCGGGCCTGATCCTCGCCTACGGCGCCGACATGCTGTGGCTCCCCGTCGGCTGGACGGGCGGCTACCTGGTGCTCCTCGTCCTGGTGTCGGCGCCGCTGCGCCGCTCCGGCGCGTACACGCTGCCGGACTTCGCGGAGGCGCGGCTGGAGTCCATGGCGGTGCGGCGCGTCGCGAGCGTCCTCGTCGTGCTGATCAGCTGGCTCTATCTGCTGCCGCAGTTCCAGAGCGCCGGGCTCGTGCTGCGGACGGTCACCGGCGCCCCCGTCTGGACGGGCGGCGTCCTCGTCGCGGTCGTCGTCGCCGTGAACGTGTGGGTCGGCGGCATGCGCAGCGTCACGCTCGTCCAGGCGTTCCAGTACTGGATGAAGCTCACGGCGCTCAGCGTCCCGCTCATCTTCCTGCTGCTGGCGTGGCGGTACGACGGCGCGCCCGGACTGTCGTCGGAGGCGCCGCCGCGCTTCGACGACCGCACCACCGTGTCGGTCGGGACGGCCGTCACCGTGGACGTCACCGCGCCCGTCCAGGTCGTCGTCGACGGACGGCTCGACGGCCGCGCCTACGAGGACGTCCCGCTGACCCTGAACCCCGGAAGGCACCGCATCGACAAGGACGCGTCCGTCACCTTCCCTGCGGGCGCCGCCGTCCCGCACGTCACCGGCGAACCCGTCACCACCGACCGCGAATGGGCCCTGCCCCTGCACGGCCGCGAACACTCCCTCTACGCCACGTACTCGCTGATCCTCGCCACGTTCCTCGGGACGATGGGCCTGCCGCACGTGCTCGTCCGCTTCTACACCAACCCCGACGGGCGGGCCGCGCGCCGTACGACCGTCATGGTCCTGTCGCTGCTCGGCGCGTTCTACCTGTTCCCCGCCCTGTACGGGGTCCTCGGACGCCTCTACACCCCGGAACTCCTCATGACCGGACGCGCGGACGCCGTCGTCCTCACCCTCCCCGGGCGGCTCATCGGCGGCGTCGGCGGCGACCTCCTCGGCGCGCTGGTCACGGGCGGCGCGGTCGCGGCGTTCCTGTCGACGTCGTCCGGGATCACCGTGTCGGTCGCCGGGGTCCTGGCGCAGGACATCCTGCGCGGCGGGGTCCGCTCGTTCCGCGCCGCGACGCTGCTCGCGCTCGTCGTCCCGCTGGGCCTGGCGATCGCGGCGCGTTCCCTCGCCGTCGCCGACGTCGTCGGGCTCGCGTTCGCGGTCGCCGCGTCCACGTTCTGCCCGCTGCTCGTCCTCGGGGTGTGGTGGCGGCGGCTGACCGTCCCGGGCGCGCTCGCCGGCCTCGTCGCGGGCGGCCTGCTCGCGGGCACCGCCGTCATCGTGACGATCGCGGCCGGCCCGCCGGACGGCTTCGTCGGCGCGATGCTCGCCGAGCCCGCCGCCTGGACGGTCCCCATCGCGTTCGCCGTCATGATCGCCGTGTCGTGGTGCACGCCGGGACGCGTCCCGCCCGGCGTCGCCCGCATGATGGTCCGCCTGCACACCCCCGAGTCGCTCGACGTCGACCGGGGCACCTGGCGACCGAAACGCGTGTGACCATCCCCGCGCCCGACGACCGAAACGAGGGTGACCGCCAAGGCGGCCCGGCGACCGCAACCGGCCCGACCGTTCGTCGCGCCAAACGGACCGTTCACCGACACGGCACGCAGACCAGCGACGATGAGCGGCAGCTGAACGCACCCTCCCGCCGGTCCCCTTCGCCTGCGCTGACACTCTCCTTACGGTGGCGCGTGACCGGCGTCACTACAGAGGAGGGACGGTCGTGTCCGTCGATAAGAGTGCCTCCGGCACCGTCTACGAACGGTTCCAGAGCAGCACGGAGTTCCAGGAACTCCGGCGCAGATTCCGCAGATTCGCCTTCCCGATGACCGCGGCTTTCCTCAGCTGGTACCTGCTCTACGTCGTCCTGTCCGGATGGGCGCGCGGCTTCATGGGCACCGAACTGGTCGGCTCCATCAACGTCGCGCTGGTGTTCGGCCTCCTCCAGTTCGTGTCGACGTTCCTCATCGCGTGGCTGTACGCGCGGCACGCCGACCGCAGCCTCGACCCGATCGCCGACAAGATCCGCGGTGACATCGAGGCCGAGGCGGCCGGGAAGTCGGGAGACGCCTGATGAGCCACGAGACCCTGTCGATCATCCTGTTCCTGACGTTCGTCGCCGGAACGCTGGCGATCACCGTCTGGGCGAGCCGGAACACCAAGAACGCCACCGACTTCTACGCCGGCGGACGTTCCTTCTCCGGTGTCCAGAACGGCCTCGCGATCGGCGGCGACTACATGTCCGCCGCGTCCTTCCTCGGGATCGCCGGGCTCATCGCCCTCTACGGCTACGACGGCTTCCTGTACTCGATCGGGTTCCTCGTCGCGTGGCTCGTCGCCCTCCTGCTGGTCGCGGAGCTGCTGCGGAACTCGGGCCGGTTCACGATGGCGGACGTGCTGTCGTTCCGGATGAGCCCCCGTCCCGTCCGCACCGCCGCCGGCGTCTCCACCATCGTCGTGTCGATCTTCTACCTGCTGGCGCAGATGGTCGGCGCGGGCGCGCTGGTCTCCCTGCTCTTCGGCTTCACCAGCGAGTTCGCGAAGGGCGCGACGATCGCGCTGGTCGGCATCCTGATGATCGTGTACGTCGTGTTCGGCGGCATGAAGGGCACCACCTGGGTGCAGATCGTCAAGGCCGTCCTGCTGATGACCGGCGCGACCCTCATCACGGTCCTCGTGCTGAGCGAGTTCGGCTTCAACCTGTCGTCGCTGCTGAACGACGCGGCCAACGAGAGCGGCAAGGGCAAGAGCTTCCTGGAGCCGGGCCTCCGCTACGGCACCGAGGCGCAGGGCCTGGAGGGCAAGCTCGACCTGATCAGCCTCGGGCTGGCGCTCGTCCTCGGCACCGCCGGGCTGCCGCACATCCTGATCCGCTTCTACACCGTCCCGACCTCCCGCGACGCCCGCAAGTCGGTGCTGTGGGGCATCGGCATCATCGGCGCCTTCTACCTGCTGACCCTCGTCCTCGGCTTCGGCGCCGCGGCCCTCGTCGGCAGCAAGGAGATCGCCAAAGCGAACCCGGCGGGCAACACCGCGGCGCCGCAGCTCGCCGAACGCATCGGCGACATCGTGTTCGGCGAGGCGGGCGGCACCATCCTCCTCGCGATCATCGCCGCGGTCGCGTTCGCGACGATCCTCGCGGTCGTGGCGGGCCTCACCCTCGCCTCGTCGTCGTCCTTCTCGCACGACCTGTACGCCCACGTGTTCCGCAAGGGCAAGGCCACCGAGCGGGACGAGGTCCGCGTCGCCCGGATCTCCGCGTTCGTCATCGGCGCGGTCGCGATCGTCCTCGGGATCTACGCGCAGCGCCTCAACGTCGCGTTCCTCGTGGCGCTGGCGTTCGCGGTGGCCGCGTCCGGGAACCTGCCCGCGATCCTCTACAGCCTGTTCTGGAAGAGGTTCAACACAGCGGGCGCCGTCTCCGCCATCTACGGCGGCCTCGGCTCCGCGATCTTCTTCGTCACCTTCTCCCCGGTCGTCTCCGGTTCTCCGAAGGCCCTGTTCACCGACGTGGACTTCCACTGGTTCCCGCTGGAGAACCCGGGCATCGTCTCCATCCCGATCGGCTTCCTGTGCGGCTGGCTCGGGACGATCCTCAGCAAGGAGTACAACGCCCAGAAGTACGCCGAGATCGAAGTCCGCTCCCTCACCGGCGCGGGCGCCGAGCAGGCGGTCAAGGACTGACCGCCCCGACGCCGACGCTGTGCCGCGCGGGCGACCGTCGCCCGGCCCCGCGCGGCCCGCGGC
>NZ_SMKT01000077.1 GCF_004348735.1 Actinomadura sp. KC06
CCGCCCCGGGCGTCTCCGACTAATCCCCAGGAATCGGGAATTATTGGGGGAAAGTTCTAGGAGGCCGAGGTGGGCGAGGACACCGTGCGGCGCGGCGCCCGTACCGCGATCCCGATACTCCTGGTCATGCTGCTGTCCCTGCTCCTGCCCGGCTGCCGGGCGATGGAGGACGTGGGGTCCGGGGACGTCCCGCCGCCCGCGACCGAGACCGCCGCCACCAAGAACGCCAAGCCCAGCGGACGGCGGCCCGGCGTCGTCAACATCGAGACCGAGCAGTCGCTGAACGGCACCCGCGCCGCCGGGACGGGCATCGTGCTCGACCCGTCCGGGCTCGTCCTGACCAACAACCACGTCATCCAGGGCGCCACCGAGATCAAGGGCACCGACACCGACAACCGCCGCGCCTACGCCGCACAGGTCGTCGGGTACGACCGGACGGGCGATATCGCGGTGATCCGGCTGACCGGCGCGTCCCGGCTCAAGGCGGCGGTGTTCGCGTCCGCGGCAAACGTGGCGGTCGGCGACACGGTCACCGCCGTCGGGAACGCGGGCGGCAAGGGCGGCACGCCCACCGTCGTCACCGGCAAGGTCACCGCGCTGGAGCAGTCGGTCACCGCGCGTGACGACACCAACGGCACGTCCGAGCGGCTGAGCGGGCTGATCGAGACGAGCGCCCCGATCAAGCCGGGCGACTCGGGCGGGCCGCTGCTGAACACCGCCGGGAAGGTCATCGGGATCAACACCGCCGCGTCCGCCGGGTTGACGATGGACGGGTCCCAGCCGAGGAAGAACCACCGCGGGTACGCGATCCCGTCCGACCGGGCCCTGGCGGTGGCCGGGCAGATCCGGCGCGGCGAGTCGTCGTCCACCGTGCACATCGGCCCGACGGCCATGCTCGGCGTGAAGGTCCGCTCCAACGGCGACTCCCCCGGCGCCCTCGTCGCGGAGGTCGTCCCGGGCGCGCCCGCCGAGGCCGCGGGCGTCCCGGTCGGCGCCGCCATCGTGCGGCTGGGCGGGCAGGCCGTCGACTCGTCCACGGCGCTGACGGCGCTCGTTCTCGCGCATCGTCCCGGCGACGTCGTCCGCGTGGAATGGACCACCCCGCAGGGCGCCCTCATGGCCGCCACGATCCGGTTGGCGGAAGGCCCGCCCCAATGACGTCCGCGCACGTGCGAGAGTTGGGGGTGTTCAGCCGAGCAGGAGGATGAGTGCGATGAGCCGCAGGGCGCCCGCCGACGACTTCGACGACGCGAGTCTCGACGTTTCCAAGCCGAAGGAGTGGGCGGCGGGAGTGCCGGGGGTCACGGCCGCGCTGCGCCAGTCGTACGAGCAGATGGGCGTGCGGCGCACCGCGCTGACGCTGCTGCGCGTCAACCAGAAGAAGGGCTTCGACTGCCCGGGCTGCGCGTGGCCCGAGGGCGACCACCGGCACGTCGCCGAGTTCTGCGAGAACGGGGCGAAGGCCGTCGCGGAGGAGGCCACCACGCGGCGGATCACCCGCGAGTTCTTCGCCGAGCACAGCGTGTCGGACCTGGCGGAGCGGTCCGACCACTGGCTCGGGCAGCAGGGGCGGCTGACCGAGCCGATGCTGAAGCGCGCCGGGTCCGAGCACTACGAGCCGGTGCCGTGGGACGAGGCGTTCCGGCTGCTGGCGTCCGAGCTGACCGCCCTCGCCTCGCCGGACGAGGCCGTCTTCTACACCTCCGGCCGGACGAGCAACGAGGCCGCGTTCGCCTACCAGCTGTTCGCCCGCGCCTTCGGGACGAACAACCTCCCCGACTGCAGCAACATGTGCCACGAGTCGTCCGGGTCGGCGCTGAGCGAGACGATCGGCATCGGGAAGGGCTCGGTGCTGCTGGACGACCTCTACCAGGCTGATCTCATCTTCGTCGTCGGGCAGAACCCGGGCACGAACCATCCGCGGATGCTGTCCGCGCTGGAACGGGCCAAAAAGGAGGGCGCGCGGATCGTCGCGGTGAACCCGCTGCCCGAGGCGGGGCTGATGCGGTTCAAGAACCCGCAGCGCGCGTCCGGCGTCACCGGGCGGGGCACGGCCCTCGCCGACCGGTTCCTGCAGATCCGGCTGAACGGCGACCTGGCGCTGTTCCAGGCCCTCAACCGGATGCTCCTCGAATCGGACGCGCCCGGCGCCGTCGACCGCGAATTCCTGGCCGCGCACACCCACGGGTTCGCGGAGTTCGAGAAGCACGTCCTCGGCCTGGACTGGGACGACGTGCTGGAGGCCACCGGCCTGACGCGCGCGGAGATCGCGGCGGTGCTGGGCGACGTCCTCGGCGCGCAGAAGATCATCGTCTGCTGGGCGATGGGCCTGACGCAGCACCGCAACTCGGTCCCGACGATCCGCGAGGTCGTCAACTTCCTGCTGCTGCGCGGCAACGTCGGCCGTCCCGGCGCGGGCGTCTGCCCGGTGCGCGGCCACTCCAACGTCCAGGGCGACCGGACGATGGGCATCTGGGAGAAGCCGAAGCCCGAGTTCCTGGACGCGCTCGCCGCCGAGTTCGGGTTCGAGCCGCCGCGCGAGCACGGCCTCGACACCGTGGACGCGATCCGCGCCATGCGGGACGGCCGCGCGAAGGTGTTCCTCGGGATGGGCGGCAACTTCGTCCGGGCGACGCCCGACTCCGCGGTGACCGAGGCGGCGCTGCGGAGCTGCCGGCTGACCGCGCAGGTGTCCACCAAGCTGAACCGCTCGCATGCCGTCGCGGGCGAGACGGCGCTGATCCTGCCGACGCTGGGCCGCACCGAACGCGACGTCCAGGAGTCGGGGCCGCAGTTCGTCTCCGTCGAGGACTCGATGGGCATGGTGCACGCCTCCCGGGGCCGGCTGGCCCCGGCGTCCCCGCACCTGCTGTCGGAGGTGTCGATCGTCTGCCGCCTCGCGCGGGCCGTGCTGCCCGGCTCGGCCATCGGCTGGGACGCGATGGAGCGCGACTACGACGTCATCCGCGACCACGTCTCCCGGGTCGTTCCGGGCTTCGAGCGCTACAACGCCCGCGTCCGCGAATCGGGCGGTTTCACGCTCCCCCATGCGCCGCGCGACGAGCGCAGGTTCCCGACCGCGACGGGCAAGGCCAACCTGACGGTGAACGAGCTGGAGGTCCTGCGGGTCCCGGAGGGGCGGCTGCTGCTGCAGACCGTCCGGAGCCACGACCAGTACAACACCACGATCTACGGCCTGGACGACCGCTACCGGGGCATCAAGGCCGGGCGCCGCGTCGTCTTCGTCAGCCCGTCCGACCTGGCCGCCCTCGGCCTGGACGACGGCGCGACGGTCGACCTCGTCTCGGAATGGGCCGACGGTGTGGAGCGGCGAGCGCCGTCGTTCCGCATCGTGTCGTACCCGACGGCGCGGGGCTGCGCGGCGGCGTACTTCCCGGAGACGAACGTCCTCGTGCCGCTCGACAGCACCGCCGAGATCAGCAACACCCCGACGTCCAAGTCGATCATCGTCCGGCTGGAGCGTCCGGAGCCGCCGGCGGGCTAGGCTCTGGGCATGACGAACCTCCCCGAGCCCGCCGGAACCCCCGGCACGCCGGAGATGCGCGCCGGCGACGCGGACCGCGAGCGGGTCGCGCAGGTGCTGCGCGAGGCGGCCGGCGACGGGCGGCTGACCCTGGCGGAGCTCGACGAGCGGCTGGACGCCGTCTACGCGGCCAAGACGTACGGGGACCTGGAGCCGATCACCCGCGACCTGCCCTCGCCCGGAACGGCGGCGCCCCCGGTGCCGGCCGCGGGGGCCGGGACGGACTGGCGCCCGCTGGAGGGCGCGCCGACGTGGAAGACCGGGATCGCCATCATGAGCGGGTTCAACCGGACGGGCGTGTGGAACGTGCCCCGCAGGTTCCGGGTGTTCGCGTTCTGGGGCGGCGGCAAGATCGACCTGCGCGAGGCGCGGTTCGAGGAACCGGTGACGACGATCCGCGCGTTCGCGATCATGGGCGGGTTCGAGCTGATCGTCCCGGACGACATCACCGTGCACGTCAAGGGGCTCGGGATCATGGGCGGGTTCGACAACCGGGCCAGCGGCCCCGGCGCGCCGGGCTCGCCGACGGTCGTCGTCAAGGGCCTGGCGTTCTGGGGCGGCGTCGGCGTGAAGCGCCGCAGGTCGAGCAGGCAGAAGCGGCGCGAGAAGGAACTGAAACGCTCCCAGGACGACTGACGGCCGCGCTCAGCGCGCTCCCGTGAACCGCTTCCACGGACGCGCCCGCTCGTAGGCGGCGCACGCGGCCATGACCAGCGCGTCGGCGTGGCGGGCGCCGACGACCTGGAGGCCGATGGGCAGCCCGCCGGACGTGAAGCCGCACGGCAGGCTCGCCGCGGGCTGCTGCGTCATGTTGAACGGGTAGGTGAACGGCGTCCAGCTCGTCCAGCGGCGGGACGCCGACCCCGGCGGGACCTCGACGCCCGCCTCGAACGCGGCGATCGGCATCGTCGGGGTGAGCAGCAGGTCGTACCGCTCGTGGAACAGGCCCATGAGGCGGCCGAGGTCCATGCGGCGGGCCGTGGCGGTGAGGTACTCGACGGCCGAGTACCGTGCGCCCTGCTCGCAGATCTCCCGCAGGCCGGGGTCGAGCCGCGCGCGGGCCTCCGGCGAGAGCCTCTCCACGACCTTGGCGGCGCCCGCGAACCACAGCACCTCGAACTCCTCGACCGGGTCGGCGAAGCCGGGGTCGGCCTGCTCGACCTTCGCGCCGAGCTCGGCGAACGCCTCGGCGGCGGCCGCGACGGACGCCGCGATCTCCGGGTCGACCTCCGCGAACCCGAGGTCGGGGCTGAACGCGACGCGCAGGCCGGTCAGGTCGTCCGGGCCTGGCTCGCTGAACACGACGTCCGGCGGCGGCAGCGCCGACCAGTCGCGGCCGTCGGCGCCGCAGACCGCGTCGAGCAGCAGCGCCGCGTCCGCGACCGTGTTGGTCATGGGGCCGGTGTGCGCGAGCGTCCCGAACGCGCTCGCCGGGTAGTGCGGGATGCGGCCGTAGGTCGGCTTGATCGTGAAGGTGCCGGTGAACGAGGCGGGGATGCGGACCGAGCCGCCGCCGTCCGTGCCGAGCGCGAGCGGCGCCATGCCCGCCGCGACGGCCGCCGCCGCGCCGCCGGACGACCCGCCGGGCGTGCGGGAGGTGTCCCACGGGTTGCGGGTGACGCCGTCGACCGGGTTGTCGGTCACGCCCTTCCACGCGAACTCCGGCGTGGTCGTCTTGCCGACGAACACCGCGCCCTGCTCGCGGAGGCGGGCGACGGCCGGGGAGTCCTCGTCCCAGGGGCCGGACGGGTCGGCGGTCGCGGAGCCGCGCAGCGTCGGCCAGCCGCGGGTGAGCAGGATGTCCTTGATCGAGACGGGCACTCCGTCCAGCGGGCCGAGCGGCGCGCCGCGCCGCCTGCGATCGGCGGCGGCGCGGGCCATGTCGAGCGTGGTCTCCGCGTCGACCAGGCAGAACGCGTTGAGTTCCGGGTCGTCCCGCTCGATCCGGGCGAGGACGGCCTCGGCGGCCTCGACCGGCGAGAGCGTCCCGGCCTCGTACGCCCCGATCAGTTCGGTCGCGGTCAGGTCGGCCGCGTCGGTCATGGCTGCCCCCTCTGCTCGGACCCGGATGAGGAACCGACGTAGCCGAGCCGCTTGTCCACGACGTTGCGGAGCGGGCGGCCCGCCACGTAGCGGCCGAGGTTGTCGGCGAACAGCCGGACCAGCTCGTCGCGCCAGCCGGCCACGTCGCCCGACATGTGCGGCGACACGATCACGTTCGGCATGGCCCAGAGCGGCGACGACGGCGGGAGCGGCTCGTCCTCGAACACGTCGAGCGCCGCGCCCGCGATGCGCTTGTCGCGCAGCGCCTTGACCAGGTCGGCCTCGGCCACCAGCGCGCCGCGGCCCACGTTGACCAGCCGCGCGGACGGGCGCATCCGGTCCAGCGCCGCGGCGTCGATCATGCCGCGGGTCTGCGGCGTGAGCGGCGCGGCCAGCACGACGTAGTCGGCGGCGGCGAGCGCCTCGTCCAGCCGCTCCATCGGATGGACGCGGCCGAGGTCGGGATCGGCGTCGCGGGCGGTGCGGCCGACCCCGGAGACCGCGAGGCCCGCGGCCGACAGGCGGCGGCCGATCGCGCGGCCGATCGGCCCGGTGCCGACGACCAGGGCGCGGGCGCCCGTGATCCCCTCGGTCTCGCGGTGCCGCCAGCGCCGCTCCCCCTGCAGCCGGACGGTCGTGTGCAGGTCCTTGGCGAACGCGAGCACCAGCCCGAGGACGTACTCTGCGATGGGCTCGTCGAAGATGCCGCGCGAGTTGGTGATGACGGCGTCGCCCTCGATCAGGCCGGGGAACATCAGGCGTTCGACGCCGGCGCTGGCGATGTGGACCCAGCCCGGCCCGCCGCCGGACGGCCCGCCCCCGGAAGGCCAGGCGCCCGCGACGGCGTCCGAGAGGAAGTCCCACATGAAGAAGACGTCCGCGCCGGGAAGGGCCTCGGCGAGCTCCGGCTCGCCGACGTACCGGACGCGGGCGAGGCGCTCCACGGCGTCCATGCCGCGGGGCATGACGTCCCCCGTCAGCACCACCACTTCGGGCGGCCCGGCGGGTGCGGGCGGGACATGCTCCATCTGCGCCACATCCAGGGAGAGCAGGGTTTACGCGAAGGCAACACGGGGAGGCATTGACACGCTAGGAACAGTTCGTAGGATTGTCAACAATCAGCGTGGTGCACCGCGGTCCCGGTCACCGCACTGAGACGTGTGCTGCAAGACCGTCGCAACCCGCTGCCCATGCAAGGCCAGGACGGATCCCAGAGCGCTCTAACAGCTCCCCAGGGAGCCAAACACGGAGAGTCCTTTCGGGTGGCGACGCCTTCGCCCACCCCTGTGCACGGGGAGGTCCAGCATGCCCAAGCTCATGACCATCACACTGGAGCGCCGCGGCGTCTCGTGCGTCGCGGAACTGCTGGAGAAGGACGCGCCGCGGACTTGCGAGGCGGTGTGGCGCGCCCTCCCCCTCGGCGGGGACGCCTACCACGCCAAGTACGCCCGCAACGAGGTGTACACGATGGTCGAGCGGTTCTCCGAGGAAGAGGTCGGCCTGGAGAACCCCACCGTCACCCCCATCCCGGGCGACGTCGTCTACTTCTCGTTCGCCGGCGGCATGCTCGACCGGCGGTTCAAGGAGGAGAAGAACATCCACGCTCTGCCCGGCGTCATCGACCTCGCGATCTTCTACGGCCGCAACAACCTGCTGTTGAACGGGGACGTCGGCTGGGTCCCCGGCAACGTGTACGCGACGATCGTCGACGGCCTGGATCAGATGGCGGAGGCGTGCAACGACGTCTGGCGATCCGGTGGAGTCGGCGAGCGCCTGGTATACAGCCGTGGCGAGTCTTAGAGCGGTGGCCTCGCAGATGACATTCGACCCCACGCTGGTCGTCGGCCCCGAGCTGCTCGCCCAGCACGGCATCGGCGTGGTCGCGCCCTTCGACTTCGCGCTCGACCGCGAGCTGTGGCGGTGGACGCCCGACGACGTGTCGCTCTA
This sequence comes from Actinomadura sp. KC06, assembly GCF_004348735.1. GTDB lineage: Bacteria > Actinomycetota > Actinomycetes > Streptosporangiales > Streptosporangiaceae > Spirillospora. The sequence goes on from NZ_SMKT01000077.1 coordinate 7,535, forward strand.
CATGACCCGGCTGCCGTACGTGCCCGTGCCGGTCACGGTCGAGATGGCGCACGCGCTGTCGGACCAGTCGATCGTCCGGCAGGCCACGCGGGACGTGCTGGCGCCCGAGCCGCTCGCCGTCGCCTACGCCTGCGCCTCGGGCAGCTTCATCGGCGGCAAGGCGGGCGAGCTGCAGCTGCACCAGTCGATGCTGTCGGCCGGCGCGCCGGTCTCGACGACGACGTCCGGCGCGCTGGTGGAGTCGCTGGCGCTGCTGAATGTCCGCCGGATCGCGGTCGTCACGCCGTACATCGACGCGGTCACCGAGCGGCTGGTGTCGTTCCTCAATGAGTACGGGATCGAGGTCGTGTCGTCCGTCGGGATGGGGCTGCTCAGCCACATCTGGAAGGTCGGGTACGGCGAGATCGTGTCGGCGGTGTCGGCGGTGGACGGCCCGGAGGCCGACGCGGTCTACATCAGCTGCACGAACGTGCCGACCTACGACATCATCGCGCCGCTGGAACAGATGATCGGCAAGCCGGTCCTCACCGCCAACCAGGTCACGATGTGCACGGCGCTGCGCGCGATGGGCCGCTCCGCGGCCGGTCCGGGGCAGTCGCTGGTGCAGCTGGCACCGTCCACGGCGGCCTGATCGCCATGAGCGTTAGGATTGCTGACTCCATGCACCAGAACGGGTTGAGCGCCGGGTTCCTGTACCCCGGCTACAGCGCCGAGGACGACTACCCCGCCATCGAGCGCGCCCTGGGCGGCGTGCGCCTGCCGGTCGTGCACACGCTGATGCGCGAGGACGCCCACCGCGTCGACGCGCTGCTGGACATCGGCGGCGCCGACGTCCTCGGCGACGGCGCCCGCGCGCTGCGCGGCCTGGGCGTCCAGGCGGCGGTGTGGGCCTGCACCAGCGGGAGCTTCGTGTTCGGCTGGGACGGCGCCGAACGGCAGGTCCAGGGCGTCGCCGAGGCGGCGGGCGTGCCGGCGTCCAGCACGTCGTTCGCGTTCGTGAACGCGGCGCGCGCGCTCGGCCTGACCAGGGTCGCGGTCGCCGCGACCTACCCGTCCGACGTGGCCGAGCGGTTCGTCGCGTTCCTCGGCCACGCCGGCGTCGAGGTGGTGGCGCTGTCCTGCCGGGGCATCATCACCGCCGCCGAGGTCGGCACCCTCGGCCGCGACGAGGTGCTCGCGTTCGTGGCGGCCAACGACCATCCGGACGCCGAGGCGGTGCTGGTGCCCGACACCGCGCTGCACACCGTGTCCTGGCTCGACGAGCTCGAGGCGCGGATCGGCAAGCCGGTGCTGACCGCCAACCAGGTGAGCGTGTGGGAGGGGCTGCGGCTCGCGTCCGGCCCCGGGGGGATCCCGCCGCGCACCGGGCTGGGCCGGCTGTTCGCCGCGCCCGCCGCCCTCTCCAACGTTCCCGCCGGCGCCGCCGGGCCGGCCTCCGAGCGGGGACGAGATACCTGGCAGCTATGACGAAAGGGGCCCGGCGCATGGGCCGTTTGGGTGAGCTGGAACCTGTCCCCCGCAAGTCGACCGTCGAGATCGTCTCGGACGAGCTGCGCGCGGCGATCATGTACGGGTCGCTGGAGCCCGGCGCGCAGCTCGGCGAGGCCGAGCTGGCCGGGCGGCTCGGCATCAGCCGCGGCCCGCTGCGCGAGGCGATGCAGCGGCTCGTCCAGGAGGGCCTGCTGGTCAGCGAGCCGCACCGCGGGCTGTTCGTGATCACGCTGGACGAGGGCGACGTGGAGGACGTCTACCTCGCCCGGCTCGCGATCGAGCGCGAGGCCTGCCAGCTGATCATGGAGCGGAACCGGGGGGAGGCGGTGGCCCGGCTCACCGACGCGCTGGACGCGCTGGTCGACGCGGCGAGCGAGCGCGACCGGGTGGCGATGAGCGACGCCGACCAGGCGTTCCACGAGGTGCTCGTCAGCTCGTCGGGCAGCCCCCGGCTGGAGCGGATGGCGCACACCCTGCTGGTCGAGACCCGCATGTGCCTGAACGCGCTGCAGGACACCTATCCGGAGCCGTCCGAGCTGGTCGAGGAGCACCGCAGGCTGGTCGACGCGATCGGCGACGGCGAGGAGGAGCGGCTGCTGACCCTCATCGAGGAGCACATGACCGACTCCATCGACCGGCTCCGCGTGTCCTAGGCGCCCGCGCTTTACATCGTGGCCGGAGGCCACCTACATTGCAGATTGTCGACAATCTACCGGACGGACCGGAGGACGCATGGCAACGCTGTCACCCCTGCTCAAGCAGGCCACACCCGTCCTGGCCGAGCGAGGCGAGGGCGTCTACCTGTACGACACCGACGGCCGCCGCCATCTGGACTTCACCGCGGGCATCGGCGTCACCAACACCGGCCACTGCCACCCGCGCGTGGTCGAGGCCGCGCAGAAGCAGGTCGGGACGCTGATCCACGGTCAGTACACGACCGTGATGCACGAGCCGCTGCTGCGGCTCACCGAGGCGCTCGGCGAGGTGCTGCCCGAGGGCCTGGACTCGCTCTTCTACCTCAACAGCGGCAGCGAGGCCGTCGAGGCGTCCATCCGGCTGGCCAGGCACGCCACCGGGCGGCAGAACATCGTCGTCTTCCACGGCTCGTTCCACGGCCGGACGATGGGCGCCGCCGCGCTCACCACGGCGGGCACGAAGTTCCGCGCCGGGATCGGCCCGCTGATGCCGGGCGCCGCGATCGCGCCGTTCCCGCAGGCGTACCGGTACGGGTGGTCCGAGGACGAGGCGACCCGCTTCGCGCTCCGCGAACTCGACTACCTGCTCGTCACCGCCAGCCCCGCCTCCGACACGGCCGCCTTCGTCGTGGAACCCGTGCTCGGCGAGGGCGGCTACATCCCGGCGCCGCCCGCGTTCCTGGAGGGCCTGCGCGAGCGCGCCGACCGGCACGGCATCCTGCTGATCATGGACGAGGTGCAGACCGGGTTCGGCCGGACGGGCCGGTTCTGGGGCCACCAGCACGCGGCCGCGCGTCCCGACATCCTGGTCACGGCCAAGGGCCTGGCCAGCGGGTTCCCGCTGTCGGCGATCGCCGCGCCGACCGCGCTGATGGAGAAGGCGCGGCCCGGCTCGCAGGGCGGCACCTACGGCGGCAACGCGGTCGCCTGCGCCGCCGCGCTCGCGACGCTGCGGGTCGTCCAGGACGAGGACCTCCCCGGCAACGCGGCCCGGCAGGGCGCCCGGCTGGCCGACGGCCTGCGTAAGGTCGCCGCCGACCATCCGGCGATCGGGGACGTGCGCGGGCTCGGGCTGATGCAGGCCAGCGAGTTCACCACCCCGGACGGTGAGCCCGACGCCGAGACGGCGCAGCGGGCGCACAAGGCCGCCGCCGACCGCGGGCTCCTGCTGCTGACCTGCGGCGCGTACGGCAACGTCGTCCGGATGATCCCGGCGCTGATCGTCACCGAGGCGCAGATCGACGACGGGCTCGCCCTGTGGTCGGCCGCGGTGGCGGACGCCGTCGGCTGACCCCGCCCTGAGAGGGCTCAGGCCTGTGCGACGGCGCCTTCCTTGAGGAGGGTCTCGGCGTCGTCGAAGCCGAGGTCGTCCAGGACGGCGCGCGTCTGGCCGCCGGGCAGGACGGGAACGCCGTCCGTCCCGGCCCGGGTGCGGGAGAAGCGCGGGGCTGGTGCGGGCTGGCGCCGGCCCCCCAAAGCGGGGAACACGTCGCGGGAGGTGTTCCACGGGTGCCCGGCCGCCTCGGTCATCGACAGGACGGGCGCCACGCAGGCGTCGCTCGGGACGAAGACCTCCGTCCATTCGTCGCGGGTCCTCGTCCGGAACACGGCGGCGAAGCGGTCGCGGAGGACGGGCCAGCCCGCGCGGTCGTGCTGGGTGGGCAGGTCCTCGCCGTCGAGGCCGATGAGGCGGAGGAACTCGGCGTAGAACTGGGGCTCGATGGCGCCGACGGCCATGTGCCGTCCGTCGGACGTCTCGTACACGTCGTACCAGGGGGCGCCGGTGTCGAGCATGTTGACGCCGCGCCGGTCCTCCCAGAGGCCGCCGGCGAGGAAGCCGTGGATGAACGTGGACAGGTGCGCGGCGCCGTCCACGATGGCGGCGTCGACGACCTGCCCGCGCCCGCTGGTCCTCGACTCCAGGAGCGCCGACAGGACGCCCACGACGAGGTACATGCTGCCGCCCGCGAAGTCGCCGAGCAGGTTCATCGGGACCTGCGGCGGGCCGCCCGCGCGGCCGATGGCGTGCAGGGCGCCGGTGATGGCGATGTAGGCGACGTCGTGCCCGGCGGTCGGCGCGAGCGGGCCCTCCTGCCCCCAGCCGGTCATGCGCCCGTAGACGAGCCGCGGGTTGCGGGCGAGGCAGTCGTCCGGGCCGATGCCGAGCCGCTCGGTGACGCCGGGCCGGAACCCTTCGAGGAGGACGTCGGACTTCTCGACCAGGCGGAGCACGACGTCCCTGCCGCGGTCGCTCTTGAGGTCGATCGCGATGGAGCGCTTGCCGCGGTTGGTGAAGTCGGTGCCGCCGGCGGTCTCGCCGTCCCGGACGGCGGACGCGCGGTCCACCCGGATGACGTCGGCGCCGAGGTCGGCCAGCAGCATCGCGGCGAACGGCCCGGGACCGATCCCGGCCAGCTCGATCACCCGCACTCCGGAGAGGGGCCCGTTGCCCATCAGCGACTCCCTGAATCTCGTTCGGCCTCCCAGTGTGCCCGATCCGGGTAAGTGCGTCCTGACCCGGGTCGCGCTTCGGCGGGTCGGGTTCAGCGGGCGGTGAGGGTGACCGGGGCGGGCCGGGCGCCGGGCGCGACGAGGAGGCGCTTCCTGGTGGTCGACCGGTCGACGCCTTCGGCGTGCGGGACGAGGCCGCGTCCGGCGGCGGCCAGGTAGTACCAGCGGCCGGACGGCGCCCGCCACCAGGTTCCGCTGACCGGACGGCGGGCGTCGCACGTCCCCGTGGCCTTGTCCTTCGCGCCGTCCTTGTCGCCGAGCAGCGTCGCGCCGGCGGTCGCGCCTCCGCCGATCTGGGTGAGGCGGGTGCACACCCAGTCGGCGTGCTTCCCGCCGTGCGGCACGGTCCCCGACCAGAAGTTCCACGCCATCGCCTCGGAGACCGGCTGGGACGGCTCCGTCCGGCAGGCGAGGCGGTTCCAGAGCTTCTGGCCTTCCGAGCCGAGCCGGGCGGGACGCTCCGTCCGCGCAGGGCGGTAGTCGGGCGAATGGTAGGCGAGGACGGTGGCGCGCGGGCCGCCGAGATCGCCGACCGTGCGCTCGCCGACGTGGAAGAGCGGGCCCCGGCCGCAGCCGGTCCCGGCGCGGGCGGGGGCGGTCACGCCGGAGGACGTCGCGAGCCGCTCCCCCGCGAGGGTCTCGGGGCTCGCGTCCCAGGGGGCGAGGAGGTAGCGGCCGCCGCCGAGCGCGATCGGGGCGGACGGGTCGTCCCCCGCGGTCGCGACGTCGAGGCTGCCGTGCGTGTACCGGGCGAGCTGGTCACCGAGCCGCAGCACGGCGAGAGGCGCGCCGTCGACGCGGCCCGCATAGAGGAGCTGCGCGGTTCCGCCGGGCCGCCGATCCGCGGGCGCGGCCTCCCACGCGGCGGAGGCGCGCCCGGTGAACGCGCGGTCGCGGACGAGGTCGCCGCGGGCCGGCCAGGCGTCGAGGGTGCGGCTGCGCGTCCAGGCGTCCGGCGCGGCGGAGGCGAGGCGAGGCGCGCGGGGCGCCGGCTCGTCGCCGTCGTCGGTCATCACCAGGGCGGCGACCAGCGCGGCCGTGAGGACGGCGGCGGTGACGAGCGGCGCCGCCGAGCGGGTCCGGACGGGCCGGAGCGCGGACTCGAAGCGCCCGGAGCGCCGCGCGGACGGCGGCGGGACGGCGTCCGCGGCCCGGATCACCGGCCACGGGTCGCGGACGCGCAGCTCGATCAGCTGGTCCCGGACGGCGTACCGGGGCAGCCCCTCCATGTGGCGCAGCACGTAGGCGACCCGGACGTGCGGATCGAGCCTGGCCAGCATCGCGGTCAGTGCGGGGTCGGGCAGCTGCGCGGGCAGCGCGCGGAGCCACGGCCCGAGGCCGATCCGGAGCCGCCGGGACGGGCGCAGCGCCCGGCGCAGCACGCGGGTGCGGCGGCGGGCCAGCCCGGCGGGCGAGCGGTCCCGGCCTCCGCGCGCGGTGCCGTCCACGATCCGGCGCGCGATCGCCAGCCGGTAGACGCGCTTTCCCTTCCCCGGAAGAACGAAATACGCCATCCGGACAAGGTCGCCATATGCCGATTTCGTCGTCGGCGTTTCCGTCCGCGGATTCGCCAGCACATCTTCAGTCACGGCAGGCCGCTCCTTCTGGGCCGTTCCTTCGTAGCGAAGCTAGAGGCTAAGCCGGGCGACAACGCACCCGAACCGGAATTGGGAAAATGATTAATCGGCCCATTGAAATGGCGTTCGAGTTTCTCGGGGGGCGCGGCGGCGGCCGCGGCGCCCGGCGCACCGTTCGCGCGAGAGTCACCGCGCCCGTTTCGTCCCCGTACTACGCTGTTGGCCTCCGGGGAACCTCCCCGGCCCCCGGCACATCGAAAGATCGCGCCCCCGCCGCGCCCCGGACGAGCACAACGGAGAAGGACGTCCCGACCCATGACCCCCCACCTATGAGCGAGGACGTTCCGGGCTACCGGGTGCTGGAGCAGGTCGGCGAGGGCGGCTTCAGCGTCGTGTACCGCGCGCACCAGGAGCACCTCGACCGGATGGTCGCGCTGAAGGTCCTGTCGATCGGGTCCGTGGACGACGCGGCGATGCGGCGCTTCCAGCGGGAGAGCAAGATCACCGGCCGGCTGTCCGGCCATCCCAACATCGTGACCGTGCTGGACACCGGCACCACCCGCTCCGGCCGCCCGTACATCGCGATGGAGTACTTCGAGCACGGCGCGCTCACCGACCGGCTCGCGCGCGAGGGGCCCCTGCCGGTCGCGGACGTGCTGCGCATCGGGGTGAAGATGGCGGGCGCGCTCGCCGCCACCCACGAGACCGACGTCCTGCACCGCGACGTCAAGCCGCAGAACGTGCTGCTGTCGCGGTACGGGGAGCCCGCGCTCGCCGACTTCGGCATCGCGCGCCTGGTCGACAGCTTCGACGCCACCCACACGCAGGCGTTCACGCCGCACCACGCCGCGCCTGAGGTGCTGGAGGGGCGGCCGCCGGGCGTCGGCGCCGACATCTACTCGCTCGGCTCGACCCTGTACCAGCTCCTCGCCGACCGGCCCGCGTTCAAGGGCCCGCCCGGCGAGGGCATCGCGCTGCTGATGCTGCGGATCCTGAACGACCCGCCGCCGCCGATCCCCCGGCCGGACGTCCCGCCGCAGGTCGCGGACGTCATCGCCCGCGCGATGGCGAAGACGCCCGAGCAGCGGTTCGCGACCGCCGTCGAGTTCGCGCAGGCGCTCCAGCGGGTGCAGGGAGAGCTGGGGCTGCCGGTCACGGACGTCGCGCACAGCAGCGGATCGGCGCTGCCCGCGCCGCGTCCGGACGGCGGCGGTGGCGGCACCGGGTCGCCGTCCTCGGGGTTCTCGTCGTCCGGTTCCCGGTCGGGGCCGCGGCTGTCGTTCCCGGACGCGTCCGGGCCGCCGCTCGTCCCCGAGTGGGCGCCGACCGCGCTGGGCCCGGCCACCCCGCCCACCGCGCCGCGGCGCCCGGAACCGGCCGCGCCCGCGCCGCCGTCGCCGTGGCATCCCGACGCGACCCCGCCGCACACGCCGGACGCGCTCCTCCCGCAGGACGTCCCCCCGCCGCGGCAGAGCGGCGACCCGTGGGCGACCGGCGGCCGCACGACCCCGCACACCACGCCGCACGCGAACCCGCAGCAGCTCACCCATGCCCAGCCGGGCGACGGGCCCCGCCGCGGCCTCATCGTGGCGGCGGGCGTCGCGCTCGTCGGCGGGCTCGCCCTCGGCATCGGTGCGCTCGCCCTGACCGGCGGCGGGGAGGAGCAGGACCCGGCCGCGAGCTCGCCGGAGCCGTCCTCCCCGGCCCCGCAGGGGCAGGCCACGGGCGTCCCAGCGGAGCCGATCACGGCCGCGCAGCTCGCCGCGGCCCGCCCCCGCAAGCTGATCGCCAGGCCCGTCGGGCGGACGGCCGCGCTCATCTGGACGCTGCCCCCGGCGGCGCGGGAGCTGCCGCTGCTCGTCCAGCAGCAGCCCGCGGGCACGAGCCCGATCGTCGCGGTCAAGGCCGGGGCCCGGTCGGCGACCGTGCCGGGCCTGCGGCCGAAGACCGCCTACTGCTTCAAGGTCGGCGCGGTGCTGCGCCTCAACGACGGCAAGGCGCCGGACGTGGCCTGGTCCGCTCCCGCGTGCGTCAACAAGGCGAAGAAGAGGGCCTAGCCGGTCGGCGGGCCTAGCCGGTCGGCTGCAGGTAACCGGCGGGCTCGCACTTCCAGACGGGGAGCCCGGCGAAGCTCTTCCAGTCGCCGGGCGTGTTGACCAGATAGCCGATGACGTACCCGGTCTTTCCCCCGAAGGTGATGTTGGCGTACATGTCACCGGCGAGGGCGTCGTTCCTCTTGTAGTACTTGCCCTTCTCCTGGCAGTTCACGACGACCATCTGGCCGTTGTTGTCGTTCATGGTGGCGACGGTCGTGCCGCCGTTGGCGTCCGGAATGTCCCTGACATAGCCGTTGGAGTTCTCGTTGCGCTCCACCGGATACTGGGTCTTCGGACCGGTCAGTCTCGCCTGGCGGGTCGCGCCCGGTCCCGTTCCGGCGCCGTTCACGGCGGCGACGGTGAAGGTGTAGGGGCCGTTCGTCCAGATCTCGCCGAGGGTCGCGGACGTGGCCGAGACCGTCCGGCTGCCCTTGACCGGGCCGTCCCAGGTGAGCTTGTACGTGGTGCCGTCCGCGCCGGGCGGGGCCGTCCACGAGAGCCTCGCCCCGGACGCGGTGGCCTGCGCCGCGAGGCCGGTCGGCGCGCCCGGCGTCACGCACGGCCGGACGGGATCGCTGGGCGCGGAGACCGCTTCGCGCGTCCGCCCGCGGGCGTCCTTGTAGCGGACGGCCACGCGGAACCGGTACTCGCGGCCGCATTCGCCGCCCGCCACCGTGAACGTGAACGGGCCCGCGCCCGCACCGATCGCCTCCGGGGCGGCCGACAGCCCGGACGGGACGTCCTTCAGCAGGTAACCGATGATCCCTTCGCCCTGCGAGGGCTGGAAGTCGACGCGCATCGTCCCCGAGCCGGGCGTGACCGACACGTTGGACGGCGCGCTCGGCGGCTCCCCCGGACGCGGCGGCGACGTGGGCGGCTGCTGCCTGCGAGGCGGCGGGGCGTCCCCGTCGCCGGGCAGCGGGATCGTGCTGCGCTCCGGTCCGCCCGCGACCCTGTCCTTGTACTTGTCGATGCCCTTGTGCGCGCCCTGCCGGTCGATGACGACGGCGCGGGGACCGGACGGGTCGTTCGCCCAGAGCAGCCCGTCGCGGACGAACACGTCCAGCGTGGACGGCCGTCCCGTCACCGGGATCGGGCGCTGGAAGCGGTTCGAGGCCGAGTCGTACACGATCAGCGCCCCGGCCGTCTCGTCCGGGATGTAGACCTTCGCGCCGAGCATCTGCGGGGGCCGGTACCGGTGCTTCGGCATGGCGAGCCGCGTGCTGGAGTACCGCCCGGTGTCGGTGTCGACGGTCACCAGCGACCCTGTTCCGGGCACCAGCAGCGGGACGGTCTTGCCCTCGGTGTGCGCGGGGGCGAGCACGCCGCCGCGCCCGGCCTCCCGGACGGTCGTCGGCAGGCTGACCGTGAGCCGCGCTCCGGACGACTTCACGACGGTCGCGGTCGCGGCGGTGGAGTCGGTGACGACGGGGTCGCCGGCGGCGATCGTCAGCGCCAGGCTGTCGCCGGGCGCGCCGACCTTCACGGGCGGCTGGAGCGTTCCGTCCCTGAACGCCGACACCTCGCCCTTCTGCGACACCGGGACCCACAGCGTGCCCTGCGCGTCGATCCCGGCCTGCCCGAGGATCGGCGGCAGCGCGGCGGACGCGCCGACCGGGGCCAGCCCGACCGGGTCGATCTGCTGCACGACGCCCTTGACGGAGTCGACCGTGTACGCCTTGCCCGAGCCCGCGAGGACCTGGATGCCCCTGACGAGCGGGCGGCTCTGGGAGATGTTCAGCTGGGACGGGTCGAGCCGGCTGACCACGCCGGTGTCCAGGTCGATGAGCAGCACGGTGGCGCCGTCCTGGACGATCTTGATGTTGTGGCCGCGCATCTGCGGGATCACGCCGGTCTTGCCGTCCACCTTGCCCGCCGGGCCGTTGACGTGGACGACGAGGCCCTTGCTCCGCGCGCTCAGCCAGGCGCCGACGTCCGCGATGCGGTATTTGGCGCTCGCGACGCCGACCCCGTACACGGCGGCGGCGATCCCGAGCACGCCGACCAGCCCGACCGCGACCTGCCCCGTCAGCCGGTCACGCCGGAACAGCATCCCCACGCCCGCCACCCGCACGTTTCCGATCACCCTCCCCGTCGACGGGACAAGGTAGCGGATCATGAACGCGAATATCGGCGTTTCCCCAGATAAGGGGCATGTGTCAGGTGTCGCGAAGCGTGGCGGCGTACGTCTCCGGGGTGATGTTCCGCCCTGACAGGATCACCACGAGACGTCCGGTGACCTGGACTTTTCCGGCGAGGACGGCGGCGGCTCCGGCCGCGCCACCGCCCTCGGCGACGAGGCCGTGCTCGTGGAACAGCCAGCGCATCGCCGTCCGGATCTGGTCATCGGTGACGGAGGTCAGCTCGGCGTCCCGGCCGATGACCTGCGGCGTCACGCAGCCGGGCTCGAGGTTGCCGGGCAGGGCGTCGGCGAACGACTCGCCGACCTCGACCTCGACGACCCGTCCGGCCGCCACCGAGGCGGACACGCCGCGCGACACGGCCGACTCCACGCCGACGAGCCGCACGTCCCCGCGTTCGCGCGCCCACAGGCTGAGCCCGGCGAGGAACCCGCCGCCGCCGACCGGCACCACGACCGTGAGCGGCCCGTCCGCCTGCCGGTCGAGCTCCCGCCCGAGGGTGCCCTGCCCCGCGATGACCGCCGGGTCGTTGTAGGGCGAGACGTAGTGGCCGGGCAGGGAGAGCGCGTGGGCCTCGGCCTCCTCGTACGTCGTCCCATGCTGGACGAGCCGTACCGGGTACGCGCCGATCTTGTCGACCTTCACCTGCGAGGCCCGAGTCGACACGACCACGGTGACGTCCGCGCCGGATTTGGCGGCCGCGTAGCCCATGCCGAGGCCGTGGTTGCCCGCGCTCGCCGTGACGGCCGGGACGCCGTCCGGCAGCGCCGCCAGGGCCGCGAGCGCGCCCCGGGCTTTGAACGCGCCGGTCGGCTGGAACGTCTCCAGCTTCAGCCTCGCGCCGGGCCCGAGGCCGGAGGACGGCACCAGCGGCGTCGGCGCGAGCTCGGCGGAGACGACACGCCAGGCGCGGTCGAGGTCGTCCGGTCCGGGCGGGCGGACGGCGCGCACGCTCAAGCCCGCTCCCCCGGCGGCGCCTCGTCGAGCCGCTCGTGCAGGCGCTGGCGGACCTCCTCCGGCGTGTAGGCGCGGCGGCGCCGCTCCGCCCGGACGATCACCGCCCCGGTCGCCGCGACGCCGAGAACTCCGGCCAGCCCCAGCGCCTTCCACAACCCCAGCGTTTTCACCCATCGCATCCGGCTACGGTATCGATCATGCCTGGTACGAGCATCTCCCTCGACGAGGCCGCCGACCTGACCCGCACCGGGGACGTGTGGCTGTTCCGCGGCCGGACGGTCGCGGACCGCGCCATCCAGATGACGACGAACAGCCCCGTCAACCACGTCGGGATGTCGCTGGTCATCGACGACCTGCCGCCGCTGATGTGGCACGCCGAGCTGGGCCGGTCCCTGCGGGACATGTGGACGGGCGGGCACCACCGCGGCGCGCAGCTGCACGACCTGCGCGACGCCGTCCTGGCCTGGGGGAACCGGTACGGGCAGCGGGCGTGGCTGCGGCAGCTCGATCCGCCGCCGTCCCGGGCGATGGAGGACGCGGCGCTGCGGGCCGTGGCGCGGCTGGACGGCACCCCGTTCCCGTCGACCTCCAGGCTGGCGACTCGGTGGCTGCGCGGACGGGTGCCGATCCGGCGCCCGGCCGAGCGGGACGCGAATCTGGAGACGGCGTTCTGCGCCGAGATCGTCGCGGTGACGTACCAGTCGATGGGGCTGCTGCCGAAGGGCCGCCGCCCGAACTGGTTCGATCCCGGCCGGTTCTGGAGCGGCGACGACCTGGAGCTGGAGACGGGCGCCGTCCTCAGCGGCGAGATCGCCGTCAGCGTCCCTTCGTCGTGACGTCCCGGCGGTCTTTCAGGGATCGCGGGTGGAGGCGGCGGCGGAACCGGCGGAGGCGTCCGGCCCTGGCGGTGACGAGGCGTCCGAGCTCGTCGGTGTGCCGCCAGGCCCGGTCGGCCGCGTCCGGGCCTGGGTGGGACTCTGCGAAACGGCTGCGGTTGACGAGGTCGGCGAGCGGGCCCAGGTGCCCGTGGGCGTCGTCGCCGACGCTGGACGCGCCGAACCGCGCGACCTCGTGCGCGGTCAGCGTGCGGGCCGTGGACAGGCCGACGTCCGCGAGGTGGTCGAGCGCCTGGTGCCAGGCTCCGGTGATGCGGGCGGCGGGCGTCCCCGCCCGGCGGCGGCGCTTGCGCAAGGCGGGGGCCAACAGGACCGCGAACACGTAGCCGATGAGCAGGACGGCCACCGCGACCGACGCGAGCAACCACCACGGCGTGGGCTCGCTGTCGGCGGCAACCGGCTTCTCAGGCGTCTTCTGCGTCGTGTTGCCCGGGCCTGGACCGCGCTGCTGCGACGCTGCGTTCTTCTGCGCCTGCTCCAGCTTCTGCTCCGTCTCCCCCGCCGCGACCGCGTCGTTCTTGTTGGAGCGGCGCGCGTTGTCGGGGAGCGGGTTGAAGCGGATCCAGCCGAGCCGGTCGAACTTGACCTCGGGCCACGCCATCACGTCCCCGGAACGCACCTGGACGGTGCCGCCCACACGATTCCCGCCGTCGAAGCCCACCACGACACGGGACGGCAGGCCGAGCGTCCGGGCGAGCAGCGCGTAGGCGGTCGCGAAATGCTCGGGCGTGCCGCGCCTGCCCTCGCCCAGGAAGTAGTCGAGCTGCCGGTAGCTGTGGCCTGGCGGCGCGGTCACGTCGTACCTGGCGTACCGCTTGAGGTACTCCGCGAGCATCGCGGCCTTCTGGATCGGCGACACCGCGCCCTGCGTCGCCCCTTCCGCGAACTTGCGGAACTCGGCGATCTGGACGGGCGGCTCCTTCGCGCCGGGCCCCCACGCCAGCTCCCGCGCGGCCTTCGCCTCGGCGTCGGCGGCGACGGCGGCGTCCGCGAGGTCGTCGGCCGTCCATTCGGGCACGACCGACTCGACCCGGTACGTCTGGCCGGGACGCAGCGGCTGCGCGGCGGCCAGCGCGCCGCTGTCCGGGTCGACGACGACCGGGAGCCCGTCGACCTGCCGGGGACGGTCCGCGGCGGGCACCCACACGCCGGGCAGGTCGCGGATCGTGATCCGCTGCGCGACCTCGTGCTTCCTGCCCGGCCGCGGCCCCTCCGGCACGCGCCGCCCGGTCGGGACGAACCGCGCGGTGGACGACCACGTCACCCCGTCGAACCTGTCCAGGACGGCGAGCCGCGCGATCTCGTTCCGCTGCGCCTCGACGGTGAACATGACCTGGTCCGGGCTCAGCAGCCAGCCGCCGACGCGGTCGAGCGGGCTGACGCTGTCGCGCTGCTGCGGCGGCGGGGCCGCCACCTGCTCGCGCGGGTTGTACGGTTCCGCGCTCACCGGGACGACCGGCCCGGCCGCGAACGCCAGCCCGCCGAGCACACCGGCGGCGGGAACCCCGACGACGAGCGGCCGCCAAGCGACCCGCGCACCGGCCACGTCGGCCCGAACGAGCGCCAGCACCGCGATGAGGACCACGGTCGCGGCGGCGAGCGGCACGTTGGAGCCGGGCCCGTCCACGCCGAGCAGCAGCGCGACCGCCCACACGGCGAGGGCGGGGAGGCACGGGACGGCGCGCAGCGAGGTCCGCAGCGCGAGCTCGGCGGACGCGAACGCCGCCAGCCACACCACCACGTTCACCAGGACGAGCAACTCGGGCTTGGCCGGGGCGGGAAGCAGCGTGGTCAGGATCGACTTCCACGAGCCGAGCACCCCTTCGCGGAGCGCCTGCGGGAGCGTCCCGTCGCTGAGCGCGGGGCGCAGGACGGTGACCGCGACCGCGCCCGCCCACGCGACCACCGTCAGCACCAGCGAGATCCACAGCGGCCAAGGCCCCTTGTCCTTGCGCGGGCCCGAGAGCAGCGCGCACAGCACGGTCGGGACGGACGCCGCCACGGCCACGACCGGCAGCACGGGACCGAACCCGAAGACCCGCTGGAACGACAGGCCCGCGACGGCGACCAGGCAGGCCGTCACGACGAGCGAGACGTACCGGGTCACCGGACGCTCCCCAGCCTCCGCCACGCCTCCGCCAGCCCGTCCAGGTCGCCGAAGTCGATCAGATGGACGCCGGGCGGCGCGGACGCGGGCTCCGGCGGCCTGACCCGCAGCACCACGATCCGGTCGAACCGGCTCCGGACGGCCGCGATCCGCCCCAGCTCCGCCGCCCTCGACGTGACGACGACGAGCGATCCGCCCGCGCGCACACGGCGCACCGCGTCCACGATCGACTGCGGCCCGTCCTGCGTCGCGACGGCGGTGAGCCGGTCGAGGACGGCCTCCATGTCGTCGGGACCGCCTCGCGTGTCGGCGATCGGCCCGTTGCCGGTCAGGATCCGGACCGGGAAGTTCGCCGCCGCCGCGCCCGCCGCGACCGACGCCGCCGCGTCCACGGCCAGCTCGAAGTCGTCGGGCTCCGGCCACGACTCAGGCCGCGCCTCCAGCACGATCGTCGTCGTGGGCAGGCTCGCGTCCACGAGCTGGCGGACCATGAGCGTGCCCGTCCGCGCCGACGACTTCCAGTGGATGTGGCGCATCTCGTCGCCGATCACGTACTCGCGCAGCGCGTGGAACGTCGCCGTCCCGGCCGGGGACCTGTCGCTCGTCGGGCCCTCCAGGTGGTACGCGCGGCCGGACGGCAGCAGCGGCAGCCGCACCGTCCGCGGCCGGACGAGCAGCACCTGCGGCGCGCCGTACTCGCGGACCCGCCGGGCCAGCCGCAGCGGATCGGCCCGTACCAGCCGCAGCGGCCCCACGGGGATCTCCCCGCGCCGCTCCGTCGGCAACCGGTACGTCACCGACCGCGTCCCGCCGGACCGCAGGCGCGGGACGTCCACCGCGACGGACGTCGCCCCGGCCGCGTCGTGCGCACTGAGCCCTCGCGCGCCGCGCCCCTTGTTCGTCACGTGCAGGACGCCCACGGCCGGTTCGCCGCGCTCCACCTTCGTCGGCGCGATCTCCCGGCGGACGTCCAGCTTCGGCTGCGGCAGCGTCCACAGCGCGGCGGCCGCCACCGCGACGAGCCCGGCCACCGCGAGCATCGCGGGCTCCGGGTACCCGAGCCACCAGCCCGCCGCGTACAGCAGCGCCGACACGGCCGCCGTCCCCCATCCGAGCGGCGTCAGCACCTCACACCCCAGCAGCCTGGGGTGTCGGCACGTTCTGGAGCGCCTCGGCGACGATGTCCGCGCCGGTGCGGCCGCGCAGCTCCGCCTCCGGCGTCACGATCAGCCGGTGCGCGATCACCGGGACGGCGAGCGCCTTCACGTCCTCCGGGACGATGTAGGACCGGCCGGCCGCCGCCGCCCGCACCCGCGCCGCGCGCAGCAGCGCGATGCTGGCCCGCGGGCTCGCGCCGAGCCGCAGGTCGGGATGCTCGCGCGTCGTCGCGACGACCCGCACCAGGTAGTCGTAGAGCGGCGGCGCGACATGCAGCCGCTGCGCGAAGTCGATCATCCGGGCGAGGTCCTCGCGGGCCATCACCGGCGGCATCTGGTCGAGCGTCGCGCCGGTCGGCGCGCCCGCGAGCAGCGCAACCTCCGCCTGGTGGTCGGGGTAGCCCATCGAGATCCGCATCAGGAACCGGTCGAGCTGCGCCTCCGGCAGCGGGTACGTGCCGTCCATGTCGACCGGGTTCTGCGTCGCGATCACCATGAACGGGCGCGGCACCGGATGCGGCGTCCCCTCCACCGTCACCCGGCGCTCCTCCATGACCTCCAGCAGCGCCGACTGCGTCTTCGGCGAGCCGCGGTTGATCTCGTCCGCGACGGCGAGGTTCGCGAAGATCGGCCCGGCGTGGAACTCGAACGCGCTCGTCCCCTGGTTGAAGATCGACACGCCGGTGATGTCGCTGGGCAGCAGGTCGGGCGTGAACTGGATCCGCGCCCACTTCGCCTCCACCGACGCCGACATCGCCCGCGCGAGCGTCGTCTTGCCGACGCCCGGGACGTCCTCGACCAGCAGGTGCCCCTCGGAGAGCAGGCAGATCAGCGCCAGCTCCACCTTCTCCCGCTTGCCGCGCACGACACGCTCGATGTTGCCCGCCAGCGCCGCGAACATCTGCGCGAACCGCCCCGCCAGCGCGTCGGCGTCCATCCCCGCGATCTCAGTCATTCAGACGCACCCCCAGAGCGTCGAAGAAAAGGTCCCCGAGTTCGAGCCGGGGGTGGCCACGTACAGGTCGCTGACCCAGCGCACCCTGCCGCCGTATTCGATCTTGTCCCAGATGGCGCTCCTCCGGCTGGGGTCGCTCGCATCGGGGACGTCGGTGCCCTGCTGCTGGCAGATCACCTTCACCGAGCCGGTGAAGCCCTGCGGGAACTCGCCGTCTTGCGGATAGTTCGTCCCCGGTCCAGAACGCAGATTGGTCGTGGTGCTGTTGTTGTGGTGTCCGTTGTAGAACTGCGCGTGCGGGGCGGGGTCCAGGTTCGCGGTCGTGCTCACCGCTGTCGACGAGCCGGCGCCATTGCGTGCGGTCACGTTGACCGTGTACGTGCGTCCGTTGGTCAGGCCCCTGACCTGGTGCGACGTGCTCTTGCCGGTGGCCGTCCCGGCGTCCCAGGCGATGTCGTAGGTGACGTCGTAGCCGGACGAGCGGGCCCAGGTCAGGTCCGCGCCGTGGTTGACGGGCGTGGCCCGCAGTCCCGTGGGCGGGCCCGGGGCGGTGCAGGCGGTGGCGCCGACTTCGCCGGATTCGCTGTAGGCGGGCCTGCCGTCCTTGCCCTTGTACTCGGCGGCCACCTTGTAGATATGGGTCGTGGTGTCGCAGGTCAGGCCGCTGACCTTGAACGTCCCGCCAGGGCTGTTCGCCGGGAACTGGGCCGGGCTCGCACCCGTGACGGGACGGCCCGAGCGGTCGAGCAGGACGAACCTCGTCACCGGGTAGACGCCCTGCGGCTGCGCGGCCGGGGTGAAGCGTACGTTGACGGAACCGTTGTCGCCGGACGCCGCGGGCGTCGGCGGGTCGGGCGCGGCCGGGTCCTTCTTCACCGGCGGACGGCCCTGGGGAGGCAGGACGTTGGAGCCGCCGCGGCCGCCCCCGGAGCCGTTGCGGTTGCCCTGGCCGTTACCGGGGTTCTCCTGGACGGGCAGCGGCCGCCGCGCCCCGCCCGGGATCTTGTCCTCGTACTTCTTGATGCGCTTGACGCCGCCGTTGGAGTCGAACGCGAACGCGATCGCGCCGTTCGGGTCGTTCACCCAGAGCATGTGGTCGCGGACGAGCACCTCGATCGACCCGCCGGGACGCGTCGCCGCGAGCGGCCGCTCCCAGGCGTTGCGGTCGGTGTTGAAGACCAGCAGCCGCCCGGACGTGCGGTCGGGCAGGTAGACGCGAGGCCCGAGGACGTGCGGGGGCTCGAAGGCGTGGTTCGGCACGCGCAGCGCGACCGACTCGACGCGTCCGACGCCGGTGTCCAGGAGGTACAGCGCGCCGCCCGCGCCGAGCATGGGGACGATCTGCCCGTCGGCGACGGCGGGGACCTTCACGCCGTGCCGCGCCTTGGCGACGGGCGCGGGCAGGTTGATCCGCTGCGTGCCCTCGGGCCGGACGATCAGCGCCGTCGCGGACGTGCTGTCGACGATCACGGGCCGTCCGGCGGCGATGGTCAGCGCGAGCCGGTCGCCGGGCTTCCCCGCGGCGACGGGCGTGCCCTTGGCGCCGTTCCGGAACGGGACGACCTCGCCCGTCTGCGGGACGGGCACCCACAGCGCCCCGTCGGCGTCGATGCCCGCCTGCCCGAGCGGCGCGGTGAGGGTCGTGCCCGCGCCGACCGGGGTGAGGTGCAGCGGGTCGATCCGCTGGACGGCGCCCTTGACCGCGTCGATCGTGTACGCGGTCCCGGCGCCCGCGACGACCTGGAGGCCGGGCCCGCCGACCGGGCGGCTGCCCGTGATCTTGAGCTGGGACGGGTCGATCCGGCTGACGACGCCGGTGTCCTCGTCCACCAGCAGCACGGTCGTGCCGTCCTGGACGACCTTGATGTCGTGGCCGCGCATCTGCGGCACCACGGTCGCCTTGCCGTCCACCTTGCCCGCCAGGCCGTTGGCGTGGACGACCATGCCCTTGGCGCTCGCGCTCAGCCAGGCGCCCACGTCCGCGAGCTTGTACCGCGCGCTGGCCGTGCCCACCCCGTACACGAGCGCGCTCACGCACAGCACGCCGACGAGCCCGGCCGTGATCTGGCCGGTCAGCCGGTCCCGCCGGAAATGCTGAAGAAGTCCGCGCCGACGCGTGGCCGGTGCGGAGGATCGGTCCCCGTTCAATCCCCGTCACCCTCTCGTCGCGCCGCGCGTGTGAACCACGAACCTCGGCGCGAAGGGCACCATAACGGTAATGAGGGTCATCCCGGAGCGGGATTCACGAAGATCTCGCCTGGTGGTCGGCTGTAACACCGCGGGTTACGGGCCGATCCGCATGACATTGATCACATTCGTCCGCGACGGCGGGCTCCGCCCGCATCCGGACCGCAGTGATCCGAACGCGAACGTTATCCCCGACGTCCTATGGTTGGGCATCGCGACGACGACTTCCGGGGTGGACGTGGACGACATCAGCATCGGCGACCTGTGGGACCGCGTGACGGGCACTCAGCCCGACCCCCCGTTGTGGCTGGTCGTCCTCGTCGGCCTCGTGGCGCTCGGGTCGGTCGTGCACGGGCCCACGTGGCGGATCGCGCGGAACACGGTGACGATCGCGCACGAGGGCGGGCACGCGCTCGTCGCCCTCGTCACCGGCCGGAAGCTGGACGGCATCAAGCTGCACTCCGACACCTCGGGCGTGACCGTCTCGCGCGGCAAGCCGCACGGCCCCGGCATGATCTTCACGGCGATGGCAGGGTACCTCACGCCGCCGCTGCTCGGCCTGTTCTTCGCGCTGCTCCTCGCGGACGGCCGCATCACGCTGATGCTGTGGTTCTCGCTGGCCCTCCTCGCCGGGATGCTCGTCATGATCCGCAACGCCTACGGCGCGCTGTCGGTGGTCGCCACCGGCGCGATCATCTTCGCGGTGTCGTGGCTGGGCAGCGCCGAGGTCCAGGCCGGGTTCGCCTATCTGGCGGCCTGGTTCCTGCTGCTGGCCGCGACCCGTCCGGTGATCGAGCTGCAGCGCATGCGCACCCAGCGAATGGCGCCGAGCTCGGACGCCGACCAGCTCGCGAACCTCACCGGCGTCCCGGGCCTGGCGTGGGTGAGCCTGTTCGGCGCGACCGCGCTGCTCGCGCTGCTGGCCGGAGGCGCCCTCCTCGTCCCGGACGGCCTGTCCCTGCCCGACTTCTCCGCCCCGTCCGCGCCCTGATCCGAGACCCATGCGGTTCACCCGCGCGGACTGTCTCAGGGCGCCGATAGTTTCGGTGGTGTGAGCGATCGATGGGACCGGGAGCAGGTGCTCGGCCTCGCGCCCGACGCGCCGTCCGCGAAGGCGGCCGGCGGCGTCGCCAAGCCCGGCAAGTGGGCCGGGACGGGCTGCGACGATGAGGCGGTGTGGGGCGAGTGCCAGGGCAGCGGCAAGTCCGCGTACCGGACGTGCGCCGACCTGACCGAGCCCGCGTTCCGGTGCTCGTGCCCCAGCCGGAAGTTCCCGTGCAAGCACGCCCTCGGGCTGCTGCTCCTCTGGGCGGACGGGGCGGTCGACACCGGGCCCCGTCCGGGCTGGACGGCCGAGTGGATGGAGGAGCGGCGGGAGCGCGCGGGCAAGGCGGCGCAGCGGAAGGCCGCGACGGCCGCCAAGACCCGCGACCCGAAGACGGTGGAGCGGCGGGAGCGGCGCGTCGAGGACGGGCTCGCCGAGCTCGACCAGTGGCTCCGCGACCAGGTCGCGCACGGCCTCGCGCAGGCGGAGAAGGCCCCCTACCGGATGTGGGACGACGCCGCGCGGCGGCTCGTCGACGCGCAGGCCGGCTCGCTCGCCGGGCAGGTCAGGGGCCTCGCGGCGATTCCCCGGCAGCCCGGCTGGCCCGACCGCCTCCTGGAGGAGTACGCGCTGCTGCGGCTGCTAATGCGGGCGTACGCGCGGCGCGACGAGCTGCCGGAGGGGCTGCGCGACACCGTCCGGTCGCGGGTGGGGTTCACCGTCCCGCAGGAAGAGGTGCTGGCCGGCGGGGAGCGCGTCCGGGACCGCTGGTGGGTGACGGGTGTGCGCGACACCGCGCAGGAGCTCCTGACGACGCGGCGGGTATGGCTGCTGGGGCGGCGGACGCGGCGTCCCGCGCTCGTGCTGTCCTTCGCCGCGCCGGGCACGTCCCTGGACTCGTCCCTGATCGTGGGCACGGAGATCGACGCGGAGCTGGCCTTCTATCCGGGCACGCCGCCGCTGCGGGCGCTGGTCGCCGAGCGGCACGGGGCGGTCGCGCCGGGCAGGCCCGCGGGGACGTCCGTGCAGGGCTTCCTGGACGAGCACGCCGCGGCGCTGGCGCGGGATCCGTGGCTCGACCGCTGGCCCGCGACGCTGGAGAACGTGCGCCTGGCCCGCGCGGCCGGGGGCGACCTGGCGGTGGTCGACGGCGCCGGGGACGCGCTGCCGCTCCGGCTGGGCGACCCGTGGCGGCTGCTCGCGCTGTCGGGCGGCGGGCCGGTGACGATGGCCGGCGAATGGAGCCCGCGCGGCCTGGGCCCGCTGGCCGCGTGGCACGACGACGAGGGGACGGTGATCCTGTGACCGCGTGGAACGAGCACGTCACGGCCGCGCTGCTCGGCACGGAGCGCCGCGATCCGCCCGTCCTGCCGGAGGCGTCCGCCGATGGCGGCGACAAGCCGGGGAGGCTGCTCGACCAGGCGGCGGTGCTGGCCGTCCGGCGCCGGGCGGGCCGGGTCCCCTCGGTCGAGGCGCCCGAGCCGGTGGCGCTCGCCCCGGTGGAGGACGCCCCGGTGGTGCCGGGCCCGGCGGCGGCGCGGCTGCGGCGGATCCTGAGCGGCGAGCAGATCCGCGTGCTGCCCGAATGGCTGGAGGCGGCGGCCGGGCGCGGCTTCCGCGTCCCCGCCCAATCGCTGCCCGACCTGCTGGAACGCGGGCGCGGCGACCGGATGCTGCGGCCGTCGATCGCGCGGGCGGCGGGGCGCCGCGGCGTGTGGCTGGCCTTGCAGAACACCGACTGGGCGTACCTGGTCGGGTCCGGGGACGATCCCGGCGGCGGCCCGGAGGTGTGGGAGACGGGGACGCGCAACCGCCGCGTCGCCTACCTGACGATGCTCCGGGGCACCGACCCCGCGAAGGCGCGGAAGCTGCTGCGCGAGACGTGGGCCACGGAGCCCGCGCCCGACCGCACGGCGTTCCTCGCCACCTTCGCGCACGGGCTGTCGCTCGACGACGAGGAGTTCCTCGAATCGGCGCTGGAAGACCGCGGCAAGGACGTCCGGCAGCTCGCGTCCGACCTGCTGGCCCGCATGCCCGGGTCCGCCTACGGCGAGCGGATGGCCGCCCGCGCCCGCGCCTGCCTCACCGCCGAATCGCGCGTCGCGCGCGGGCGGAGGCAGACCTGGATCCGCGTCGAGCCGCCGCACGCCCACGGCGACGACCTGGCGCGCGACGGCGTCCCGTTCCATCCGAGCGGTTCGTTCGCGCCGAGGAGCGGCGGCGCGCCGGTGGGCACGCGGGCGGCGTGGCTGCGCGAGATCCTCGCCCGCACGCCCCTGTCGACCTGGACGGAGCTGTTCGCCCTTCCGCCGATGGAGATCGTGTGCCTGCCCATAGGCGTCGCCGGGTGGCCCGGGGGGTCGTCCCCCCTGGACGACCGGGAGTCGGACGGCCGCGACGTCCACATCGGGTGGGCGCGCGCCGCGCTCGGGCAGCACGACGCGGAGTGGGCGAGGGCGCTGCTCAAGGGCGGCGTCATGGTGGACGAGCCGGAGGCGCTCGCCGACCTGCTGTCCGTCCTGCCGGAGGCGGAACGCGACGCGGCGGCGGCCGGGCTGATCAAGTGGGTGGAGGGGCAGCCCGACCTGCTGCGGGTGCTGGAGCGCGTCCCCGGGCCGTGGACGGGCGCGCTCGCGGAGGCGGTCGTCGCGACGCTCGCCGCCGCGGCGGAGCGGCACACCCGGCGCGACGACCACCTGATCACGCAGCTGTGCCGGCTCGCCGACCAGCGGCTCGACCCCGCGGCCGCGTCCCGGCTCGACGTCCTGGAACCGGCGGTCCCGCGGGCCGTCACCGAACTGATCGCCACCCTGCGATTCCGCGACGAGATGCTTAAGGAGCTTGCCTCGTGACCGAAGAGAACTTGCCGGGGGGTCTGGGGGGTCGTCCCCCCAGGGAGGCGGGCGCTGTTCTGCGGCCGCACGCCGAGCAGGAGTACGCCGGGGAGCTGGCGCGGCTGGCCGAGCACGACGACCGGCCCCGCCCGCCCGGCTGGCGGCTGTCGCCGTGGGCCGTCACCACGTACCTGCTGGGCGGCGAGCTGCCCGACGGCACGGCGATCAGCCCGAAGTACGTGGGGCCGCGCCGGCTGATGGAGGTCGCGGTCGCGACGCTCGCGACCGACCGGGCGCTGCTGCTGCTCGGCGTGCCCGGGACGGCGAAGACGTGGGTGTCGGAGCATCTCGCGGCGGCCGTCAGCGGCGACTCCACGCTGCTCGTCCAGGGGACGGCGGGCACGGCGGAGGAGGCCGTCCGGTACGGGTGGAACTACGCGCGGCTGCTGGCCGAGGGGCCGTCGGAGAAGGCGCTGGTGGAGAGCCCGATGATGCGGGCCATGCGGCTGGGCGCGGTCGCCCGCGTCGAGGAGCTGACCCGGATGCCGTCGGACGTCCAGGACAGCCTGATCACCGTCCTGTCGGAGAAGACGCTGCCCGTCCCGGAGCTGAACACCGAGGTCCAGGCGCGCAAGGGCTTCACGGTGATCGCGACGGCGAACGACCGCGACCGGGGCGTGAACGAGCTGTCCAGCGCGCTGCGCCGCCGGTTCAACACGGTCGTGCTGCCGCTGCCCGAGTCCGTCGAGGACGAGGTCGGCATCGTGGCCCGGCGCGTCGACCAGATCGGTGCCGGGCTGGAGCTGCCCGAGTCGCCGGCGGGGCTGGAGGAGATCCGCCGCGTCGTGACCGTGTTCCGCGAGCTGCGCTCCGGGATGACGAGCGACGGGCGGACCAAGCTCAAGTCGCCCAGCGGGACGCTCAGCACCGCCGAGGCCATCTCGGTGATCACCAGCGGGCTGGCGCTGGCCGCGCACTTCGGCGACGGCGTGCTGCGCGCCGCGGACGTGGCGGGCGGGATCGTCGGCGCCGTCGTCCAGGACCCGGTGTCCGACCGGGTGGTGTGGCAGGAGTACCTGGAGGCCGTCGTGCGGGACCGTCCGGAATGGCGGGACTTCTACCGCGCCTGCCGGGAGGTGTCTTGAGCCACGTCGAGGTCTACGGGGTCCGGCACCACGGGCCCGGCTCGGCGCGGGCGCTGCGCGGCGCCCTGGAGGAGTTCAAGCCGGACGCGGTGCTGATCGAGGGCCCGCCGGAGGCCGACCCGATCGTGGAGCTGGCGGGCGACCCCGGCATGGTGCCGCCGGTCGCGCTGCTCGCCTACTCCCCCGCCGCGCCGTCCGGCTCCGGTGAGGAGAAGGACGGCGACCGGAAGGCGGCGTTCTGGCCGTTCGCCGAGTTCAGCCCGGAATGGCAGGCGATCCGGTACGCGCTCGGCGCGGGCGTCCCCGTCCGCTTCTGCGACCTTCCGGCCGCGCACCAGCTCGTCCCTCTCCTGGAGGAGGAGAAAGAGGAGAAGGACGAGGGCGAGGAGAACGACGAGGGCGAGGAGGCGGCGGAGGGGATCCGGCTCGATCCGCTCGGCTGGCTGGCGAAGGCCGCCGGATACGACGACGCCGAACGCTGGTGGGACGACGTCGTCGAGCACCGAGGGAGCGGCCCGTCGCCGTTCCCCGCCATCGGGGAGGCCATGACGGAGCTGCGCGAGCAACTGGCCGCGCTGCCGGAGGAGCAGGCTTCCGCCGGGCTGCCGCCCGGGCATCTGCGGCGCGAGGAGCAGCGCGAGGCGCACATGCGGCGGACGCTGCGCCGCACCCTGAAAGAGGGGCACGAACGGGTCGCGGTGGTCTGCGGCGCGTGGCACGTCCCGGCCCTCCAGGCGAAGATCCCGGCGGCGCACGACGACCGGACGCTCCGCGGCCTGCCCAAGGCCAAGATCGCGATGACGTGGGTGCCGTGGACGCACGGGCGGCTCGCCGGGCGCTCCGGCTACGGCGCGGGCGTCCGGTCCCCCGGCTGGTACCACCATCTGTTCACGGCGCGGGACCGTCCGATCGAGCGGTGGCTGACCGCGGCCGCCCGCGTCCTGCGCGACGAAGATCTGCACGTCTCGTCCGCGCACGTGATCGAGGCCGTCCGGCTCGCCGAGGCGCTCGCCGCGCTGCGCGGCCGTCCCCTCGCCGGGCTGGACGAGGTGACCGAGGCGACGCGGGCGGTGCTGTGCGAGGGCGCCGACCTGCCGGTCGAGCTGATCCAGCGGCGGATGGTCGTCGGGGAGCGGCTCGGGGCCGTCCCGGAGCGGACGCCGATGGTCCCGCTCCAGCGCGATCTGCAGGCCGAGCAGCGGCGGCTGCGGCTCAAGCCGTCCGCGCTCGACAAGGAGCAGGACCTCGACCTCCGCAAACCCACCGATCTCGAACGCAGCCGGCTGCTGCACCGGCTCCGCCTCCTGGACGTCGACTGGGGCGTCCCGTCCGACACCGGCCGCTCCAAGGGCACGTTCAAGGAGACGTGGACGCTCGCCTGGCGCCCCGAGTTCGAGGTCGAGCTGATCGAGGCGAGCGCGTGGGGCACCACCGTCCGCGGCGCGACGACGGCGAGGGCCAAGGCCCTGGCCGCCCACGCGACCGCGCTCGCCGACCTCACGTCCGTGGCCGAGCGCTGCCTGCTCGCCGATCTCGGCGACGCGCTGCCCACCGTCATGCGGGCGCTCGCCGACCGGGCCGCCGTCGACACCGACGTCGCGCACCTGATGTCCGCGATGCCCGCGCTGGTCCGGGCGCTGCGGTACGGGGACGTGCGCGGGACGTCCACGGGGCCGCTCCGCACGGTCGTGGACGGGCTCGTCGTCCGCGTCTGCGTCGGCCTGCCGCCCGCGATCACCGGCCTGGACGACGACGCCGCCCGCGAGTTCCTCGGCCATGTCGACGCCGTGCACGGCGCCCTGGCGCTCCTCGCCGACGACGACCACATCGAGCGCTGGCGCCGGACGCTGGAGGGCCTCGTCGCCCGTCCCGACACGCTGCACGGCCTGATCGAGGGCCGCCTCACCCGCCTCCTTCTCGACGCGGGCCGCCTCCACGACGTCCCCGACCGGATGGCGCGGGCCGTGTCCGCGGGTTCCCCGCCCGCCCGCGCCGCCGCCTGGGTCGAGGGGTTCCTGTCCGGCGGGGCGCTGCTGCTCATGCACGACGAGAGCCTCCTCCACCTCGTCGACGACTGGATCTCCCGGCTTCCCGGCGACTCGTTCACCGACGTCCTGCCGCTGCTGCGCCGCACGTTCGGCGCCTATGCCTCGGCCGAACGCCGCTCCATCGGCGAGCGGCTGCGGCGCCTCGACCACGCGCCCGCCGCGCCGTCCCGTCCGGCCGAGGACGACGTGGACGAGACCCGCGCCGCCCCCGCGACGACCACGGCCCTGCAGATCCTCGGATGGGAGCGATGAACGTGCCCGAAGAGGCGAAGCCCGAGAACGGGAACGAGAACGAGGGCGGCGGCGAGCGGCTGCGGCGGTGGCGGCTGGTGCTCGGCGGCGACAAGGCCGACGGGACGGGCGTGTCGCTCGCCGGCGACGACGTCCGGATCGACGGCGCGCTGGAGAAGCTCTACGGGGCCGGCGACGACGACGGACGCCCCCGGCCGGGCCGGCGCAGCGCCGGGCTCGGGGATTCCGCGCCGTCGGTGGCGCGGTGGCTCGGCGACATCCGCACGTACTTCCCGTCCAGCGTCGTGCAGGTCATGCAGAAGGACGCGATCGAGCGCCTCGACCTGACCCGGCTGCTGCTGGAGCCGGAGATGCTGGACGCCGTCGAACCGGACGTCCACCTGGTCGGGACGCTGCTGTCGCTGAACCGGGTGCTGCCCGACCGGGCGCGCGAGTCGGCGCGCGCGGTGGTGCGGAAGGTCGTCCACGACCTGGAGCGGCGGCTGGCGCAGAAGACGCGGTCGGCGATCGGCGGCGCGCTGGACCGGTCGGCGCGGGTGCTGCGGCCGAGGCGGCTCGCCGACGTCGACTGGGAGCGGACGATCCGCGCGAACCTGCGGAACTACCTGCCCGAGCACGGGACGCTCGTCCCGGAGCGGCTGATCGGGTACGGGCGGCGGCAGCAGGCGGTCAAGCGGGACGTCGTCCTCGCGATCGACCAGAGCGGGTCGATGGCGGCGTCGGTGGTGTACGCGAGCGTGTTCGGCGCGGTGCTGGCGTCGATGCGGTCGCTGCGGACGTCGCTGGTGGTGTTCGACACGAACGTCGTCGACCTCACCGACCAGCTGCACGACCCGGTCGAGGTGCTGTTCGGCACCCAGCTCGGCGGCGGGACCGACATCAACCGGGCCGTCGCGTACTGCCAGAGCCTCGTGACGCGTCCGAACGACACGATCCTCGTGCTGATCAGCGACCTGTACGAGGGCGGGATCCGGGACGAGCTGCTGCGGCGGGTCGCGGCGCTGACGGCGGCGGGCGTCCAGGTCGTCGTCCTGCTCGCGCTGTCGGACGAGGGCGCGCCCGCCTACGACCACGAGAACGCGGCGGCGCTGGCCGCGCTGGGCGTCCCCGCGTTCGCGTGCACGCCGGACGCGTTCCCCGAGCTGATGGCCGCCGCGATCGAGCGCCGCGACCTCAGGGAGTGGTCGGAGCGGCAGCCTTCCTCCCCGTGAGGGGCCCGGTCAGCGGGGCCGGTCAGCGGGGTGATCGCGACAGGGCGCGCGCCAGCAGGACCACGACGACGGCGGTCAGCGCGGCGTGCCCCGCCAGCGCGGACGGCTGGATCTGCACGAGCGCGCCCCACGCGCCCCACATCGCGACCCGGACGACGCGCGCGGCCATCACCGTCCACGCGGCGGGACGGCTGCCGCGCCAGGCGAGGATCACCGCGACCAGCGTGACCACGGCCAGCACCGCGAACGACGACGCGACCACGGGCAGCAGCGCGCCCCGCCCGCCCTCGCTGAGGGACGGCCGGGCGATCAGGATGGCGAGCGCGGCGACGTCCAGCGCGGCGAGCAGCCCCGCCAGGACGAGCCCGGCACCGAGCGCCGGACCGCGCCGGAGCGGCCGGTACGGCTCGGGCCGCTCCTGCGGAACCGGCCCCGGGACCGGCTCTGGCCACCCCGGCTGTCGCGGCTGCGGATCGTGGACGAGCGGCGCCGTTCCCGGCTGCGGCGTGTCCGGCTGCGGCGTGTCCGGCCTGGGCTGGCGGATCGTCGCCGGTTCGGCGTCCCGGAAGGTCTCGGCGCCTGGCCCTGGCGACGGCGCAGGCGAGGTCGGGTGCGCGGGCTGGGCGGCGGTGGGGCCGGGCAGGCCCTGGCGCGCGGTCCCCGGGCGGGCGTGCCGCTCGCGTTCGCCGAGGAGCCACAGCAGGACGTCCTCGGACGCCGGGCGGGCCTTCGGGTCCTTGGCGAGGCAGGCGGCGGCGACGTCGGCGAGCGGCTCCGGCAGCGCGCTCAGGTCGGGCGTCTCGTTCATGATCCGGTACATGACGGCGGGCAGCGGCCCGCCGGCGAAGGGATCGCGGCCGGTGGCGGCGAACAGCAGCGTGCCCGCCCAGGCGAACAGGTCGGTCGCCGGGACGACCCGTCCGGCGAACTGCTCGGGCGCCATGTACGCGGGGGTCCCGACGACCTGGCTGGTCTGGGTGGCGTTCGTGTCGAACGCGCGGGCGATGCCGAAGTCGATCACGCGCGGGCCGTCCGGGCCCATCAGGACGTTCTGCGGCTTGAGGTCGCGGTGCACCACGTTCGCGCGGTGGATCGCCGTCAGCGCCGTCACCGAGCTGATCGCGAGGCGGTCGAGGTCGGCGCCGGTGCGCGGGCCCTCCTCCTGGACGAGCCGCCGCAGCGACCGCCCGGGCACGTACTCGCTGACGATGTAGGGCCGGTCGCCCGCCGTGTCGGCCTCGAGCATCTGCGCGGTGCAGAACCCGGCGACGCGCTGGAGGAGGGCCAGCTCGCGGACGAACCGCTCCCGCGCGCCGGCGTTGCCGAGCAGCTGCGCGTGCAGCAGCTTGACCGCGACGCGGTTTGGTCGGTTCCGGGGGGCGTGGGGGGTCGTCCCCCCACCAGGGAGCGGCCCAGCGCCGCTTTCTGCGGGGCGGCCGAGGTACACCACGCCCTGGCCGCCGGCCCCGATCCGGCCGAGCAGCTCCCAGCCGCCGAGCCGGGTCGGATCGGCGGTGGTGAGGGGAATCGGGCTCGCCATTCACAACCCCCGTCGGGTCCGCCGATACCGCGTGGGGCGGCCGGTGGAAAATTTGAGCATTTACCGGGCACAAATCCGCTCCGCCCGGCATCAAAGAGTATAGATTCGGCTGGCCCGGAGCGGGAGAGGAAGCATGCTAGTGATCCATTCGCTAATTGCCCGGCACAGGGTTTCCGCCGTGCCGGTCGCGGGGGCGGCCGCCGCCCTCGCGCTGGCGGCGGCCGCGCTGTCCGGCTGCGGGGACGCGGGCGCGACCATCACCCGGCTGACCGTGGGGACGCCGGGGCCGGATCCGTACACGCTGGCGTCCGACACCGACCGGACGGACGTGAAGGAGCGGCCGCGCGCGGGCGGGACGAAGGACGGCGACTCGCCCGGCCTCTACGGCGGGACACGGCAGGCGTCGACCTGCGACAAGCAGAAGCTCGTCG
The DNA here is from genome assembly GCF_004348735.1 of Actinomadura sp. KC06. Classification (GTDB taxonomy): domain Bacteria; phylum Actinomycetota; class Actinomycetes; order Streptosporangiales; family Streptosporangiaceae; genus Spirillospora. Next base: position 36,811 of record NZ_SMKT01000077.1, read on the forward strand.
GGTTCCTGCAGGCCAACCCGGAAAAGGCGCGGGCATGGGCGGACGTGCAGGGCATCCCCGCCGACGACATCCCGCGGTACGTGTCGCGGCTGACGCCGGTGCTGCTGCGCACCGACACGCTCGTGACGAACCACGGCTACCGCGACGGGAAGGCGACGAGCGGGCCCGCCGTCCTCCAGGCCGGAATGGGCGTTTTGATCAATGGTTACGGTGTGCCCACAGTTAAGTGCAATTGTGGCAATCCCTTGACCCGCCCGAAGGAAAAGATCTCCACGCGGAAGGCGTCCTACACTGGCCGATCCTGGCCGGGTTTCGAGAAGCGGAATGTGACCGACATCCGGCCGCGGGATTCCCGGAAGGGCACGATCGTCACCTTCGTCCTCGTCGATCCGGAGGGCACGATGGGGTTCCAGCGGCCCCGCGCCACCGAGGGAGAGGCGGACGGGCCACCGATCGCGCTGCCGTCCACCGAGACCGAAGGCCCGGCGAGCGACTCTCCGTCACCGTCCGACTCCGGGCTGGACTCGCCCGGCGTCGTGTCGCCGGGCACGGAGTCCCCGGGAACCGAGCCGACCGGCACCGAATCGCCCGGCACCGGGGAGACCCCGACGCCGGGCGTGCCGCCGGACGACCCGGGCACCGGCGGCGGCGAACCCGGCCCCGGCACCCCGCCGGACGGGGGCACCGGCGGGATGGCGCCGCCCGCCGGCCCACGCGACCCGATCTCCCTCCCGCCGTCCCGGGGGCCCGGACCGGCGGTCACCTGACCCGGCCGGGCGGTCAAGTGGCCCGGGTCCTTGGTCATGTGGCGGCGGGTGTTAGTCTGCACATATGAGCAGCCAATCAGACGTCGTGGCTCCCCTTGCCGAGGCCGAGGCCTGCGTCGTTCGCGTGGTCGACCCCGCGAAGGTCGCCGACGTCACCGCCGCCCTACCGGGCGCGGAGACGATCGCCGAGCTGGCGCAGGTCTTCGGGCTGCTGTCCGACCCCGGACGGCTGCGGGTGATCACCGCGCTGCTCGAAGGGGGCGAGATGTGCGTGTGCGACATCGCCGCGTCCTGCGGGCACTCGGAGTCGGCGGTCTCGCACGCGCTGCGGCTGCTGCGCGCCAACCGCGTCGTCCGGGTCCGCCGGGCCGGGCGGATGGCCTACTACCGGCTGGACGACTCGCACGTCCGGATGCTGCTCGACCTCGCCCTCGCCCATGTCGGCCACGGCAGGGAGGGCGAACGCTCATGATCGGAGGCAGGCGGGCCGAGCCGGCGGAGCAGAAGCACGGCCACGGTCACGGGCAGGGTCATGGGCACGGCCACGGGCACAACGTGTCGCCCTCCGCCGACCGGCGGCTGCTCGGCGGCGCGCTGGCGCTGATCGTCGTCTACATGGCGGGCGAGGTCGCGATCGGCGTGATCGCGAGCTCGCTGGCGCTGATCACCGACGCCGCGCACATGATGACCGACGCGTTCGCGATCGCGCTGGCGCTGGTCGCGATGCGCATCGCCGCGCGCCCGCCGCGGGCCGGCTTCACCTACGGCCTGCGCCGCGCCGAGATCCTCTCCGCGCAGCTGAACGGGCTGACGCTGATCCTGCTCACCGTCTACTTCCTGTACGAGGGCGTCCGGCGGCTGCTCGAGCCGCACGACGTCGAGGGCCAGTTCGTGTTCTGGACGGCCCTGGCCGGCATCGCCGTCAACGTCGCCGCGACCATGCTGATCAGCCGGGCCGACCGGCGCAGCCTGAACGTCGAGGGCGCGTTCCAGCACATCCTCAACGACCTGTTCGCGTTCATCGCCACCGCCGTCGCGGGCCTCGTCGTGTGGACGACCGGCTTCAACCGCGCGGACGCGATCGCCTCCCTCGTCGTGGCGGCGCTGATGCTCAAGGCCGGGTACGGGCTGCTGCGGGACGCGGGCCGCGTGCTCATGGAGGCCGCGCCCGCCGGGCTCGACCCGTCCGAGCTCGGCACCAGGCTCGCCGCGCGTCCCTGCGTCGAGGAGGTTCACGACCTGCACGTGTGGGAGGTCAGCTCCGGCTACCCGGCGCTGTCGGCGCACGTCCTCGTCGACACCAAGGGCGACTGCCACGCCGTCCGGCGCGACCTGCAGGAACTCCTCCGCGACGCGTACGGGATCACGCACACGACGCTGGAGGTCGACCATGTGGACGAGCCGTCCGGCGGCGGGCACGGCCACTGCGACGACCCGCACGGCCCCCGCCACGTGGTGGAGTCCGAGGAACCGCACGAGCACGCCGGCGGCGCACCCTGCGACCACTGAGCGGAGCGATCGCGGGCGCTGATCACCGCACGCCGAGGAACGCGGCGGGGCCGTCCCAGCAGACGGCGCGCAGCCAGTCGTCGCCGAAGCCGAGCGCGGCCAGCGACTCCAGCTGGTGCGCGTACTCGTAGGGGATGTTCGGGAAGTCGGTGCCGAGCAGGACGCGCCCGGCGAGGCCGAGGTCGCGCAGGCGCGGCAGGAGCGCGTCCGGGAACGGGGCCAGCGCCGCGAACCGCGTGAAGATCATCGTCGTGTCCAGGTGGACGCGGTCGTACCGGCCGGCGAGAGCGGCGAAGCCCTCGAACTCCGGCGCGCCCAGGTGCGCGACGACCGCGGTGAGGCGCGGGTGGCGGGCGAGGACCTCGCCGAACGGCCCGGGCCCGGTGTAGCCGTTGGCGACGGGCCCCGAACCGGCGTGGACCAGGGCGGGCATGCCCGCGTCGGCGAGCGTCCCCCACACCGGGTCGAGCTCCTTGGCGCGCGGGTCGAACCCGCCGACCTGGAGGTGGACCTTGAAGATGCGGGCGCCGGCGTCCAGGGCGCGGTGCACGTAGTCCTCGACGCCGGGCTCGGGGAAGAACGTCGCCGTCTGGACGCATTCGGGGACGCGGGCCGCGAACCCGGCGGCCCAGTCGTTCAGCGACTCGGCCATGCCGGGACGATGCGGGTACACCAGCGACGTGAACGCCCGGACGCCGAGCCCGCGCAGGAACGCCAGCCGCTCCTCCTCCGGGTCCCGGTACCGGATGGGCCATTCCGTGCCGATCAGCGGCCCGGCCTCGTCGAAGTAGTTCCAGACCGCGCTCATCAGCCGCGGCGGCATGAAATGGACGTGGACGTCGATGATGCCGGGCAGCCCGAGCGCCCGCCAGAACGCGGGGACGTCCGAATCAGAACGAGGTTCGGTCACGTCCCCGACCTTAGCCGGAGGCGGGGACACCCCACCGCCTGGCCGGGTCAGGTGATCTCGGCCAGCAGGGCGGGCAGGGTCGCGCGCAGCTCGCGGCGCCAGTACGGCCAGGTGTGGGTGCCGCGGTAGAAGTGCGTCGAGACCGGGATGCCGAGCTTGCGGAGCTTGCCCGCGAACTCCTGCGAGACGGTGTGGGCGAGCGACTCGACCACGTCCCGCCCGGTGCCCCGGCGGCGGTCGTAGGGGCCGGACGCGCCGTCGCCGGAGCTGACGTGCAGGCGGACGCCGGCGAGCCGGTCGGCCAGGTCGTACGGGTTGTGCTGCCGCCAGACGACGCGCTGCTCCTCCGGGTCGCCCCACACGTCCGTCCAGTCGAGGGACGGCGCGCCGATCGCGACGCCCAGCTCGACGAGGTCGGCCACGTCCAGCCCGGCCGGGTCGCGGTACAGGGTGTGGACGGGCCCGCTGAACGAGGCCGCCGCGCGGAAAAGCCCGCGGTGCCGGGCCGCATACGACAGCGCGCCGAGGCCGCCCATCGCGTTTCCGGCGACGGCGCGGTCCGTTCCGGCGCGGTATCCGCGTTCGAGGATCTGCCGCAGTTCCGCCAGATGAAACGTCTCCCACTTCGGCGTCCCGCCGTCGCCGCGATTCCACCAGTCGGTGTAATTGCCGCAAGGGCCGCCGTCGGGCATGACGACGATCACATCGGCGTCCTCGGTGAGTTCCTCGATATCGGTGTGGTCGGTCCACGCCCGGTGGCCCCCGTCCGAGCCCGCTGCGGCGCCGTGCAGGAGCCAGAGGACGGGCCAGCGCCGGGACGCGTCCCGCGACCAGCCCGGGGGCAGCAGCAGCCGGGCGCGGCCGACGCCGTCGAGGACCGGCGAGCGGACGGCCAGGTCGAGGACGCGGCGGCGCGGCCGGCGCTCGCCGACCACCGCCGCGCCGTCGTCGGCGGGCGCGGTCGAGCGGGCGGCGCGGCCCGCCGGTCCGCCCGTCGGTCCGCCCGCGGCGATGGACGCCGTCAGCCCGGCGATCCCGACGATGAATCCCGCTCCCGCGAACCCGCGCAGTCCCATGTTCTCGCCCCGGTCATTCTGATGTGCCTCACCTGTAATGGTTCCCAGTCAGGGCCATGTTTCAACTGCGGATAATCGGTTTATAAAGCTTCGGCCCGGAGTTCAGGTCCGGATTTTCCCCGGTAGGGTGACCGCGGGGGGTGAGAGGGGCGGGGAG
>NZ_SMKT01000078.1 GCF_004348735.1 Actinomadura sp. KC06
GCTCAGACCCGCTTCCTGTGGGGGGACGACCCCCCACACCCCCCGGTTCGCTCCGCTCAGACCATGGCCTGCCGGACGAGGTGCGTGTCGCAGAACTGCTCGAAGCCCGTGATCGCACCGTCCCGCACCCGCCACACATGGACGAACCGGACGCGCATCGCCTGTCCCGTCGCGCGGTAGGTGCCGGAGTAGTGGCCGATCGCGACGACCGTCCCGTCGCCGCCGTCGATCAGTTCCTCGGCGTCGGCGCGGAAGCCCTTCCAGTCCTGGCCGAGCCGACCGAACACCCCGGCCTTGATCGCGTCGGTGCCCACATAGGTGCCCGCGTAGGGGAACCCGGCCATCTCCGTCCAGGCGATGTCGTCGGCGAACGCCTCGACCATGCCGTCCAGGTCGCCGCGGTCGGACGCCGCGTAGTGGGCCTTGATGATGTCGTAAGCCTCGCTCATGTGCTGCCCTCCGTTTTTCGAGCAAGTCCAGCGTCTCGTCCGGCCTGGGCTCTTGGCCATGCCCGAACAGTCCTTGTCTGTGGCGGCATGGTCAGGAGGCCGGGGTGATGCGGGTCAGGGCGGCGGCGAGCCGGTCGGCCGCGGTCGGGGCGGCGGGGGCCGGGAGCCCGCCGACGATCTTGAGCGCGAAGCGCATCAGGGCCGGATGGGACAGGCCCTGCCGGGTCGCCAGGCGCATGATCCGCGGGTCGTCGATGGCGCGGGTGAAGGCGCGGCCGAGGGTGAACGAACCGCCGTTGGCGTGCTTGATGGCGGACGGATACTTCCGCAGGACCCGCTCCGGGAACGCCGACGAGAACGCGGTCGTGATCACGTCGGCGGCGATGCGGGCCGCTTCGAGCGCGTACGCGATGCCCTCGCCGTTGGACGGGTTGACCATGCCGCCGGAGTCGCCGACGAGGAGCAGCCCCGGCAGGTAGTGCGGCTGGCGGCTGAACCCCATGGGCAGCGCGGCGCCGCGGACGGGCCCGACGGCGTTCTCCTCGGTGAACCCCCACGACGGCGGGAGCGGGGCGAGCCAGCGGGAGAGGAGCCGGTGGTAGTCGGGGTGCTCGCCGCGGAGCAGCGCCACGCCGACGTTGCAGGTGCCGTCGCCCATGCCGAACACCCAGCCGTAGCCGGCCGGGGCCAGGTCGAGCCAGCATTCGAGGTGGTCGTCGTCGTGGCGGGGGCTGCGGAAGTAGCGGCGGCCCGCGATGCCGATCGGACGGTCGCGGCGCGCCCGCAGGCCGAGGGCGACGCCGAGCCGGGACGATGCCCCGTCCGCGGCGATGACCAGGCGGGCCTTGTGCTCGGCGTCGTCGGACGTGCGGACGCCGGTGACCCGTCCGTTCGCCTGGAGCGGGGCGGTGACCTTGGTGTTCTCCCGGAGGTCGGCGCCGGCGGCCGCGGCGCCCCGGGCGAGAAGCTCGTCGAGGTCGGCGCGGGTCCGGGTGAGGCCGTGGCCGTCCGGCCAGGGGAGTTCGAGGCGGCGGCCGGCGCCGATGAGGCGGACGCCCTTGTTGGGGAACCAGCCGGGCCCGGTGAGATCGATGCCGAGCGTCCGGAGTTCCTGGACGGCCCGCGGCGTCAGGCCGTCGCCGCAGATCTTCTCGCGCGGGAAGGACGTCTTCTCCAGGACGAGGACGTCCAGGCCGGACCGGGCGAGGTGGCGGGCGACTGCGGATCCGGCGGGACCGGCGCCCACGACGATGACGTCGCGCATCACGGACGCCGATTGAACCACTCGGCGCCCGGCGGGCTCAATGCGGTCACGTATTGGGCGGTTCCGCGCTGATGTCGGCGAGGGCCGATCGTTCGTCGCGCTGGACGGCGAGGTCCCCGATCGAGACCATCCCGATCGGGCGGTCGCCGTCCACGACCGGGATACGGCGTACCGCGTGCCGCCGCATGAGCTGGACGGCGACGTCGGCGTCGGCGTCCGGCGCGACGGTGACGATGTTGGTGCTGCAGATGTCGGCGACGGCCGTGGACATGTCCTTCTGGACGGCGACGGCGCGGACGACGATGTCGCGATCGGTCACCAGGCCCCGGAGCCGCCCCTCGTGGACGACGAGGACGTCGCCGATGCCGTGCTGCCGCATGAGGTCCCCGACCTGCGCCAGCGGCGTGTCCGGGGACACCGCCACGGGCACCGGCGTCATCACCTCGTTCACCTTCTGGGCCATGAGCGAGCCTCCCCTCTCGGGGGCTCGCCTACCCACCGGCGACCGGGATATGTCCACGGCCCGGCCCCGCCGAAGCGCCGGTCCTAGGACTGCGCGTCGGGGCCGTCCTGCTCGGCGAGGAAGCGTTCGAACTGCGCGCCGAGCTCGTCCGCGGTCGGCATGTCCTGCGACTCGGCGAGGAGGCTGTCGCGCTCGGCGGCCCCTGCGAACGCGTCGTACTGCTGCTCCAGGGCACGGACGACCTTCTCCACCTCGTCGTTGCCGTCCACCTGCTCGGCGATGTCGGCGTCGGTCGCGGCGGCGGCCTCGCGGAGCGGCTCGACGGGCAGCACCAGGCCGGTGGCGTCGACGACGGCATCCAGCGCGGCGACGGCGGCGGCCGGGTAGGCCGACTGCGCGAGGTAGTGCGGGACGTGCACGGCGAGCCCGACGGCGTCGTGGCCCGCCTCCCCGAGCCGCAGCTCCAGCAGCCCGGCGACGCTGCCCGGAACCTGGACCTTGTCGAACCACGAGTTCCGGGTGACCAGCTCGGGCCGCGTCGCGTGCGAGGTGATGCCGACCGGGCGGGTGTGCGGGACGCCCATCGGGATGCCGTGGAAGCCGATGACGAGCCCGATGCCGAGCCGCTTGATCAGGTGCAGGACGGACGCGGTGAAGCCCTCCCAGAGCCGGTCCGGCTCCGGCCCGGACAGCATCAGGAACGGGCTGCCGGCGTCGTCGCGGAGGAGCCGCACCACCAGCTCGGGCGCCTCGTAGGACGCCCAGTGGTCGCGGTCGAACGTCATCGGCGGGCGGCGGGCCCTGTAGTCGATCAGCGAGTCGACGTCGAAGCGGGCGACGACGCGGTGCTCCAGCGCCTCGAGGAGGTGCTCGCGCACGAGCTGACCGGTGGACCCGGCGTCCACGAAGCCGTCGAGGCTGTGCAGCAGCACCGGACCCGTCATCGGCGGCAGGTCGGCGTCGAGCTCGTACAGGTCCTCAGGGTTCAGCAACTTCTCCCCCACATCTCCATGTCGTCGTCACAACAGTAGGACATGCGGAGGCCAATCCCCGGATCGCCTGTGACGCCGGTCACCCGAGAGACGCCGCGCCCGGCGCGGGAAGGCGCGGCACCCGAAGCGGTGCCCGGCGCGGTGCCGGACGCGGTGCCGGGAAGGCGCACGACGTCGCTAGGGAAGGCTCCACAGGGAGACCGACAGCAGGCCCAGGCTGACGGCGATGAGGAGCATCGCGACGGACTGGCCGCCCCCGTCGGCGGCGGGCACGGTCCGGCCGCGGGTCACCAGGGCCACGAACCACGCGAAGAAGCCCACGGCGACGACGTCCATCGCCACGGCGAGCCCGGTCACGAGAGCACCATCCTCCTCATCCGAGCAACCCTAGACGAGTGCGGTCGCTCACATCTCCGCCTTGGCGTGCGCAACCCGCGGCATTGGATACAGAATCTAGTTCGGAGACCTGGGAAGGGGCATGCGCATGACCGCCGACCGCGCGTACGACATCGTCCTGTTCGGCGCCACCGGCTTCACCGGCGCCCTGACCGCGGACTACCTCGCCGAGCACGCCGATCCCGGCACGCGGTGGGCCCTCGCCGGGCGCAACCGCGCCAAGCTGCGGGCCGTCCGCGACCGGCTGGAGAAGCTGAACCCCGCGTGCGCCGACCTGCCGCTGCTGCACGCCGACACCACCGACGCCGCCTCGATCGAGGAGGTCGCGAACGCGGCGCGGGTCGTCATCACGACGGTCGGCCCGTACACCGAGCACGGCGAGCCCCTCGTCGCGGCGTGCGCGAGGGCCGGCACCGACTACGTCGACCTGACCGGCGAGCCCACGTTCGTCGACCGCATGTACGTGAAGTACCACGACGACGCCGTCCGCAGCGGCGCGCGGATCGTGCACGCCTGCGGGTTCGACTCGATCCCGCACGACCTCGGCGCCTACTTCACGGTGAAGCAGCTCCCCGAGGGCGTCCCGCTGCACGTCGAGGGGTTCCTGCGGGGGCGCGGGGACGCGTCCGGCGGCACGCTGCACTCCGCGATCGGGATCTTCGGAGACCCCATCGGCATGAAGCGCGCCGAACGCGAACGCCGCCGGATGGAAGAGCGGCCCGCCGGGCGGAGGGTACGCGTCTCGCGGCGTCCTGCCCCGAAGGCCCGGATCGGGGACGGCTGGACGCTCCCGCTCCCCTCCATCGACCCGCAGATCGTGATCCGGTCGGCGGCGGCGCTCGACCGCTACGGCCCCGACTTCAGCTACGGGCACTACGTCGCCGTCAAGCGGCTCGCGGGAGTGGCCGGGCTGGCGGCGGGCGCCGGGGGCCTGCTCGTCCTCTCCTCGCTGCCGCCCACCCGCAACCTGCTGCTGCGGCTCCGCAAGCCGGGTGACGGGCCGTCCGAGGAGCGGCGCGCGCGCAACTGGTTCAGCGTGAAGTTCGTGGGCGAGGGCGGCGGCAGGCGCGTCGTCACCGAGGTCGCGGGCGGCGATCCCGGCTACGGCGAGACGGCGAAGATGCTCGGCGAGTCGGCACTGTGCCTCGTCCACGACGACCTTCCGGACACCGCCGGGCAGGTCACGACCGCCGCCGCGATGGGCGACGCGCTCATCGACCGGCTGGTCAAGGCCGGCATCTCGTTCAAGGTCCTGGACACCGTGTTGCACGGTCGCGGCGGAGGCTGATGAGGTCGTGGCATAGGCCCCGCACGCGCGCGGGGAGGCCCCGGGGTCCCGGACCCGTGTCCCGGGCCGCGCGCGACGCGGTCGCCGGGAGGGCGCCTCGGCGGGCGCGCCGGCGCCCTCCCGGCCCTGTCACAGCTCGTGCCAGGGGATGTCGGGACGGCACGGCGCCACCACGGCGAGGGACTGGCCGCCCCGGATCCGCTCGTCCGGCGTCGCGGTGAGGCGGAAGCGGGCGTTGGGGCGGTGCGACTCGCCGACCGCCAGCAGGGTGCTGCCGCGGCGCAGCAGGAAGACGGCGAGGTCGATGCGGGACCACTCGCCCGCGTCCGCCGGGACGTCCACGCGGTAGAGGGTGCCGTCCGAGTCCAGCGTGCTGGCCAGGTTGTGGTAGATCGCGGCGACGCCCGGGTTCCGGACCGCGACCGCGACGACGGCGGGGTCGTCGATGTCGACCGGCTCGATGTCCGGGCTGATCAGGCTCAGCGCCTCGGTGATCTCCGCGCGGCGGCCGCCGTCGTGCACGCCGGCCAGCAGGTGCACGGACGACACGTCCTTGCGCCGCAGGTAGGCGGACACGCCCAGCATCACCCGGACGGTCTCGTCGTCGGAGCGGCCGACGACGACGGCGGTGCGGGCCGCCTCCAGGCACGCGCGCTCGTAGGCGGTGTCGTCGAAGGCCACCACGTCGTACAGGCCGGGATCGGGGTTCTCCCCCGTCAGCTCGCCCGGCCAGAAGATCGTGACGACGGGCGTCTTGGCGAACTCAGGGTCGGCGCGGAGCTGGCCGATGATGGCCCGCAGGCCGTCCCGGTCGTAGCCGACCATCACGATGTGCTGCTTCTTGTGCAGCTGCGCCTGGCCGTTGGCCCTCATGGTCCGTCCTCTTCCCATCCAGAGCGTCAGCTCGGCGAACATCACCAGCCCCGCGGTGAGCCCTGCCACAATGATGATCACGCCGCCGATCCGGCCGCCGACCGACTCCGGGTACAGGTCGCCGTAGCCGGTGGTCGTGCCGCTGACGAGGAAGTACCAGATGTACTGGTCCGGCCGCTTGATGTCGGCGCCGGGCTCCTCGAACAGCGCGATCAGCAGCCAGCCGGTCAGGAACGCGGCGAGGAGGACGAGCGCGGGCGCCCGCCAGGAGCGCCCGGTGATCCGGTTGACCAGGCGCATCAGCACGATCGGCATCCGCGCAGCGTGCCAGCGGGCAAAATGCCGCGTCAAGTCCCAAATGCGGCGGTCCGGACGACCGGAATTGGTCAGTGCGCGGTTACGTGGCCGGGCCCGGTGCGGTCACGTGGCCGGGCCCCGGCGCAGTACGCGGTTCAGCGCGGCGGCCACCTCCGCGGAGAGATCGCCGTCGCCGGACGCGGCGGGCGGGCCGGGCGGCGCGCCGGAATGGACCAGATCGGCGGGGACGGCCTCGCGGGTGTGCCCGCAGTCGCGGCACTCGACCTCGCCGAGGCGGCACACCAGCGCCGCCGAGCCGCACGCCGCGCAGCGGTCGAGCTCGTCGACCGCGTCGCGGGCGGACTGGCAGCCGGGGCAGATCAGGACCTGGCGGTCCGCCCGCACCCCGCGCTTCCACGGGCTCGCGCCCCGCACGGGGTCGGTCTGCCGCGCCCCGCAGCGAAAGCAGGGCATCACACCTCCAGAGGTGCGGGGACCGGTTCCGGCCATCGGACCGGTCCGTTTCGCTCAGATACCGGCGAGCGCCTTGCGGTACTCGTCGATGTCGCGTGCGTCCGGGATCGCGTTCACGACCTTCCAGCGGACCACGCCCTCGGTGTCGATGACGAAGGTGCCGCGCAGGGCCAGCCCCTTGGTCTCGTCGAACACGCCGTAGCGCTGCGCCGTCCCGCCGTGCGGCCAGAAGTCGGCCAGCAGCGGGAACTGGTACTTCTCCTGGTCGGCCCAGGCGCGCAGCGCGAACATCGAGTCGACCGACACCGCGAGGACCTGGACGTCGTCGGCGTCGCCCAGGGTGGGCAGCTCGTCCCGGATCTGGCACAGCTCGCCCGTGCAGACGCCGCTGAACGCCAGCGGATAGAACACCAGGACGACGTTCTTGCCCCGTCCGCCCTGACCGCCCTGGCCGTCGGCCCGGAAGCCGGACAGCTTCACCGGAGTGCCGTGCTGGTCCTTCAGTTCGAAGTCGGGTGCGACGTCGCCTACCTCAACCGCCAATGCCTCTCCCAGGATTCGGTCTCCGCCCGCGGCGGGGTACGCCCGCCCCCCACGGGCGTGGGGGACGGGCCCAGTCTGCCACCCCGCGGCGCCCGCCGGACTTCGGGCGACCGAACCGGGGCGTTCCGCCGAGTGCGCCCGCCTACTTGCGGACCTTGGGCGCGACCAGCCGCGTCCCGGACCACTCCTTCGCGGCGCTGACGCTGCTGGTCTGCGACAGGCCGGCCGTCTGCGCGGCCTCGCCGATGTCGCTCGGCTCCACATGGCCGTCGCGGCCCGCCTTCGGCGTCAGCAGCCAGATGTCGCCGCCGCCGGTGAGCGGGATCATCGCGTCGGTCAGGCCCTCGAACAGGTCGCCGTCCTCCTCGCGCCACCACAGCAGCACGACGTCGACCACGTCGTCGTAGTCCTCGTCGACCAGCTCGTTCCCCGTGACGGCCTCGACGGATTCCCGGAGCTCCTCGTCGACGTCGTCGTCGTAGCCGATCTCCTGCACCACCTGGCCCGCCTTCAGGCCGAGCCGTTCGGCCAGGCTGCGCTCAGACTGCGCCTGACCCGCGGTCGCGCTCACGAAAGTCCTCCCATTGTCGTCGTCCGCACGGTGTCGTGCATTCGCATTCCGGCCCCCGGGACGGGTGGCCCGCCCGCACCTGTGCGGTGTTTGCCGGACAGTCCACACAAGTGAGGGCCCCTAGCGCAAGTGTCTTCCCGGCTTTTGGTGGCCTCATTGGCCCGATTACGGGGATCACAGTAACCGCGCGTCCACGGAAAGTGACAACTCCTGCGTCATGCCCATGCCCCGCGAGGGGGCGGCATCGGATCGTTTCGCTCATCCTTTAAGGAAAGACAGGCGTACCTGGCGATCCGGGTTGTCCACATTGAGGTCGACCAGGGCCACCGACTGCCATGTGCCCAGCGCGAGCCGCCCGCCGACCACCGGAAGCGTCGCATAGGGCGGGACGAGCGCGGGCATGACGTGCGACCGGCCGTGCCCCCGCGACCCGTGCGCGTGCCGCCAGCGGTCGTCAGCCGGGAGCAGGTCGCCGAGGGCGGCGAGGAGGTCGTCGTCGCTGCCCGACCCGAGTTCGAGGATCGCCACGCCGGCGGTGGCGTGCGGGACGAAGACGTGCAGCAACCCGTCGCCGCCCGCCGCCGCGGCGAACCGCTCGCATTCGGCCGTGATGTCGTGCACGGCCTCGCGCGTACCGGTGGTCACCCGGACCACGGTGCTTTCCATGGTCCCGTGTCTACCCGATCCGCGCGCCCGGACGCATCCGGCGCCGGACGGAACCTCCGCTCCGCGCCGGGCCGATCACGCGGCCACGCATCCGGGCTCGCGGCCGCGCGTCCGGGCTAGCGCGACAGTTCTTCCCTGGGCTCGATCACCGCGTCCGGTCCGGGATAGACCAGCGTCTCGTGGCCGTCGTCGAACCGCACCACGAACGGCGGGCCGCCCTCCGGGCCGCGCACTTCGATGATCTCGCCCGTCCGGTCTGCCTGGCCCACGACGTTGCCGTGAACGTGCAGCCGGTCTCCGACTTGTCCGTTCATCACTCCCCCAAGCTCGTTCGTCCGCCACCGGGACGGACCGTGCCGGGCATGTGGTGCCGTTGTTCCCAGCCTCATACGTTCCCCGCCCGCCGTCGAGGGGAATCTTCCCCGATCCGGGAAAAACCGGGCGGCGCCCAGGTCGGTACCCCGGTCCGCCGGGGAGAATGGTTACCGACTGGTAGAGATGCGTTAGCCGTCATTAGCGGCGACGATGGATCAGATACCGAGGCGACGAACAGTCGGCCGGGGACCGGCGGCCCGCCGCACTGCGGCGACCGGTCCCACCAGCAAAGACGGTAAGGACAGAGGGGACCCCGTGGCTTCCGGACGTCAACGCTTTTCGATCATCAGCGACGGGCTGCCGAGCCAGCTGCCCGACATCAACCCGGACGAGACCCGGGAGTGGCTGGAGTCGCTGGACACGGTCATCAAGACCGAGGGACGCGGCAGGGCGCGCTACGTGATGCTCCGGCTCCTGGAGAGGGCGCGGGAGCTGCAGGTGGGCGTGCCCGGCCTGCGCAGCACCGACTTCATCAACACGATCCCGCCGGAGCACGAGCCCTGGTTCCCCGGCGACGAGCACGTGGAGCGGCGCATCCGCGCCTACATCCGGTGGAACGCGGCGATCATGGTGTCGCGGGCGAACCGCCCCGACATCGGCGTCGGCGGGCACATCGCCACCTACGCCTCCGCCGCCTCGCTGTACGAGGTCGGCTTCAACCACTTCTTCCGCGGCAAGGACCACGGCGAGTCCGGCGACCAGGTGTTCATCCAGGGGCACGCCTCGCCGGGCATCTACGCCCGCGCCTACCTGGAGGGACGGCTCCCGGGCGACAAGCTCGACGGGTTCCGGCAGGAGCACTCGCACCCGGGCGGCGGCCTGTCGTCCTATCCGCACCCGCGGCTCATGCCGGACTTCTGGGAGTTCCCCACCGTCTCGATGGGCCTGACGGCGATCGACTCGGTCTACCAGGCCCGGTTCAACCGCTACCTCTACAACCGCAAGATCAAGGACACGTCCCGGTCGCACGTGTGGGCGTTCCTCGGCGACGGCGAGATGTCCGAGCCCGAGTCGCTGGGCGCGATCGGCCTCGCCGCCCGCGAGGAGCTCGACAACCTCACCTTCGTCGTCAACTGCAACCTCCAGCAGCTGGACGGGCCCGTCCGCGGCAACGGGAAGATCATCCAGGAGCTGGAGTCGTTCTTCCGCGGCGCGGGGTGGAACGTCATCAAGGTCATCTGGGGCCGCGACTGGGACCCGCTGCTCGCCCAGGACGTCGACGGCGTCCTCGTCAACCAGATGAACACCACTCCGGACGGCCAGTTCCAGACGTTCAGCGTCGAGTCCGGCGAGTACATCCGGGAGAAGTTCTTCGGCGCCGACCCGCGGCTGCGCAAGATCGTCCAGCATCTGTCGGACGACGAGCTGCGCAAGCTGTCGCGCGGCGGGCACGACTACCGCAAGGTGTACGCGGCGTTCAAGGCGGCCCGCGAGCACGTCGGGCAGCCGACCGTGATCCTCGCGCACACCATCAAGGGCTGGACGCTCGGCTCCGACTTCGAGGCCCGCAACGCCACCCACCAGATGAAGAAGCTCACCAAGGCCGAGCTGAAGGAGTTCCGCGACCGGCTCTACCTCGACATCCCCGACTCCGCGCTGGAGGCGCCGCTCCCGCCCTACTACCACCCGGGCGAGGACTCCGACGAGATCCAGTACATGCGCGAGCGCCGCGCCGCCCTCGGCGGGTTCGTACCGAAACGCGTAGTACGCGCCAAGCCGCTGAAACTGCCCGGCGACCCGGTCTACAGCGAGCTGAAGAAGGACTCCGGCAAGCAGAACATCGCCACGACCATGGCGTTCGTCCGGCTGCTCAAGGACCTGATCAAGGACGAGAACATCGGCGCCCGGTTCGTCCCGATCGCCCCGGACGAGTACCGCACGTTCGGCATGGACTCGCTGTTCCCCACGTCCAAGATCTACTCGCCGCACGGCCAGACGTACGAGGCCGTCGACCGCAAGCTGCTGCTCTCCTACAAGGAGTCGGAGAGCGGGCAGATGCTGCACGAGGGCATCAGCGAGGCCGGGTCGATGGCGTCCACCATCGCCGCCGGGACCGCATACGCCACGCATGGCGAGCACATGATCCCCGTCTACATCTTCTACTCGATGTTCGGGTTCCAGCGGACCGGCGACCAGATGTGGGCGCTCGGCGACCAGATGGGCCGCGGGTTCCTGCTCGGCGCCACCGCCGGGCGCACCACCCTGACCGGCGAGGGCCTGCAGCACGCCGACGGGCACTCCCCGCTGCTCGCCGCGACGAACCCGGCGTGCGTCCACTACGACCCGACGTGGGCGTTCGAGCTGGCGCACATCGTCCAGGACGCGCTGCGCCGCATGTACGGAACCTCCGAAGATCACCCGAACGGCGAGGACGTCTTCTACTACCTCACCGTCTACAACGAGCCGTACCAGCAGCCGGTCGAGCCCGAAGAACTCGACGTCGACGGCCTCCTCAGGGGCCTGTACCGGTACAAGACCGCGCCCGAGGTCACCTCGGGCAACGGCGAGGCGCCCCGGGCGCAGATCCTGGCGTCCGGCGTCGGCGGCCGCTGGGCCCTGGAGGCGCAGCGGCTCCTCGCCGAGGACTGGGGCGTCGCCGCGGACGTGTGGTCGGCCACCTCGTGGAACGAGCTGGCCCGCGAGGCCCGCGACTGCGACGAGTGGAACCTGCTGAACCCCGAGTCCGACCAGCGCGTCCCGTACGTCACCCAGAGGCTCGACAACGTCGCCGGGCCGATCGTCGCGGTGTCGGACTTCATGCGCGCCGTCCCCGACCAGATCGCCCCCTGGGTCCACGCGGACTTCACCACGCTCGGCACCGACGGGTTCGGCTTCTCCGACACCCGCGCCGCCGCCCGCCGGTTCTTCCACGTGGACGCGGCGTCGATCGTCCTCGCGGTCCTGACCCGGCTCGCCCGGCACGGCGAGGTCAAGCCGGAGACGCTGCAGCAGGCGATCGAGCGCTACCGGCTGAACGAGGACGTCGGCGACGTGTTCGCGGGCGGCGCCGGCAGCGCGGAGAGCAACACCGGCGGCGAGAGCTGACCCGGCCCGGGATGATCGCGGAGGTGTAGGCCGCGATCAGCCGGGCGGCGGTGCGACGCCAAGGCGCCTTCGGCGTGACGGAAGGGCCCCGGGGATCTCGGGGCCCTTTCCGCGTCCGGGGTCAGGAGACGGGCGGGGGCGTGAAGACGCCGAAGCGGTTGCCCGTGGGGTCCTCCAGGTAGGCGAACTTGAGACCGTTGGCCGTCGTCATCGTGGGCTCCGCGACCTTGCCGCCGTTCTTCTCCGTCTGCGCGCAGGTGGCGTCGACGTCCTCGACCATGACCAGGAACATCGCGTGGTTGCGGGACGCGTCGGGCTCGTGCGAGATGCCGCCGCTCGGCGCGTCGCCGCCCGGGTAGGTGACGAGGTCGTAGCCGTCCGAGTCCGGGTCGAGCGCGAACTTCCAGCCGAACATGTCGCCGTAGAAGCGGCGGGCCTCGTCGGGCGCGTCGGTGCCGACCTGGAACCACGTGACGGTGTTGAACGCGGGAACAGTCATCGATTTCCTCCTTCAATCGCTGCCGACACCAGCGTCGTGGAGGCCCGCGACAACCCCCTGTCGGAGTTTCCGGACGAGTTCTCCCCTGACCGGAGTTCCGCCCATACGACGGTGCGGGGGCCGTCCGTCCGGAATCCCCAGCTCTCAGACAGGGCTTCCACGACCCGCAACCCGCGTCCGCCTTCGGCAAGGGTCTCGGCCTTGACATGCGGACGCCTGCCGCCCGCACCGTCGTCGGAGACCTCCAGCCGGTAGACGCCCCGTCCAGCCAGCAGGCTGACGGTCACCCGGCCGCCGTCGCCCGAGTCCGTGTGGGTGATCGCGTTGCAGACGGCCTCGCTCCCGACCGTCACCAGGTCGTCCAGCAGCGGATGGTCCTGCGGCACCATGTCCCGGACGAACCGCCGCGCATACGCGACGGACCTCCGCACATCCGGAAGCGTGAGCGTCCCGACCACGACGAGCCCACCGCTCATCACCGCGCCACCCACGACACACCCCGCCGACCCACCACCGCGGCCCCGTCCTCGCCCGGCCGGGTCCAACACATCTCGGGCGCTCCCATCCTGCGCCTCCTTTCGATTCGGAAACGCCCGCCACATTCGCCGCCCGATGCGTTCGCGTCACCCGCCCTGAACGTTTCCCGACTGAACGTTCAATGCGTGTACGGATAACTACCCTCGGTGACACCCTGGAGAGATGCCTTCCGGGAACGCCCCCACCGTTCGCCAGCGCCGGATCGGCTCGGCGCTCCGCAAAGCCCGCGACCACCGCAACCTGACCGTCGCCACCGCCGCCGGCCGCTTCGGCCGCTCCCAAGGCTGGCTGAGCATGGTCGAAAACGGCCTCCAGACCATCGCCCCAAACGAACTAAGCGCCCTCCTCGACTTCTACGCCATCAAAGACGGCCCCCTCCGCGAGTCCCTCCTCCACCTCGCCACCCAAAACTCGGCAAGTGGGAACGGGCATATGAGGACAGGATCTCCGCCGCAGCGCTCGACCTGGCCAGCCTGGAAGAGGACGCCGCCGAGATCCGCAACTTCGAGTCGAACTTCATCCCCGGCTTGCTCCAGATTCCGGACTACACCAGCAAGATCATCGCTGTCGGGCCCGCTACACACCCGCGCCACGTCAAGATGCTGGTCAATTTCCGGCAGTCCCGCCAGCACGTGTTAAGCCGTCCGGATCCGCCCCGCTACGTCCCAATCATCGCGGAGTCAGTCCTCTACAACCGGGTCGGCGGCGATCCCGCAATCCTGCGTGCCCAGATCCGGCGGCTGGCTCAAGCCGCCCGGCTCGATCACATACACCTGCGTGTCCTCCCGCGCACGGCTAGCGAATATCTCGCGCTCATCACCCCGTGCCTCCTCATCTCCCTGCGCCCGCCTGGGCGTCTCACCGTCTCCGTGAGCGACCAACTCACCAAGAGCATCTTCGTGGAGGACGAGAACGAGGTCGCGTCACATGAGGAGATCTTCAAGCTGCTGCTCTCGGTAACACTGAGCAGAACCGCTTCGCTGGAACTCATCGACGAGATAGCGTCGCAATCATGAACACCCCCGTACCGCCCCGGGTGCACTGGCACAAGAGCACCCACAGTGGCGCTCACGAAAGCAATTGTGTCGAGATTGCTGACTTCGATGACCACATCGCCATCCGCGACAGCAAGTCACCCCACACGGGCCATATCGCACTCACCCGTCAAGCCTTCGCCACGCTCCTCACCAACCTGACAGCGAAGCCATGAAAACTCCGGTTCTCTGGCGCAAGAGCACCCACAGCGGGGCCAACGAAGGCAATTGCGTCGAACTTGCCAACCTCAACGGCCACATCGCCATCCGCGACAGCAAGTCACCCCACACCGGCCACCTCGCCCTCACCCACCAAACCTTCGCCGCGCTCCTCACCCACCTGACATCGAAGCCATGAACACCCCACCACGCTGGCGCAAGAGCTCCCACAGCGGCGCCGTCGAGAACGACTGCGTGGAGAACGCCGACCCGGACGGCCACATCCCCGTCCGCGACAATGTGGTCATCATGGCCCAGGACGTCAGACTTCCCGAAGTCCTTGAACACATCGAAGCAGGCCGACTCGTGATCATCACTCCTGCACCGCCCTCCTAGCCGAGGTCGCGGGAGGAGACAGAACGGCCCCTGACAGTAAGCTCCCACCACCGCACACCTCAACCCTCACCCGCCAGTGCTTCACCGCACTCCTCACCCACCTACAGCGTTGAGGCATGGGAGCGGAGGAGGGGAGGGGGCCAGGCGGTCGGCTCCTCTCACGCCGCTACGAAGTAGGAACCGGGAACTCGTCCAGGGCCACCGAGTCGCGAGGCTGCCCACCCGGTCGCGATCGCAAGACTCGAGTCCCGACCCGGCCGTTCGTTGGGCTTTTTCTGGGCATTGTGTTTTGCTAAGAGCATGCCCACAAAGAGCCCAGGCGAGGGAGAGGTGGTCGCGGCGGTCACGCGCCTGCTGCGGCGCGGGCTGCCGGTCACCCCGGCCAGGGCGGACGCCGCCCTGCTGGACCTGCGCGGGGTCGTGGCCAGGGCGGTCGATCCCGCTGACATCGCCAGTCGCACCGCGGCGCTGGACGGAACCCTGCGCGGGCTGCTGGCCCGGTTTCCCGACACGCGCTACGCCCCGGCGGCCAGGGTGCTGTTCGGGCTGCCACCGGCCGAGCCGGGGTTGAACCTCACCGCACGGCGAGACCTCGCAGCCGAGCAGGCCGGCCACGAGGTCCACCACTTCCGCAAGCGGGTCGAGCCCAAGCTCATCGAGAAGATCGCCTGGGAGTTGCTGGCCGACGCCGACCGGTTCACCCGCACACCGATGATCGCCCCCCGGCTGGCCCCGGTCACCCTCCGCCAGCCTGTCCCGGCCGATCCGTTCGCCTGGGAGGTCACCGAACACGAGGAACAGCTGGCTCGTTTGTGGTCAGCCCTCTACGCCGCTCGTGCCGAACTGATCGCCGTCGAGCGGTTGATCAGCCTCCGCGCAAACCGGATCGACCTGATCCACGCGGCGGTGACCGCGGCCTGGCGCTGGGCTGCCGCCCGCGCCGAGGCGATCGGCTACCCCACCGACTACGCCCCGGAATCCGACACCTCGGTCGACGACCTACTCGCCCTGGCCGGCTGGACGCCGGAGCTGACCGAGTCGCAGGCGTCCCGGCTGACCGAGGCCGCCGCCGGTGGCGCCAGCCGTGACCAGTTCGTCCACGCCCTGCACGACGAAACCGGGCTGGCTAGGACCTGGGCGGACGGTTTGCTCGGCAAAGACCCGCATCCCACCGCCATCGACGAGAACGGATCGGCTCAGTGACAACGACAAACCCGCTTGCGGCGGCGATCGAGGCCGCAGCCGACGGCCCGTCACGCCGCTATGTCATCACCGGCGGCCCGTCGTCGGGCAAGGACGACCTGATCGAGCGGATCCACGCCGCCGGCATCCCCTGCATGCAGGAGGAGCCCGGTCGGGAGATCTACCGCAAGCACCGCGAACGGCTCGGACGGCACCTGCGCCGCGAGGACCGGCGCGAATACTCCCTAGAAGTGCTGGAGGCGTTCATCACCGAATACACCGCGCACACCAGCGGGATCAGGTTCTACAACCGCGGCATCCCCGATGGCTACGGCTGGGAAGGCTTCTTCGGGCTCAAGCCGACCCCCCGGCTGGAGGAGGCGACCCAGCGCTACCGCTACGACGCGATCTTCGTGCTGGACCCGCTGGACACCTTCGAAGACCCCGATGACATCGTCTGGGCCAAGGATCGCGAGATCCGCCGGGTCCACGAGCTAATCGTGCAGGGTTACTACGACGCCGGTTACGAGCCGGTGTTCGTCGCTCCCGACTCTGCCGCCGCGCGGCTGGACTTCATCTGCGCCAACCTGCGCCTGCCCAAACCGAGTCGGGGAGTGTGATCTCATTGCCCCGCAACGGGCAGTCGACGTTGTTGATCTCGCCGAACAGCGTCCTGGCCAACGCCCTGCTGCGCGCCATCGACCTCCTCAGGCCGCGCGTGCTGGCGACCCGGCCGGCACGGATCGAGTTCGTGGTCGGCACCCAGATCAACGGAGCTCCGCATCTCGGCACCAACCTGGTCCAGACCGCCGCTTTCCTGCTAGCCGAGATCGCCCGCCGCGAGTTCTCCATCGACACGATGGTGCGCTTCGGGGCACTGGACAACGCCCCACACGACGTCGTACTCGACCCCGAAACTCATCACGCCTACCAACAGACTTACATCCATGCCCTGGGCAAGGACAAGATCTCCGAACTGATCGACACCTACTATGTCGAGTTCTTCGACTCGCTGTCCGAGGCCACCGACACCGACTACGCGGTGGAGACTTACAGCGGCCAACAGGCAAGGCCGGGGTTCCGGGCGGAGTTCCTGCGCACCCTGGAACGGCTGGAGGACATTCGGTGGTGGATGGCGCCCTCGCACGGCACCGTCCACATCCGCATTCCCTGCCCCGACTGCGGCTGGGCGGAGAAACGCGCCGACCGGACCAAACTGGTCCGGCTCGACGAGGACGGTGCCACATTCACCGCAGTCTGCCTGGACCACGGCCCCTATGAGAGCCACGTCGACCCCGAGGACGATCAGCCCTACCTCGACCTGGCCACTCTCTATCGCAACCTGGTCAAAGAACGCGCATTCGGCCGCGACCGCGACGTCTTGCACGTGATGATGAAGGGCGGCGACTGGGCCTTCGGCTGCCAGCTTGTCGACGGCGCGCTGGGCGCGCTGGGCACCCCTGCCGCGCAAATGCCGATGCGGATCTTCACCCCACAGGTCCTCGCGCCGACCGGAGCGAAGCTGTCCAAGTCGCTCCTGCGCGGACAGGGCAAAGACGACCTGCCCGCCGACGTCGAGCCCTGGATGCTCGACACCACTACCTGGCCCGGCGAACTCGACAACTACGTCGATTCACTCGTCTGGCTCGTCGGCCGGTTACTTACCGATCCCAAGCACTTCTTCCGCTCGTTCACCGTCAAGGAACTCGGCCGCCTTATGACCGCACGACCCGGCACCCTGCCCGTCCGCGCCCACGAAATGGGCATCTACAAGCGCTATTTCGACCTGATCGCCACTGGCCGCAAGACCACCGAGATCCGCGTCAACGACTCCAGCCGCAAGAAGATCAAGGAAGGCTCGCTGATCCGGTTCCGCTGCCAAGGCGATCAGATCCTCACTCGGGTCACCCGAATTGCCCGCTACACCAGCTTCGAGGAAATGTTCGACCACGAGGCCGTCACCTCGGTCAATCCTCTGGCCACCCGGGACGAGCAGCTCGCGAACATCCGGCAGATCTACCCGCCCGAACGGGAAGCCCTGGGCGTCGTCGCCATCGGCATCGAACTCGTCGACCCGCCCCGCACCGACCCGGCGGCATCGTCTCGACATAGAGAACAGGACCCTGATGGCAGTCGAACGGATGCATTGGGCTGAGCTGCCGGAGGCCGTCCGGACGAAGGTCGAAGGCTGGACCGGGACCATCTACTCGGCGACGACCATGCCCGAGGGCAAGAACTCAGCGATAGCCGCCCTGCTCGATACCGACCGAGGAAGAGTCTTCGTGAAGGGGCTGCGCCAAGACCACGCGCGCCGCCGGACTCAGGAGATGGAGGCGGCGGTCGGCCCGTTCGTCGCGGAGATCTCCCCCGCTGCTTGCTCCGGCTGGTCGGCAACGGCTGGGATCTCCTGGTGTTCGAGGCGGTGGACGGGCGGCACGCCAGCTACACACCGGGTTCGCACGACCTTCCGCTTTTGATCGAGACCATGAAGAAGCTGGGCTCGATCCCTGCTCCCGACATTCCCATCAAACTGGCCGAGCAGCGCTGGAAGCCCTACTTCACCGAGCCCCAGCACGCGCACCTCTTGGCGGGCGATGCGCTCCTGCACACCGACTACGCGCCCGACAACGTCATCATCATCGACGGGCGCGCCGTTCTGATCGACTGGGCGTGGCCGACCAGGGACGCTGGATGGGTGGACCCGGCCTGCCTGATTCTGCGGCTCATGGCCGCCGGGCACAGCGCCGCACAGGCCGAAGAGGTCGTGAGCCCGCTCCCGGCGTGGTCGGTCGCCCCACCTGATGTCCTGGCCGCTTTCGCAGCGGCGAGTGCGAACCTGTGGACTGAGATCGCCGGGCACGACCAATCGTCGTGGACCAAAGCCATGGAGTTGGCCGCGCTCGAGTGGGCCGCCTACCGTGCAGCGCGCTGAAGCCGACTTGAGCGCGACGACGAAGTCAGACGAGTTCGAGAGGCGGAGGACGTGGTCGTTCGGCGGGCTAGGGGCAGCGTTTCCAGGTGAAGTGGTAGGTGGTGTGGGCTTCGGCGGCGATGGCGATGAAGCTGGTCTTCGACGGGTCCGAGGTTCCCTTGTCGACTCGGGCCTCGGTGTAGAGGTTGAGGTTCGGGTTCTCGTCGCACGGCTTGAAGGCGAGTTGGTCCGGTGGGGGGCGGTCCGTGAACGTCCACTCGTCGTCGTAGGGGCCGTGGAGGTGGTGTGCGGTCATGTCGGGCCGCGGCTGACCCGTGAAGAAGTGGGTGGCCTTGTAGGTGGCCGTCGCGCCTTCCTCCAGGGAAGCGAGACCGTGGTGGTCCGTCGACGAGACGGCGTAGGTGAACCCCTGCGGGACATGGACCTTTAGCGCGATCTGGCATCTCTTTCGGAAGGCCCAGGGATCCGACAAACCACCCGCCTGCGCCATGTACTCGCTGTAGATGACGGCGAACGCGTCCGCGCCGTTTCTGAGGGCCGCGCGGACGGTGCCGATGGGGCACCCGGAGTCGTGAACGGTCGCGATCTCGATGGCGACTCCGTCCGGGCCGTGGAGGAGGGGCGGACCGGCCGCGGCCGGTGTGACCGGCGTCGTGGCCACGGCGAGCGCGGCGGCCGCGGCGATCCCTCTGCGCATACGAATTTCCCCTTCGCTGGAGCGGACGCCATTGGGGAGGCGGCTTCAGGGCACCGGGAGGCTAACTTTTACGCCGTTCACTTTCAATCGGCAGAGAAGCCGTTCGGGCCTTTGAATTTTCATGCCTCAGACGAGTTCGAGGGAGCGGATGACGTAGTCGGTCGGTGGGGGCGACATCTCGTCGAAGCCGCGTTCTGGGGCGCGTTCGTCCAGGAGGGTGGCGCGGCGGATGCGGTCGGTGCGGAAGACGCGGGCGCCGTCGCGGAGGCGGCACCAGCCGATCAGGTACCAGCGCAGCGAGACCGCGGTGAACGCGACCGGTTCGACGTCGCGTTCGGTTTCGGTGCCGTCGGCGTCGACGTAGCGGAGCCGGACGACGCGGCGGGCGGACATCGCCTCCTCCAGGACGGCGGGCACCGAGGTGGGCGCCGGGTCGGTCCCGTCTGGCGGCGTCATGAAGCGGACGCGTTCGGCCAGCTCGCGGGCCGAGGCGCTGTCGGTCGCCGACATCGCCGCGACGATCTTGTGGAGGGCGGTGCGGGCGGACCGGGAGTACGGCGACCCGCCCGCCCGGGACAGGGTGATCGCGACCGCCACGGCCTCGGCGGGCGTGAAGTTCAGCGGCGGCAGCGTCCGGCTCTTGTCGAGGGTGTAGCCGCCGGCGCGGCCCACGTCCGCGAAGATCGGCACACCGGCCTGCTGCAGCGCGCCGATGTCGCGCTCGATCGTGCGGACGCTGACCTCGTACCGCGCGGCCAGCTCCCGCGCGCTGACCCGGCGCGGCGCGCAGGCCCGCAGCTCCTCGACGAGTGCGTACAAGCGGTCGGTGCGGTTCACGCGGCGACCGTACGCCCCGCCTCCGACATTCAGAGCCCGCGCAGGAAGCCGATCATGGCGTCGTTGACCTCGGCGGGGCGTTCCTGCTGCGTCCAGTGGCCGCAACCGGACAGCCAGACCGTGTCGCGGAGGTTCGGCACGAAGTCGCTCATGGAGCCGACCGCGTCCCGCGCGCCGACGGCGGTGACGTCGCGGTCACCGGCGATGAACAGGGCGGGCGGGCCGATCCGAGCCCGGTGCCAGGCGGCGGTGAGCTCCCAGTTGCGGTCGAGGTTGCGGTACCAGTTGACCGGTCCGGTGAAGCCGCTGGACGCGTACTCGGCCACGTAGGTCGCGATGTCGTCGTCGGTCAGCCAGGCCGGGAGCTTCTCGGGTTCCGCGAGCGTGTCGAGGAAGTCCCCGCCGTCCGGGATGGTCAGCAGGGGCGCGGGGGCCTCGCCCGACAGGCCGTACAGGACGCGGCGGAACGTGGCGGCCCGGTCGCGGTCGAGACCGGCTTCTGGGACGTCCGGCCGCTGGAAATGGACCATGTAGAAGCCGTCGCCGAACAGGCGGCGCATGGACTCGACCGGCGGTCTGCTGCCGCGCGGGCGGTGCGGCACCGACATCCCGATCACCCCGCGCACCAGGTCGGGGCGCATCTGCGCGGCCGCCCACGCGACCGGCGCACCCCAGTCGTGCCCGGCGACCACGGCGCGGTCGGCGTCGAGCGGGGCGATCAGGCCGACGACGTCCCCGGCCAGATGCAGGATCGAGTACTGGGAGACGTCCGCCGGGCCGCCAGTCCGGGCGTAGCCGCGCTGGTCCGGCGCGACGGCGTGGAAACCGGCGGCGGCTAGCGCGGTGAGCTGGTGCCGCCACGAGTACCAGCACTCGGGGAAGCCGTGCAGGAGCAGCACGAGCGGCCCCTCGCCCGCCTCGGCCACGTGCATGCGCAGCCCGCTCTCCGACTGGACGATGCGATGCGTGATCTCGGTCATCGGTACCCCAGGGTCCTCAGAGTGCGGAACGGGTCCAGGCGAGGAGGTCGCCGGCGGGCAGGGCGTTGACGATCTGGGACTCGGGGACGGCGCAGCGTGCGGCCCGTTCGCAGCCGTAGGGCTGCCAGTCGAGCTGGCCGGGGGCGTGGGCGTCGGAGTCGATGGCGAAGCGGCAGCCCGCCTCGACCGCCAGGCGCAGGAGGCGTTTCGGCGGGTCGAGGCGTTCGGGGCGCGAGTTGATCTCGACGGCGACGTCGTAGGCGGCGCAGGCGTCGAAGACGAGTGCGGCGTCGAACTCCGACTCGGGGCGCAGGCCGCCGCGTTTGCCGCCGGCTTTGACGATCCGTCCGGTGCAGTGGCCGAGGACGTTCACGCGCGGGTTCGCGATGGCGGCGACCATGCGTTTGGTCATCGCGACGCGGTCCATGCGGAGGTTGGAGTGGACGCTGGCGACGACGACGTCCAGCCGGTCGAGGAGGTCGGAGTCCTGGTCGAGGGTGCCGTCCTCCAGGATGTCGACCTCGATGCCGGTGAGGATGCGGAAAGGCGCGAGCGACTCGTTGAGCTCGGCGACGGCGTCTAGCTGGCGGCGGAGGCGGTCGGCGGACAGGCCGTTGGCGACCTTCAGGCGCGGGGAATGGTCGGTGAGGGCGAGGTATTCGTGGCCGAGCGCGCGTGCAGTCTCGGCCATTTCCCTGATGGGCGAGCCGCCGTCCGACCAGTCGCTGTGGGTGTGCAGGTCGCCTTTCAGGGCGGCGCGGATGGCGGCGGCGGCCTCGTCCACGGGCTCGCCTTCGGTGGCCTCCAGGCGGCGCAGGTAGACGGGGGTCTCGCCGCGCAGCGCCTCCTCGATCACGAGGGCGGTGACCTTGCCGATGCCGGGCAGGGCGGTCAGCGTGCCCGCCTCGGCGCGGGCGGCGAGGTCGTCGCGGGACGTCCGCCCGGCGAGGTCGGCGGCCGTGCGGAAGGCCCGCACGCGGTAGGTCGGCTCGTGGGCGCGCTCCAGCAGGAACGCGATACGGCGCAGGGCTTCGACGGGCTCCACGCATCGCACCGTACCCAGGTATGACACGACGTGTCCCACCACGGTGTCATCCAGGTACGCCCGGGTCTTCTCTAGCCTGGGCTCATGGCCGGGGAGAACGCGCTGCTGCGGTACGTCCTGCGGGACGTTCTCCTGGCCGCCGCGGTGACGGGCCGGGCCGACCCGGCGCCGCTCGACCGTCCCTGGCCGTTCCTGCTCAGATGGACGCGGTTCGTCGGCGTCGGGCGGGCGCGGTTCGGGGTCGTGGTGAACGCGCTCGGGCTCGCGCTGACCGTCATCATGATCGGCGGGACGATATCGCTGCTGTCGGACGAGTCGATGCGGCGCGGCGCCGAGATGTCCGCCGCGACCGAGCTGTTCATCGCGCTCGCGGTGACGGCGCCGTTCGTGCTGCGCGACCTGCATCCGCTCGCCGCGTGGCGGTGGAGCTTCCTCGGAACGCTGCTGGTCGACGTCGGCGGGTGGCTGAGCACGCCGTACGTCCCGTGGGGCGCGATCACCGCGCTCGCCTGCGTGTACACGGTGGCGGTGCGCTGCTCGCGAGACGTCACGCTCGGCGTCGCGATGCTGTCGTTCGCCGGAGTGTGGCTCAAGGACTCGGAGACGGCTCTCAACGCGTCGGTGCTGCTCGTCCCGCCGCTGGCGGTGGGGTACGCGGTCCGGCTCCGGCAGACCTCGCGGCGGCAGCTGGCCGAGCAGCGGCTGCGGCTCGCCGAGGAGGAGCGGCGGCACCAGGACGCCGAGGCGGTGCTGACCGAGCGGCAGCGGATCGCGCGGGAGCTGCACGACGTCGTCGCGCACCACATGTCGATGATCGCGATCCAGGCGGAGGCGGCGCCCTACAAGGTCGACGCGATCCCGGACGAGACCCGCCGCGACCTCGCCGAGATCCGCGCGACGGCGCTGGACGCGCTGACGGAGCTGCGCCGGGTCCTCGGCGTCCTGCGCTCGGCGGACGGCGCCGAGACCGCGCCGCAGCCCGGCCTCGACCGGCTGGACGACCTCGTGAGCAACGCGCGGGCAGCGGGGCTGCGGGTCACGACCCGGCTGGACGGCGACCTCGCCGGGCTCCCGCCGGGCGTGGGCCTCACCGCGTACCGGATCCTGCAGGAGGCGCTGAGCAACGCGATGCGGCACGCGCCGGGTTCGCAGGTGGAGGTCGAGGCGTCCCGCGCGGACGGCATAGTGTGGCTCGGCGTCGTCAACGGGCCGCCCGCCGACGGCCAGGCCCCGGGCCCGGGGCTTCCTGGCGGGGGCCACGGGCTGGTCGGGATGCGGGAGCGGGCCACCGCGCTCGGCGGCGAGCTGACCGCCCGCCCCACACCGGACGGAGGATTCGCGGTGACCGCCAACCTGCCGGTGAAGGCGCGGGAGCGGACGTGACGGTCCGCGTCGTGATCGTCGACGACCAGGGCATGGTGCGCGCCGGGTTCGGCGTGCTGCTGAACGCGCAGCCCGACATCGAGGTCGTCGGCGAGGCCGTGAACGGCGAGGAGGGCCTGCGCCGCGTCGCCGCGCTGCGTCCCGACGTGGTGCTGATGGACGTCCGGATGCCGGTCATGGACGGTCTGGAGGCGACCCGCCGCATCCTCGCGGACGCCGCCGACGACGCCCCGAAGATCCTCATGCTCACCACGTTCGACCTGGACGACTACGTCTACGAGGCGCTGCGCGCAGGGGCGAGCGGGTTCCTGCTGAAGGACGCGTCCGCGACGGAGCTGGCGGACGCCGTCCGGATCGTGGCGGCGGGCGACGCGCTGCTGTCGCCGTCGATCACCCGGCGGCTCATCGCGGAGTTCTCCCGGCTCGGCGGGCCGCGGGCGCCGTCCCGGGCGCGGCTGGCGGAGCTGACGGAGCGGGAGACCGAGGTCCTGACGCTGGTGGCGCGCGGCCTGTCCAACGGTGAGATCGCGCACGCGCTCGTCGTCGCGGAGCAGACCGTCAAGACGCATTTCGGGCGGATCCTGATGAAGCTCGGGCTCCGGGACCGCCCGCAGGCGATCGTCTACGCCTACGAGGTCGGGCTGGTCCGTCCGGGCGACTGATACTCAGGGCGCATCCGTGGCACCGGGGTCGCATCCCGGAAGACCACACCGCCGGTTGATCCGCGCTACGGCCTCCGGTTTCTAGCTTCCTGGTCAGTGCTTCAAGCCACTGACCAGGGAGGACGTTTCGGGTGCCCAGCGTTCGCAAGGCCGTCGCGGTCGTGTCCGTCCTGGCGATGGCCGGGTCCGCGGCCGGGTCGGCGGCCGCCGCGACCGGTGACGCGGACGTGTACGCGGCCCCCGGCCCGGCGCCCGGCCTCTCGGCGGCGACGCTCGACCTCCGCTACCAGGCCGCCGGCCGGGAGATCGAACGCGCGCTGGCGACCGCGCGGCACGTCCGCGACGGCGACCGGACGCGCGCGTTGACGGCGTTCCTCGGCGGCGGACGGCGGTTCCTGTCGTTCGATCCCCGAGGCCGTGGACGGGTCGTCGAGGTCATCGGCGACCTGCGGCGCGCCGACCGGATCGCCGTCGTGGTGCCCGGCGCGGACAACTCGCTGACCAACTACGACTCCCCCAAGTTCGCGGGTGGCGGCGGCCGGGCGCTCTACCGGCAGGCCCGCGCCGCCGCGCCGGGCGCACGACTCGCCTTGATCGCCTGGCTCGGCTATGACTCGCCGTCGTCGCTCAGCACCGGCGTCCTGACGAGCGGACGGGCCGAGGAGGGCGCGCCGGTCCTGCGCCAACTCCTCACCGCCGTTCACCGCGTCAACGGGCATGGACGGTTCGCGCTGCTCTGCCACAGCTACGGCTCGGTGGTCTGCGCCAAGGCGGCCCCGCATCTCGCGCCACTGCCGGTGGACGAGATCGCCCTGTTCGGCAGCCCCGGCACCACGGCGGACAGCGTCGCGGACCTCCGGACGTCCGCCCGCGTCTGGGCGGGCCGCGCTAAGGGCGACTGGACGCGGTACGTGCCGAACGTCCGCTTCGCGGGCCTGGGGTTCGGGCGCGACCCCGTCTCGCCGGGCTTCGGCGCGCTGCGCTTCGACGCCGGGACGGGCCCGCACAGCGCCTACCTGAGGCCCGGCTCCCGCGCGCTCCGCAACCTCGCCCTGATCGCCCTCGGCCGCGCCGCGGAGGTCACCCGTGCTTGTTGAGCCGGCAGCGCGCCCGGCCGTTCACGACTCGTCCCCTCGCGACCTGGCCGTCGACGCGCTGCGCGCCTTCGCGATCCTGGGCGTCGTCCTCGGCCACTGGCTGGTCACCGCCTTCGTCTCGGACGGCTCCAGAGAGCACCTGCGCGTGACAAGCCCACTGAAGACGATGCCGGACCTCACCCCCATCTCGTGGGTGCTGCAGACGCTCGCCGTGTTCTTCCTCGTCGGCGGCTACGCCGCGGCGAAAGGGCTTCGTCCCGGCCTGCCGTGGGGCCCGAGGCTGCGGCGGCGCCTGGCCCGTTTCGCGCGGCCGGTGCCCGTCCTGCTCCTCGCCTGGCTCCCGGCCGCGGCCCTCCTGCGATGGGCGGGGTTCTCGGCGGACGGCGTCCGCACGCTGATCGAACTGGTGATCAGCCCGCTGTGGTTCCTTGGCGTCTACGTTGTGCTCACGGCGGCGACTCCCCTGATCGCGGCCGTCTGGGCCCGGCTCCGGCTCCGCGGCGCGGCCCTGCTCGTCGCCGCGACCGCCGTGATCGACATCGGCCGCTTCGCACTGGACGCGCCCGCCTGGACGGGCTGGGCCACCGTCCTCACCGGCTGGCTCGTGCCGTTCTACCTCGGCATCGGCTGGGCGGAGGGGGCGCTGCGCTCCCGCCGGGCCGGGCTCGTCCTGGTCGGCGGAGGCGCGGCGGGGACCGCCGGGCTGATCCTGTTCGCCGGGTATCCGGCGAGCATGGTCGGCGTGCCGGGCGCGGCGGTCTCCAACCTCAGCCCGCCCACGCTCGCGGCCGTGTCGTTCGGCCTCGCCCAGACGGGCCTGGCGCTGCTCCTGCACGGCCCGCTGACCCGCTGGACGCGACGCGCCCGGGTGCGGGCCGCGATCTCCGCGTCCGGCCGCTCCGCCATGACGATCTTCCTGTGGCACCAGACCGCGCTGCTGGGCGTCACGGTCGGGGCGCTGCTCGCCTTCGGTACCCTGCCAGGACTGCACACCGCGCCTGACCAGCCGGAATGGGTCGCCGAACGGCTCGTCTGGCTGGCCGTCTTCGCCGTCGCGCTCGCCGCGCTCGGGGTCGGGGCGCGGCGCTGTGAACGGCCCCGCGCGGCGCCCCGGATGTGACACGCGCCACGACGCCCCCGGACGATCTTGGATGGTAGAAAGACGACGATGCCGCCGCCACGCACGATCGTCCCGAAGCGCGCCCGACGGCTCCGTAGAGCCCTGGCCTGCGCCGTGTCCATCACGGCGGTCCTGCTGACGACCGCCGGGACCGGGCACGCCGACCCCTACGCGCCGCCCGTCGCCGTCCCCGACATGGCGCCCTCCACGCTGGACGTCCGGTACACCGCCGAGCGCCGGTCCATCGAGAGGGCCCTCACGACGGCGCAGGACGTCGGCGACACCGACCGGGCGCGGGCCCTCGGCG
Source organism: Actinomadura sp. KC06 (assembly GCF_004348735.1). GTDB lineage: Bacteria > Actinomycetota > Actinomycetes > Streptosporangiales > Streptosporangiaceae > Spirillospora. The sequence continues at coordinate 26,564 of NZ_SMKT01000078.1, forward strand.
CGTTCCTCCGGCCGGGCCGCCGGTTCCTCCACTTCGACGCGCGCGGCAACGGGCGGGCCGTCGAGGTCATCGGCGACCTCACCCGGGCGCGGCGGATCGCGGTCCTCGTGCCCGGCGCCGACACGACGCTGACGACGTTCGACACGCGCGGCGGCAAGCCGTGGTCGACGCCGGGCGGCGGCGCGCACGCCCTCTACGCGCAGGCCGCGGCCGGGTCACCCGATCCTGAACTGGCCGTGGTGGCATGGCTCGGATACGCGGCGCCGGAGACGTTCAGCAACGACGTCCTCACCGACGAGCGCGCCGGTGAGGGAGGCGTGGCGCTTCGCCGCTTCCTGAAGGGCGTCCACGCCGTCAACCCGTCCGTCGGCGTCGGGCTGCTCTGCCACAGCTACGGCTCCGTGGTGTGCGGCCGGGCGGCACTGGACGGCCCCGACACCGCGGCCTGGCGGCAGGTCACCGACATCGCCCTCTACGGCAGCCCCGGCACCGCCGCGCCGACGGCCGCGAAACTCGGCGGCGCCGCCCGGATCTGGGCCGGACGGGGCACGACCGACTGGATGGAGGACGTCCCCCACGTCCGCGTCTTCGGGCTCGGGCTCGGCCCCGACCCCGTCTCGCCGGGGTTCGGCGCGCGGGTGTTCGACGCGGGCGGCGGCGGGCACAGCGACTACCTCCGGCCCGGCTCCGCCTCGCTCCGCAACCTCACCGCCATCGCGCTCGGACACGCCGCCGGGGTGACACCCGCCTGACCGGCGCACGGAAAGGTGCGACCGCGATGGGCCGGTCACCTCCGGGTAATGGCACCCTGGGGAGGTGGACACCGCGAGCGAGGCCGAGATACGCGAGCAGACGACCCAGCGCCTGGAGAAGGCGATGGGGACGTTCGGCACCGCGGCGCTGAACCGCATGGAGGAGCAGCTCCCCTGGTTCCGGCGCATGCCCGCCGACCAGCGCTCCTGGATCGGCCTCGTCGCGCAGGCGGGCATCGCCGCGTTCGTCGAATGGTTCAAGAACGAGGAGAAGACCCGTCCGGCCATCGCCGGGGAGGTGTTCGGCACCGCGCCCCGCGAGCTGCTCCGCGCCATCAAGCTGCAGCACACCATCGACATGGTCCGCGTCATCATCGACGTGGTGGAGACCCGGCTGGACGAGCTCGCCGCGCCCGGCGGCGAGGCCCAGCTCCGCGAGGCGATCCTGCGCTACACCCGCGACGTGGCGTTCGGCGCCGCGCAGGTGTACGCCCGCGCCGCCGAGACCCGCGCCGCCTGGGACGCGCGGCTGGAGGCCCTCGTCGTCAACGCGGTGCTGCGCGACGAGGTCGACGACGGCATGCACTCGTGGGCCGCCGCGCTCGGCTGGACGTCCAAGCCCGTCACGGTCATCGCCGGGTTCACGCCGGAGGACGAGGAGCCCGAGGTCACCATCGACCAGATGCAGCTGGCCGCGCGCCGCGCCCGCGCCGACGTGCTCGCGGGCGTGCAGGGGCGCCGCGTCATCGTCATCGTCGGCGGCGACACCGACCCGATGGACGCGGCCCGGCCGATCGCCGCCAAGTGCGGGCCCGGCCCCGTCGTCGTCGGCCCGCAGGTCCCCGACCTGTACGACTCGACCCGGTCCGCGCAGGCCGCCGTCGCGGGGCTGCGCGCCGCCGCCGGATGGCCGGACGCGCCCCGCCCCGTCCAGGCCAACGAGCTGCTGCCCGAGCGGGCCCTGGACGGCGACGACGACGCGCGCCGCCACCTGGTGGAGAACGTCTACAACCCGATGCTCGCCGCGGGCGCCCCGCTTCTCGACACCCTGACGACCTATCTGGAGCAGGGCTCGTCGCTGGAGGCGACCGCGCGGCTGCTGTTCGTCCACCCCAACACCGTCCGGTACCGGCTCCGCCGCGTGACCGAACTCACCGGCCTCGCGCCGACCGACGGGCGCAACGCGTTCACCCTCCGTATCGCACTGGTCCTTGGACGCTTCCAAAAGCGCTGGTAATCACGGGCTTGTAGGGGTTGTACAAAGGGGTCCGACCAAACTTCGTGCTGATCCGCATCGTAGAGCGGGGGGCGTTGCCGTCAGGCTGGTCTGGTGATTCTCCTCGCATCGCCCGGCCAGGGCGCCCAGACCCCCGGCTTCCTGCAGCCTTGGCTAGAGATCCCCGGAGTCGCCGACCGCCTGGCCTGGTGGTCCGCCGTCACGGGGCTCGACCTGGTCCGCTACGGGACGACCGCGGACGCCGAGGAGATCCGCGACACCGCGGTGGCGCAGCCGCTGCTGGTCGCCGCCGCGCTCGCCGCCTACGAGGCCCTGTACGGCGCCGAGGACGGCGTCCCCGCCGTGGTCGCCGGGCACAGCGTCGGCGAGCTGGCCGCGGGAGCGATCGCCGGGGTCCTGTCGCCCGAGGCGGCGCTGGTCCTCGTCCGGGAGCGGGGACGGGCGATGGCCGAGGCCGCCGCCGTCACCGAGACCGGGATGACCGCCGTGCTCGGCGGCGAACCCGACGAGGTCCTCGCCTCCATCGACAAGCACGGGCTCACCGCCGCGAACGTCAACGGCGCCGGCCAGGTCGTGGCCGCCGGGACGGTCCAGGCCCTCACCGGGTTCGCCGACGACCCGCCCGCGAAGGCGCGGCTCCGTTCGCTGTCGGTCGCCGGGGCGTTCCACACCGAGCACATGGCGCCCGCCGTCGACGTGCTCCGCCGCGTCGCGTCCGGCGCGCCCGTCGCCGCCCCGCGGACGCGGCTGCTGCAGAACCGCGACGGCGCCGTCGTCGAGGACGGCCCCGAGTTCGTCGCGCGGCTCGTCGAGCAGGTCAGCGCGCCCGTCCGCTGGGACGCGTGCATGGCGACGATGCGCGACCTCGGCGTCACCGCGATCATCGAGCTGCCGCCCGCCGGGACGCTGACCGGCCTCGCCCGCCGCGAGCTGCCGGACGTCGAGCGGGTCGCCCTCAAGACCCCCGCGGACCTCGACAAGGCCCGCGAGCTGATCAAGGCGGACGCGTCATGACCGGCGGGCTCCGCATCCCCGAGGCGGCGGCCGGCGCCCGCATCCTGGCGTTCGGCGACTACCGCCCCGCTCGGATCGTCACCAACGACGAGCTCGCGGAGACCGTCGACACCAGCGACGAGTGGATCCGCAGCCGCGTCGGCATCGCCGAGCGCCGCATCGCCGGGGACGACGAGGGCATCGTCGAGCTCGGCGCGCACGCGGGCGGGAAGGCGCTCGCGGGCAGCGGGCTCGCCCCGTCCGACATCGACCTGGTGATCCTCGCCACCTGCTCGGCGGAGTCGCCGATGCCGGGCTACGCCCCGCAGGTCGCGCACCGGCTCGGCATCGACGCCCCCGGCGCGTTCGACATCAACGCGGCCTGCGCCGGATTCTGCTACGCGCTCGCGACCGCGAGCGCCGCCGTCCGGGCGGGCAGCGCCCGCAACGTGCTGGTCGTCGGCTCGGAGAAGATGTCCCAGTGGCTCGACTGGACCGACCGCTCCACCTGCATCATCTTCGCTGACGGCGCCGGCGCCGCGGTCGTCGCGGCCAGCGACTCGCCCGGCATCGGCCCGGTCGTGTGGGGCAGCGCCGGCGACAAGCACGACAAGATCATCATTCCGACCCGGCACTCGTTCATCCAGCAGGAGGGGCAGGCGGTGTTCCGCTGGGCGACCACCGCCATCGCGCCGGTCGCGGTCGAGGCGTGCGAGCGCGCCGGGATCCGGCCGGAGGACCTCGCCGCCATCGTCCCCCACCAGGCCAACCTGCGGATCATCGAGGCGATCGCCCGCAAGGTGAAGGCCAAGGACGCCGTCGTCGCCGACGACATCGTCCAGTCCGGCAACACCTCGGGGGCCTCCATCCCGCTGGCCCTCTCCCGCATGATCGAACGCGGCGACGTGCCGTCCGGCGCCCCGGCCCTCCTGGTCGGGTTCGGCGCCGGGCTGTCCTACGCCGCCCAAGTCATCCAGATCCCGTAGGCCGTCACGCCTGCTCGCAGGCTCTGGACCAACCCACCGAAGGAGAAACGCAGATCATGGCAGAAGTCGCCACCGAACAGCAGATCCTGGACGGCCTCGCGGAGATCATCGACGACATCGTCGGCATCGACAAGTCCGAGGTGACCCCGGAGAAGAACTTCATCGACGACCTCGACATCGACTCGCTGTCGATGGTGGAGATCGCCGTGGCCGCGCAGGACCAGTTCGGCGTCGAGATCCCCGACGACGAGCTGCGCAACCTGAAGACGGTGAAGGACGTCGTCAACTTCGTCCAGAGCAACGAAGCCCCGGCCAAGAGCTGACGCGGTCGGGCGTGCCGCCGTCCCGGCGACCCGGGACGGCGGCGTGCCCGCACCCGCCCCCTTTTCAGTCCGCAAGGAGCACCTGCCATGAGCAAGAGCCAGACCAGAGTCGTCGTGACGGGTCTCGGTGCAACGACCCCACTCGGCGGGGACCTGCCGTCGACCTGGTCCGCCCTGCTCGCCGGAGAGTCCGGGGTGCGGCCCCTGACCTTCGAGGGCGTCGAGGACCTGCCGGTCCGGTTCGCGGCGACGCTGAAGGCCGACCCGGCCGACACGCTGCCGCGGCAGTCGCTGCGCCGCCTCGACCGCAACCAGGCGATCGCGCTGATCGCGGCGCGGGAGGCGTGGGCGGACGCCGGGTTCGCCCCGTCGCGCGGCGGCAAGCCGCAGAAGGGCATGGACAAGGCCGGCGTCGACGGCGGGTTCGACGTGGACCTCGACCGGCTCGGCGTCGTGGTGTCCAGCGGCATCGGCGGCCTGCACACCGCCCTCAACAGCTACGACGTCTACCGGGAGAAGGGCTGGGCGCGGGTGTCGCCCTTCACCGTCCCGATGCTGATGCCGAACGGCGCGTCCGGGCACGTCGGCATCGAGTTCGGCGCCACCGCGGGCTCGCACGCCCTGGTCAGCGCGTGCGCGTCCAGCGGCGAGGCCATCGGCTACGCCATCGACATGATCCGCGCGGGCCGCGCCGACGTGATCATCTGCGGCGGCACCGAGGCGTGCATCCATCCGCTGCAGATGGCGTCGTTCGGCTCCATGCGCGCTCTGTCGACCCGCAACGACGAGCCGGAGCGCGCGTCGCGCCCCTACGACAAGAACCGCGACGGGTTCGTCCTCGGCGAGGGCGCGGCGGTGATGATCCTGGAGACGGAGGAGCACGCCCGCGCCCGCGGCGCCCAGATCTACGGGATCGCGTCCGGCGCCGGCTACTCCAACGACGCGTTCGACATCGTGCTGCCCGAGCCGACCGGCTCCGGGCAGGCCAAGGCGATGCAGCGGGCCCTCGCGGACGCCGGCCTGGAGGCGGCCGACATCGTCCACATCAACGCGCACGCCACCTCGACGCCCGCCGGCGACGTCGCCGAGCTCGCCTCGATCAAGACGGGCCTAGGCGAGGAGGTCGCCTCCAAGGTCGTCGTCACCGCGACCAAGTCGATGACCGGGCACCTGCTCGGCGGCGCCGGCGCGCTGGAGTCGATCTTCACGATCCTGGCGCTGAAGGAGGGCCTCGTCCCGTTCGTCGCCAACCTGGAGGACCTCGACGACGAGGCCGACCTGGACATCGCCCGCGACGAGCCCCGCAAGCTCCCCGACGGCCCCGCCGCGGCGCTCAGCAACTCGTTCGGCTTCGGCGGCCACAACGTGTCGGTCGCGTTCGAACGCGCCCTCTGACGGCTCTCGAACGGCCTGGCGGGTTCTCACCCGCCGGGCCGTTCTGCGTTCTGCTCCTGGTGCGGCCGGGTCGCGGCGGCTGCCGGGTCGGCGGCCGGGGTCGCGGCGGCGGCGATCCATGCGGGGCGCGCACGTTGCGGGACGAGAGCGCTCCAGCGGGACGGCGTCGGGCGTCAGACGGCCGCGCGGGTCACCGGGGCGTCACACCGCCGCATGCAGCCAGCGGACGGGAGCGCCGTCCCCGGCCCGCCGGAAGGGCTCCAGCTCGTTGTCCCACGGGGTGCCGAGGAGGCGGTCCAGCTCGTTCTCCAGGGCGACCTTGCCGTGCGCGGCGTTCGCCATGACGGAGCGCAGCCGGTCTTCGGGGACCATGATGTCGCCGCTGGCCCCGATCACGCCCGTGAACACCCCAAGCGACGGGGTGAAGCTGAACCGGACGCCGTCGGTGCCCGGCGTGGGGTCCTCGGTGGCCTCGAAGCGCACCAGCTTCCACGTCCGCAGCGCAGAGGTGATCCCGGCGGCGGTGCCCGGCCTCCCCTCCCAATGCAGCTCGGCGCGCAGCGTTCCCGGTGCGGCCGCCTGATCTGTCCACTCAAGGGAAACGGGCACACCGAGAACACCCGCGGCGGCCCACTCGATGTGCGGGCTCAGCGCAGGCGGCGCGGAGTGGACGTAGAAAACGCCACGTGCGGTCACCGGACCTCCTGGATCTGTACCGAGGCTCGTCTTCCCCTACGGCCTCGTACGTCCCAAGTCGGCGTCCGCGTCCCTCATTGTGCATCATCGGCACGTGTCGCACCACCGTGAGTTCACGGATTATCGAACGCTTGACCACAGGATGCACATCGTTCACGGGCGCTGACCGACCAGGGTAGGGCCTGCGACGCCGCCGCGCGGCGAAAGTTCAAGACGATCGCGTCCGCCTCCGGCCGCGTCCCGATGTCCGTTATCGGTCACGAACCGTCGCCCCGCGGGCACGATGAGTGCAGGGGCCGGGGCCGATGCGAGAGCGAGGGACCGATGTTCGATCAACAGGCGCGGCTGGAACGGGTGCTGGCGCGGCACCGCGACGCGGTCGTGGTGGAGCCGGCGCCGGGGCGCCCGGCGCTGATCCGCCGGGACGAGATCCTGGTCGCCGGGCAGGACGCCGGCGCGGCCGAGGGCCTCGTCCGGCGCTGGTACGACTCGCGGCACGACGAGCGCGGCGTCTCGCGGCTCCGGCTGCGGGCCGCGGCGAAGGTGGACGTGTGCGAGCTCGCGTCCGGGCTCGGCGCGGGCGCCCGGGTCGCGGACGGGCGGCGCCGCCGGCTCAGCGTGTCGCCGAACCATCTCGTCCACGGGCAGCCGATGTGGTGGAGCGGGCCCGCGGACCTGCCCCGTCCGGCCGCGCCCCTCCCCGCGCCCGAGGCCGCCGCGGTGCGCCGCGATGTGGCGGTGGCGATCCTCGACACCGGCCTGTCGCCGCACCCCTGGTACGCGGACGCGGAGTGGTACCGGGAGCAGCACGCCGAGGTCGAGGAGGTCCTCGACGCCGACCTGGACTACGAGCTGGACGCGCAGGCCGGGCACGGCACGTTCATCGCGGGCGTGGTGCTGCGGCACGCGCCGTCCGCGCGGCTCCTGGCGCGCCGCGTGATCGGCGGCGACGGCGTCGGCGACGAGCTGGACGTGATCCGCGCGCTGGAATGGCTCGCGGAGCGCGGCGGCGCCGACGTGGTCAACATCTCGCTCGGCTGCCACACCTACGACGACCGTCCGTCCCCTGTGCTGGCGCGGGCGATCGCGGCGCTCGGCCGCCGGACGGTCGTGGTGGCGTGCGCGGGGAACACGGCGACCGAGCGCCCGTTCTGGCCGGCGGCGATGAAGCCCGTCGTCGGCGTCGCGGCGCTGGACGGCGGCGTCCGGGCCGCGTTCTCCAACCACGGCTGGTGGGTGGACGCGTGCGCGCAGGGCGTGGACGTGGCCAGCACGTTCGTCCGGTTCGACGGGACGCGCCCGCCCGCGGGCGGCATCGACCCCGACCTGTTCGACGGCTATGCGATATGGAGCGGGACGTCGTTCGCGGCGCCCGCGGTGGCCGGGCGGATCGCCGGGCTCGCGGCGGCGCAGGGCCTCGACGCGGTCACCGCGGCCGACCGCGTGCTCGATCCGGTGGCGCACCCCGTCCTCCCGGATCTCGGCGTCGTGGTCGGTCCTGGAGAGCGGCTCGGCCGTGAAGCGGTAATCGCCCACGCGGAGTCACCTGTCGATGCCATAGGGTGAGCGCTTAGCGGGGGGCCTCGGGAGGAGACTTCGGTGGCCCATTGGGACGACAGTACGGATGAGCTGGTGGTCCGGGCGCGCGGCGGCGACGGCGACGCATGGGCCCGGCTGGTGGATCGGCACAGCGGGCTGCTGTGGTCGATCGCCCGCTCGCACGGGTTGGACGACGCCGATTCCGGCGACGTGGTGCAGACCACGTGGCTGCGGCTGGTGGAGCGCATCGACGGGTTGCGTGACCCGGGCGCGACGGCGTGCTGGCTGGCGACGACCGCGCGGAACGAGAGCCTGCGGCTGGTCCGCCGGCGCGCCCGCGACCTGCCGCTCGTGCCCGCGCCGCGCGCGCCGGAGCCGGAGCCCGACCAGGTGGTGCTCGACCGCGAGCGGGTCGGGCGGGTCGGCGCGGCGCTCGACGCGCTGCCGCGGCGCTGCCGGACGCTGCTGCGGCTGTTCGCGCTCGCGCCGAGCCAGGCCGAGCTCGCCGCCGCGCTCGGCATCCCGGTCGGCAGCGTCGGCCCGACCCGGGCGCGCTGCCTGGAGGCGCTGCGGAGGCTCGTGCCGTGAACGACGACGAACTGCTGGCGGGCGTCCGCGACGCGTTCAACGCGCTGGACCCGGTGCCGGACGGCGTTCTGGCGGCGGCGCGCGCGTCGATCGCGTGGCGGGCGCCGGGCGCGACGCTCGCGGAGCTCTCGCGCGACCGGGGCGGCCGCGCGGCGGCGGCCGGGGTCCGCGGCACGGCGGGGCGGGTGCTGACGTTCACCTGCCCCGGCGGCGAGGTGGAGATCGAGGTGGCGGAGCACGGACCGGACCGCGAGCTGACCGGGCGGATCGTGCCGTCCGCGGCCGCGCTCGTCCAGGTCCGGCACCCGGACCTGCCGCCGGGCGGGATCACGGCCCGCGCGGAGACCGCCGGGCTGTTCTGCGTGCCGCGCGTCCCGGCGGGCCTGGTGAGCCTGGTGTTCCGGCTGGACGACGGCACGTCGATCGTCACGAGCTGGATCCGCTTGTGACCGGCTCGGACGAGGACGAGCTCCTCCAACTGGCCGCGTCCGACCCGGCCGACGCGTACGCGCGAGCGCTCGCGCTCCTGGACGAAGGCGGCGGAGTGCTCGCGCTGCGGGTGGCCGGGCTCGCCGCCAAGGAGTTGGGACGGCTAGAGGAAGGTCTCGCTTTCCTTCATCGAGCCTTGGAACTGGCCGACGACGTCTATACGGCGGCACAGGTGCGGATGAACCTCGTCGGGCTGCTCACGGCGCGCGGTGACGTCGCTGGGGCGCTGGCCCACGTGAAGGAGGCGGAGACCGTCCTGGACGGCCCGGACGCAGACCGGCTAGCCGCGAACAAGGCATGCGCCCTGGCAAGAGCCGGACGTCTAGACGAAGCACACGACGTGGCCGCACAAGCCTTGCCCCGCCTAAGGCGCGGGCACGATCCGGCCGCTCTCAATGGCCTCCTCACCAATCTGGGGCTGGCGCGGGCGTTGCGTGGCGACTTCGCCGGGGCGGAGTCGGCGCTCGTGGAGGCGGTCGCTGTGGGCGAAGAGGCTGGGCTGCGTCACCAGACTGCGATGTCCAAGGGCAATCTCGGCTTCGCGATGGCGCGGCGTGGGCACGTCCCGCGCGCGCTTCGTCTCTACGCCGAGGCCGAGCCGCATCTGACAGGTGAACGCCTGGCGCAATGCTGGTTCGACCAGGCGGAAACCCTCATCCTGGCGGGTCTGCCAGACGAGGCTCGTCCCGTCCTGCTTGCGGCTTTGGATGCGACCACGGCGAACGGCTACGGGTGTGACGTCGCGGACGGATTCCTGCTTCTCGCCCATGCTGAACTGGCCGCCGGGAACGCGGAGCAGTGCACGGAGGCCGCCGAACGGGCACGTGCCGCGTTCGCGGAGCAGGAACGCACCGGATGGATGCTGCTGGCTGAGCACGTCCTGCTGCGCGCACGGTGGGCGTCGGGTGAACGGTCGGCGGTCCTGCTGCGTTCGGCCGTGGCCACGGCCGAACGGCTGGAGAGCGGCGGCTGGGCCGACGCCGCCGACGAGGCCCGCATCGTCGCCGCGCGGGTGGCGCTGTCCCTGGGCAGACCGGCGGGGCACCTGCTTTCGCCGGTCGGACGGGCAAGCGGCCCTGCGTCCGCGCAGATCGCCGCCTGGCACGCCGCCGCCCTCGAACGTTCCGCACGGGCCGACCGCAAAGGCGCCGTAGCCGCGGTCAAGCTCGGGCTCCAGGTCTCCGAAGACCACGCCGAAGCGCTCGACGCGCTTGACCTGCGGGCCCGCGCGTCCGGGCTCGCCACGGAACTGGCCGAGTTCGGTCTCGGCCTGGCCTGCTCGCCACGGGAGCTGCTGGCCGTCGAGGAACGGAGGCGGGCGATCGCGCGTCCGGCCCGCGTCCGTCCGCCGAAGGACCCGGAGCGGGCGGCGGCGCTGGCGGCGTTGCGCGCCCTCAGCGTCGAGCGCACGGCCGGCACGGCGCGGGGCGGCGCCGTCCCGCCCGTGCTCTCCCGGGAGATGGCGGACCTGGAGGCGAAGGTGCGGGCGCGGACGCGGCGCCGCCCGGCCGGCGCCTGCCCGCCCCGCTCCGCGGGCCTCGCCGAGATCGCCGCCGCGCTCGGCGACCGCGCCCTGGTCGAGATGATCGCGATCGGGCCGGACCTGCACGCCGTCACGCTCGCCGACGGGCTGCTCCGGCGGCACCGCCTGGGGGCGCGCGACGCGACCGCCCGCGAGACGCGCCTGCTCCGCTACGCCGTGCGCCGCCTCGCCGGGGACGACGGCGACGGGCAGGCCCTCACCGCCCTCGCCGACGCGGCCGAGCGCCTCGACGGCCACCTGCTCGCCCCGCTGCGCGCCGACCTCGGCGGCCGCGAACTCGTCATCGCCCCGACCGGCGCGCTGCACGGCCTGCCCTGGGCGGTGCTGCCGTCCCTGGCCGGGCGGCCGTTCACGATCGTGCCGTCCGCCGGCGCCTGGCTGCACGCCCGCGACCACTCCGGCCCTGCGGACGGGCACACGGTCCTTGTCGCGGGGCCTGGTCTGCGCCACGCCGGACGCGAGATCGACGCCCTGCGACGCCTCCACCCGGACGCCGTCGTCCTGGACGGCGACGACGCACGCGCGGAAACCGTCCGCGACGCACTGGACGGCGCGTCCCTCGCCCACATCGCCGCCCACGGTGAGTTCCGGCAGGGCAACGCCCTGTTCTCGCGCCTGCGCCTCGCCGATGGGCCCCTGACGGTCCACGACCTGGACGAGCTGACCGTCCCACCGCGCGTGATCGTACTGTCCGCGTGCGACATCGGCCGCGCCGACGAGGGCGACGCCGTCCTCGGCATGGCGGGCGTCCTGCTCGCCCTCGGCGCCGCGACGGTGATCGCCAGCGTCGCGCCCGTCCGGGACGCGGCCACGCCCGAGTTCATGTCCGCGTTCCACGCCCGCCTCGCCGCCGGTCAGAGCCCATCGCGGGCCCTGGCCGCCGTCGCCCGACCCCTGGGGGTGGCGGGCCTGCTCTGCATGGGCGCCGGCTGACGGTGCCGGCCCGCGGGTTCAGTGGTCGCCGGTGGCGATCGGGTTGGACGGGTCCGTCACCCAGTTGGACCAGGAACCCACATAGAGCGCGGCGGGGATCCCGGCGAGGCTGAGGGCGAGGATCTCGTGCGCGGCCGTCACGCCGGACCCGCAGTACGCGCCGACGTCGAGCGCGTCGGTCGCGCCGAGCTGCGCGAAGCGTTCGCGCAGCAGCTCGGGCGGCAGGAACCGGCCGTCCACGCCGACGTTCCCGGACGTGGGCGCGTTGCGGGCGCCCGGGATGTGCCCGGCGACGGGATCGACGGGCTCCTGCTCCCCGCGGTACCGCTCGGCGGCGCGGGCGTCGAGGAGGACGCCCGCCGTGGCCAGCTCGGCGGCCCCCTCCGCGTCCAGCACGGGCAGCCGGCCCGGGTTGGCGATGAAGTCGCCCGGCTTGACCTCGGGGTCGTCGGCGCTCACCGGACGGCCCGCCTCCGTCCACGCCCGGTACCCGCCGTCCAGGACGCGGACCCGGTCGTGGCCGAAGTACCGCAGCGACCACCACACGCGGGCGGCCGACGTGGAATCGGCGTCGTCGTAGACCACGACGAGACCGCCCTGCGACACCCCGGCGCGGCGCATGGCCGACTCGAAGGCGACGGGCTCGGGAAGGGGATGGCGGCCGCCTGGGCCCGGCGGCCCTGCCACGTCCTGGTCGAGGTCGACGAACACGGCGCCGGGCAGGTGCCCCTTGCGGTAGGACTCGATCCCCGGGGGGCCCGCCAGATGCCATCGGACGTCCAGCAGGACCACGGGCGTCTGCCGCCGGAGCAGCCGGTCCAGCGCGGGCACTTCGATGAGAGGGTGCACACCGCCAGTTTGACCGCCGACGCCCCGATTAGGGAGGGGCGATTCCTTGTTCATCTCACCTACCCGCGGGTTCGGGACCTGGACGTGGTCAGGTCGGTGCAGGGACGTGGTCAGGGCCGGGACGTGGTCAAGAGCGGGACGAGCTGCTCCGCCGGGACGAGGGAGCCGTGCATGCCGACCATCCGGTCCAGCCACGGCTCCCGCTCCGACGCGACGATCGCGAGGTCGGCGTGCGGGACGGCGATCACGTCCCCGACGCGCTCCAGCATCCCCGGGCCGAGTGGCCCGAACCAGCCGTTCGCGACGGCCTCCTCGCGCGGGACGACCCACGCCCGGTCGCCGAGCAGTGCCGTCCAGGCGGCGAGGACGTCGGCGTGCGCGCCGGGCTCGCTGTAGACGTACCGGGCGCGGGCGTCGCCGCCGAGGAGCGCGACGCCGTCCCGCAGCTCCGGAACGGTGTCGACGTCCACCCGCTCGGTCGGGTCGACCATGCCGTGGTCGGCGGTCACGTACAGGGCCGCGCCGGGCGGCAGGACGGACGCGATCCGCTGGACGAGCATGTCCATGAACCGGAGCTGGTGCCGCCAGTCGGCGGAGGCCGTCCCGTAGCGGTGGCCGGTCGAGTCCAGGTCGGCGTGGTACACGGTGACGAAGGAGCGGTCGCCCTGGCGCAGGGCCAGTTCGGTGCGTCCGACGAGCTGCCCCAACCCGTCGGCGGCGTGGTAGCGGGCGCCGCGCGTGGTGGCGCGGCTCAGCGGGGTGCCCCGGTAGTAGCGGAGCGCGACGTAGCCGACCTCGACGCCGTCCGCCGCCGCCCGCTCGTACACGGTCGGGACGGGCTGGAACTCCTCCGGGACGACGGAGTCGTCCTGCCAGCGCAGGCAGTTCAGCAGCCGGCCCGTGCCCGGGATCGCCACCTGCACGCCGAGCAGCCCGTGCGCGCCGGGCGGGGCGCCGGTGCCCAGCGAGCCGAGGCTGCTGACCGTCGTCGCCGGGAACCCGGAGGTGATCGCGCCGCCGTCCATCGCGTTCAGGTACGGGGCCTCGTCCGGGTGGGCCTTGAGCTGCTGCCAGCCGAGCCCGTCGATCAGCAGGACGCAGACGCGCGGCGACGGCGGCAGGCCCAGGACGTTCACCGCGTCCGCGACGCCCAGCGACGCCAGCACCGACGGCGGAAGATCGGCGAGCGCGCCCGCCCCGTACCGCGGAACAGGCACCTCCGGAACAAGCGGCCCCACGACGGGCGGCCCTGGGACGGGCGTCCTGGGGACGGGCGGCTCAGCGCCGGGTGCGGTCACCGGGCGGTCGCGGCGGACAGTTCCTCGGCGAACGCCAGCACGTGGCCGACGGCGTCCGCGCCGTCCGCGGCCTCGCTGACCCGCAGGGACAGGTCGTCGGACGTGACGCTGCCCGTGTACCCGTGGTCGGCCTCGCAGTTCTCGTCTCCGCAGGTCGCGGGCTCAAGGTCGATGTGGGCGATGGCGCCCCAGCCGATGGTCAGCACGACCTCCGTCGGCGGCACGCCCGGCACGTAGGACGCCGGGTCCGGGACGACCCGGGTCACCGCGACCGACTGGACGCGCTCCAGCTTGACGGCCTCGGTCGTGGTGGACGCGTGCGGCTGCGCCATGCCCTCGCCGGGCGGGTGCTCGTCGGTGTGGCACACCAGCAGCCGGCTGGCCGACAGGACCAGCACCGTCACGTGCCGCCGCACCTCCATCGCGGGGTCGAACGTCGCCTCGTGGTGGACGACGTAGGCGACGACGGGCTCGTCCCCGATGGCCGACTCGACCGCGTCCGCGACCAGGTCCGGGTAGTAACCGCTGCGCTCGATCGCCGTGCGCAGACCGCCGGCGGTCGCTCGGGTTTCCCTCATGGCCCCATCCTGCCCTGTCCGAGGGCGGACGTGCACATGACGGACCGTCCTCCAGCCCCCACCCACCGCCATTCAGCTGACGAGCTCCGCTCGACGGCCCGTGGCACGGTCAGCGCCGCGATCGCCGGGTACGGGGTCTGCATGGACGAGAAGCCGCTTCCCAAGCCGCCGCCGGTGCCGCCGCCCACCCCGGATCCGGCGCCGAACCCGGAACCGCTGGTCCCGCCCACCGAGCCGCCGCCAGGCCCGCCGCCGGGACCCGCGCCGCAGCCTCC
>NZ_SMKT01000079.1 GCF_004348735.1 Actinomadura sp. KC06
CCCAGACCCCGGTCGCGTTGATCACCGAGCGCGCCCGGACGGTGAACTCCCGGCCGGTCAGCTCGTCGCGGACCTGCGCCCCGTCGCCGGCGAGCGAGACCGCGCGGCAGCGGGTGAGGACGCGGACGCCGTGCCCGGCGGCGGTCCTGGCGATCGCGGTGACGAGGCGCGCGTCGTCGGCGAGCTGGCCGTCCCACGACAGCAGCCCGCCGCGCAGCCCGTACGGGCGCAGCACGGGCGCGAGCCGCAGCGTCTCGACCGCCGACAGGCGGCGCGGGCCCGGCAGCACCGAGCGCGGGGTGCGCGCGGCCAGGCGCAGCGCGTCCCCGGCGTGGTAGGCGGCCAGGGTGGCGTAGCCCCGGGACCGCGGCACCAGCGGCGTCAGCGGCGTGACGAACGGCAGCGCCCGGACGAGATGCGGCGCGGTGTGCCGCATCAGGACGCCCCGCTCGACCGCGCTCTCGTGCGCCACGTCCACCTGCCCGGCCGCCAGGTAGCGCAGCCCGCCGTGGATCAGCTTGGAGCTCCACCGGGACGTGCCGAACGCCAGGTCGTGGGCGTCGATCGCGGCGACGGACAGGCCCCGGGACGCGGCGTCCAGCGCGGCGCCCGCCCCGGTCGCGCCGAGGCCGACGACGAGCACGTCCACGACCTCGCCGGGCAGTGCGGCGAGCTCGCGTTCCCTGCGCGCCGCGTTGAGCGACGTCCGCGGGTCCGGTCCGTTCATGGCGCGAGCATCCTCTCCAGGACGTGGTGCAGGTCGGCGTCGAAGGCGTCGGAGTCGAGGCCGCCGTCGGCCTCGTCGATCATCGTCGGCCCGGACAGCACGTAGGACTGGACGACCAGCAGCACCGACCGCGCCTGCCGGGCCGGGTGGTCGCGGCGGATCGTCCCGTCGGCGTGGCCCGCCCTGAGCGTCTCCTCGAACTGCTCCAGGAACACCAGCTGGCTCGCGCCGCAGCGGTCCACGATGTAGGGGAGCAGCAGCTCCGGGTCCACCTCGATGATCTTTCGGAGCAGCGGGTGGTCGCGGAACGCCCGCACGCCGCGGACCAGGCCGTCCACGAACCAGGGCCGGACGGGACGGCCGTCATCGGGCGGCTGCAGCGAGAGCCCGACCCATTCGCGGGTCATCAGGTCGGCGACGATCGTGCGGACGTCCGGCCAGCGGCGGTACAGCGTCATCCGCGACACGCCGGCGCGGCGGGCGATGTCGGTGAGCGTCGTCCGGCGCACGCCCACGGCCAGCACGCATTCGCGGGCCGCGTCGAGCACGGCGTCGTCGGCGGTCCGCCCGGCCGGTCTGTTGTGACGATTCGACGTCATGTGTCACAGTGTAAGCACAAAGTCGACGACCTGGGGAGGCGCGGGGTGCGGGACATGCTGTGGAGCGGCTGGGGCGACCCCGGCCGGGCCGCGCCGCTGCCGGAGCCGGTGGTGGCGCTGCTGCGCGACCTGCTCGGCGTCCGGCCCGCCGAAGCGCCGCCGGTCGCGCTGGCGGACGTCGAGGTCCCCGAGACCCGGCTGGCGGCGGACGGCTTGACCGCGCTCGCCAAGATCGTCGGAGACCGCAACGTCCGGGCCGACACCGAGTCGCGCGTCCGGCACACGCGCGGCAAGTCCACGACGGACCTGCTGCGCATCCGCGCCGGCGAGACCTCCGACGCGCCGGACGCGGTCGTCCTGCCCGGCACGCACGACGAGGTCCTCGCCGTCCTGCGGGCCTGCGCCGAACGGCGGATCGCGGTGGTCCCCTTCGGCGGCGGCACCTCGGTCGTCGGCGGCCTCGCGCCGAGCGGCCTCGCGCCGAGCGGCCTCGCGCCGAGCGGTCTCGCGCCCAGCGGTCTCGCGCCCGGCGGGGTGGACGCGTTCATCGCGCTCGACCTGCGCCGCATGGACGCCGTCGTGTCGATCGACGACGTGTCGCGGACGGCCGTCCTGCAGCCCGGCCTGCGCGCCCCCGCAGCCGAGGCGGCGCTGGCGGAGCGCGGATACACGCTCGGGCACTTCCCGCAGTCGTACGAGTGGGCGTCGATCGGCGGGTTCGCGGCGGCGCGGTCCAGCGGGCAGGCGTCCGCCGGGTACGGGCGGTTCGACGACATGGTCGTCGCGCTGACCGCCGCGACGCCCGAGGGGACCCTGGAGCTCGGCCGGGCGCCGAAGTCCGCCGCCGGGCCCGATCTGCGGCAGCTCGTCCTCGGCTCGGAGGGCGCGCTCGGGGTGATCACGTCGGTGACCGTCCGGATCCGTCCGGTGCCGGAGGCGAAGGCGTACGAGGGCTGGCGGTTCGCGTCGTTCGCGGAGGGTGCGGCGGCGCTGCGCCGGCTCGCGCAGGACGGGCCGCAGCCCACCGTGCTGAGGCTCTCCGACGAGACCGAGACGATGGTCGGGCTGGCCGACCCGGCCGAGATCGGGGCCGGGGCGTCCGCCGGGTGCCTGGCCGTGCTCGGCTTCGAGGGGACTCCCGAGCGCGTCGCCGGAACGCGCGCGGGCGCGGCGGACGTGCTGCGCGCCGCGGGCGGCGAACCGCTCGGCACCGGGCCGGGCGAGAAATGGGAGCACGGCCGCTTCGACGCGCCCTACCTGCGCGACTCGCTCCTGGACGCCGGCGCGTTCGCCGAGACGCTGGAGACCGCGGCCTTCTGGACGGACGTCCCCGCGCTGTACGAGGCCGTCCGCGAGGCGCTGACCGGCACCCTGTCCGAAGCCGGAACGCCGCCCCTGGTGATGTGCCACATCTCGCACGTCTACCCGTCCGGCGCGTCGCTGTACTTCACCGTCGTGTCCGCGCAGGGCGGGGACCCGGTCGGGCACTGGGCGCGGGCCAAGCGCGCCGCCGGCGACGCGATCATCGACGCGGGCGGCACGATCAGCCATCATCACGGGGTGGGGACCGACCATCGCGACGGGTACGCACGGGAGATCGGGCCGCTCGGCGCGGCGGTGCTCCAAGCCGTCAAGGACCGGGTCGACCCGTCCGGGATCATGAACCCCGGCGTCCTGATCCCGCCGGAATCGAGGGACTGCCAATGAGCGAAGCGAACCGGGGGGTGCGGGGGGCCGACCCCCCACAGGAAGGTAGCGGCATGGCCGAGGCACGCGCGTTCACCGCGATCGTCAACCCGGCGGCGGGCGGCTCCGCGTCCGCGTCCTCGCTGATCGCGCCGGCCCGGCTGCTGCGCGAGGCGGGTGCCGAGGTCGCCGTGGAGTACAGCCGCGGCCTGGAGCACGCCGCGGACGTCGCCCGCGCCGCCGCGGAGAGCGGGCGCGTCGTGCTCGGCGTCGGCGGCGACGGCATGGCCGGCTGCGTCGGCGGCGCCCTCGCCGGGACCGGCGCGCTCTTCGGCATCGTGCCCGCCGGGCGCGGCAACGACTTCGCGCGGCAGCTCGGCGTCCCGTCCGACCCGGAGGAGCTCGCCAAGCTGCTGCTGGAGGGTGAGCCGCGCGCCGTGGACGCCATCGACGCCAACGGCACGGCCGTGCTCGGCAGCGTCTACGCGGGCGTGGACGCGGTCGCCAACGACAACGCCAACAAGACCCGGCTGCTGCGCGGCTCGGCCGCCTACTACTTCGGCGCCCTGCGCGCGATCGTCTCGTGGCGCGCCGCCGACTACCTGATCACGGTGGACGGCGAGACGCGCGAGCGGCAGGGCTACACCGTCGTCGCCGCCAACTCCGGCTACTACGGGTTCGGCAAGCACATCGCGCCCGACGCGCGCGTGGACGACGGCCTGCTCGACGTGATCCTCATCCGGACGGCGCCCAAGCGGCTGTTCTTCGCCGTCATGCGCGAACTGGAGGACGGGACGCACGTGCGGCGTCCCGAGGTGGAGGTCATGCGGGGCGAGGAGGTGCGGATCGAGCTGGCGGGCCCGCCCGGCCGGACGCTCCCGTACGGCGCGGACGGCGAGCTGCCCGGCGTGCTGCCCGTCACGGCCCGCGTGATGCCCGGCGCCCTCCGCGTCCTGGCGCCCTGACCGGGGGCTCCCGGTTAGCCGGACGGCCGTGTGCGGCTTCCCGGGACTTGGCCCGAAGTTTGGGTCGATTTACGTCTGCATTACGGCCCCTCGGGTAGCGTCAGTTACGTCCCGCTAAGGGACCTTGGGGCCGTCTGTGGAGACATCATGGGAAGGCGACTGATCGCCGTTCTGGGGGGACTCATGATGACCGCGGACGCCCGTGACGTGGTGGCGCCGGCGTCTCTGGGGGTGGCGCCGGTGTCCACCACGCTTTCGTCGCCCGCGTAGGGCGCGTGGGGCGCGTCCACAACGGGCCAGTACGTCCCGGTGAGTCGCTTGACGGCCGGAATCGCGTCCGGACAGGCTGTGAGGACCCCCTCACGCTGCCGGAGGCGCGCTGTGTCTGCCGAGGAATCTCCCGGTCCCGAAAGCCCCGCGAGCCCCGAGAGCTCGCGCGACTCCGAGGCGGGCGCCGGGTGGGCCTGCGGGAAGCCCGGGAAGTTCAACGACCTGCTCCCCGAGCGCGTGACCGACTTCTCCTGGCGCCGTCCCAAGGTGCTGTGGCATTCCCGCAACGACGTGCTCGCGCG
The DNA here is from genome assembly GCF_004348735.1 of Actinomadura sp. KC06. GTDB lineage: Bacteria > Actinomycetota > Actinomycetes > Streptosporangiales > Streptosporangiaceae > Spirillospora. The sequence goes on from NZ_SMKT01000079.1 coordinate 4,550, forward strand.
CTGGTTCGGCGACCCGTCCAACGCGATCCGCCGCCGCTGCGTAGCCGCCCTGGGCGAGCGCGGGACGCCGGCCGCGTTCACCGTCCACCGCGCCGACCCGGAGTTCTCGTTCGTCCTGCTCGGCGACACCGGCGAGGGCGACCGGTCGCAGTACGCGGTGGTGCCGCCGCTGCTGCACGCCGCCGGCGACACCGACTTCATGATCCTCGCCAGCGACGTGATCTACCCGACCGGGGACGCGGCCCAGTACCCGGACAAGTTCTTCCGCCCCTACAAGGACTACCCGGCCCCGATCTACGCCGTCCCCGGCAACCACGACTGGTACGACGGCCTGCGCGGCTTCCTCCACGTCTTCTGCGACCTGGACGCCGACTGCACGCCGCCGCCCTGGCGCGGCCCGCTCTCGTTCCTTCCGCGGCTGCTCTGGCGCAGCCCCGGGGACGTCGACCGGGACGCGCTCGCGGAGGCCCGCCGCCGGTACCGGGGCGCGCCGGGCCAGCAGTCCGTCCAGCCGGGGCCGTACTGGGCGATCGACACGCCGTCGCTGCGCGTCATCGCCATCGACACCGGGATCACGGGCGTCATCGACCGGGACCAGGGCCGCTGGCTCCGCGAGGTGTCTGCGGGTCCGAAACCCAAGCTGCTCGTGACCGGAAAGCCCCTCTATGTGGACGATGATCATCGTCCGGGGAGGATCGAGGGCGGCGGGACGGTCGACGAGATCGTCCGGGACCCGGCGCACCACTACGTCGCGGCGATAGGCGGCGACATCCACAACTACCAGCGCTACCCGGTGACGACCGAGGACGGGCGGACGATCGAGTACATCGTGTCCGGCGCCGGGGGCGCGTTCATGCACGCGACCCACACCATCCCGAGGACGCGCGTCGTCGGCGAGGACGCCTTCCGCTGCTACCCGCTGCGCGGCGACTCCCTCTCCCGCTACAGCAGGCTGTACGGCCGGTGGCTGCGCCTCCGCAAGCTCTTCGAGCTCACCCCGGAGGAGGCGACCGCCGCCGTCGAGCACCGGCTGGGGATCACCGCGGGCCGCGGCTACGGCAAGCCCGCGCCGTCCCGCCGCGCCCGCTTCGTCGCCTCGCTCCTCGGCGTCCCGCGCGACGGCCGGCGCCGGTCCCGGTTCCTGCGGTTCCCCGTCCGCAAGGTGCCGCAGCGCTTCCGCTCCGAGCTGGCCGACTGGGACGACCCGCCGTTCTTCAAGAGCTTCCTGCGCCTGGACGTGACCGAGTCGCACCTGCGGATCCGCTGCCACGCGGCGACCGGCTGCGGCGACCACGAGACGGCACCGCCGGTCGAGGACGAGGTGACGATCGAGTTGCGGTGATCAGCCGTTCTCTGGAGAATTCGCCAGTAATGCCGAGAATGTCGGCGATCCTCGCGCGCGACGTGCACGGATGCCGTTACAGTCTTGGCTCACCGAACGGGTGAACGGTAACGGACGGTCGGCCGGAGAACGACCGCGTCCTTCAGGAGCGATACTCAATGAGCTACCCCCAGCAGGGCCAGGGCCAGCCATACCAGCAGCAGCAACAGCAGCAGCAGGCCTACAAGGGCGGCTACGCGCCCGCCCAGCAACAGCAGCAGGGCGGTCCCGTCGCGCGCGGCGCCGGCGCCAACATGAAGCGCCGCAACGCGGTCGCCGCCTGGCTCGGCCTGCCGATCATCACCTTCGGCATCTACGGCCTCGTCTGGTTCTTCAAGGTCCACAACGAGCTGCACGAGTACGACCGGCGCATCGACAACGCGGCCACCAACGCGCTGCTGTCGATGATCTTCGGCTTCATCACCCTCGGCATCTGGCCGCTGGTCATGTGGGTGAAGCTCGCCGGCCGCATCTCCCAGGCCCAGCGCGCCGCCGGCCTCCAGCCCACCTGCAGCGGCGGCGTGGGCTTCCTGCTCGGCATCCTCGGCTTCGGCGTCCTCTACTACCAGCTCCAGTTGAACAAGGTCGTCGACCGCTACGGCGAGACCCCCGCCGGCCAGCAGGTCTCCCTGGTCGCCTGACCCTCGGGGGCTACGGCCCTGGCTCCCCGCAAGCCCACGAAGAACCCCTCTGCGCCCACCCGTCGCAGAGGGGTTTCGTGTTATCTGGGGAGCGACCCCAGACCCCCGGCTGCGCGGCGGGTTCGAGCCATTGTCGGTGGGTGGGGTCAGTATTGGGGCGTGAGGATCGCGGTGGCGGCGGGCGTGCGGGGTGGGGGAGTCCTGTGCGTTCTCGAGGAGGACGGGACGCCCGCGGGGCCCGTCCAGCGCGTGCCGGATCTGGTGGCGGCCGTTGCCGAGCGGGAGCGGTCGGACGCACCGCGCTGGGTGTGGGCGTCTACGGCGCGGCTCTATCCGCGGCTCATCGAGGCGGGTGTGCGGGTGGGGCGCTGCCATGATCTGGAGCTGGTCGAGAGCCTTCTGCTCGGGCATGCGGGGCGTTATGGGGAGCCGCGCTCGGTCCGGGCGGCGTGGGCGCGGTCGCGCGGTGAGCCGGTGCCTCCCGACCGGCTGCCGCAGGAAGAGTCGGCGCAGGCTTCGCTGTTCGAGGACGACCGCGACCAGGATGAGTCCGCCGACGACATCGAGCAGGTCGTCGCCGTGCACGCGGAGCAGCAGCGCGCCATCGCCGGGCTGGACGGGTTCGCCCTGCTCGCGGCGGCCGAGTCGGCGGGCGCGCTCGTGGCGGCCGAGATGGGGCACGACGGGCTGCCCTGGTCGGCGGACGAGCACGACGCGCTGCTCACCGAGCTGCTCGGGCCGCGCCCGTCCGGCGGGCTGAGGCCGCGCAAGCTGCAGGACCTCGCCGACCGCATCAGCGCCGCCTTCGGCCCCCGCACGCATGTGAACCCCGACTCGCCCGCCCAGATCCTCAAGGCGTTCGCGTCGGCGGGGCTGCCGGTCGCGTCCACGCGCGCGCACGTCCTCAAGCGGCTCGACCATCCGGCCGTGCCGCTGCTGCTGGAGTACAAGGAGCTCTCGCGCCTGCACACGGCGCATGGATGGGCGTGGCTCGACACGTGGGTGAGCGGCGGGCGGTTCCGTCCCGAGTACGTGGTCGGCGGCGTGGTGTCCGGACGGTGGGCGACGAGCGGCGGGGGCGCGCTGCAGATTCCGCGCGTCCTGCGGAAGGCCGTCGTCGCCGACCCCGGCTGGTCGCTGGTCGTCGCCGACGCCGCCCAGCTCGAACCGCGCGTGCTCGCCGCCCTGGCGGGCGACCGGGCGTTCACCGACGCCGCCGCGCACGGCGATCTCTACGCGGCCCTTTCCGACGTGTTCCACGACGAGGGCGGCCCCCCACAGGGAGCAGGGATGAGCGAAGCGAACCGGGGGGTGTGGGGGGTCGGCCCCCCACAGGGAGCAGGGATGAGCGAAGCGAACCGGGGGGTGTGGGGGGTCGGCCCCCCACAAGGTGCAGGCATGAGCGCGCGGGAGAAGGCGAAGCTCGCGCTGCTGTCCGCGATGTACGGGGGCGGGACAAGTGAGGCGGTGCAGCTCCTCGGCGTCCTGAAGAGCCGGTTCCCGGCCGCGTTCGAGTACGTGGAGGCGGCGGCGCGGGCGGGGGAGAGCGGGCGGCTCGTCCGGTCGCGGCTGGGCCGGACGTGCCCGCCGCCGTCCGCCGGGTGGCGCGAGCTGACGTCGGCGGGCGACGACGGCGCCGCGCCGGTCGGCGCGGCCGCGCAGGCGCTGCGCAGCCGCGGCCGGTTCACCCGCAACTTCGTCGTCCAGGCCACCGCCGCCGACTGGGCGCTCGCCCTCCTCGGCTCGCTGCGCCGCCGCCTCACCGCCCTCGGCCAGGCGCGGCTGGTGTTCTTCCAGCACGACGAGGTCGTCGTGCACACGCCCGCCGAGCTGGCCGGGGACGTCGTCGCGGCCGTCCACGACTCGGCGGACGAGGCGCGGCGGCTGCTGTTCGGCGACACGCCCGTCGTGTTCCCGATGGAGATCGCGGTGGTGGACCGCTACGCCGACGCGAAGTAGGCCGCCATGGCGCGGACGGTGTTGGCGGCTGCGAAGGCGTGCCCCCGGGCGTTGAGGTGCAGCTGGTCGGTGCTGTAGATGCCTGGGTCGGCGGCGACCGGATGGTCGTACGGGTTGGCGGCGTGGCAGGCGCCGTGCTCGGCCGCGACCTCCGCCGCCAGCTCGTTCAGCCGCCGCGTCCGGGCCGACATGACCTCCCGGTAGCGGGACGGGCCGAGGCCCGCGACGGTGATGTCGAGGAGCCCGATCGTGACGACGTCCGCCCCGGCCGACCGGAGCGCGGACACGATCGAGGTCAGTTCCCGCCGCACCTCGTCCTCGTCGAAATGCGGGCGGAGCATGTCGTTGCCGCCGGCCGCCACGAACGCGAGGTCCGGGCCGAACGCCAGCGCGGGCTGGAGCTGCTCCGCCGCGACCTGCGCGGCGACGAGGTCGCGGCGGCCCAGGTTGAGGGCGGTGAACCCGGGCGTCACCGCGCCGAGGGCCTCCTCTACGCGGTCGGCCCACGACAGGTCGCGGTAGCCGGGCACGGGCTCGCGGACGCCTTCGGCGACGCTGTCGCCGATCGTCACCATCCTCGTCCAGGACGTGTCGGCCAGCAGCGCGGCGGCCTCGGCGGTCAGCAGGACGGCAGGGTCCGTCCGCTCGGAAAGGGTCGTCTCGGTCATCTTCTTTCCCATCAGGACGCCGTACGCCGGACGGTCAGCAGCAGCCCCGCAAGGCCCGCGCCGCCCGCGGCGAACGTGCAGAACAGGTAGACGTCGGTGTAGTCGCCGTGCACCGCCCCGGCGGGCAGCAGCGCGGCGAGGACGGCGATGCCGAACGCGCCGCCGAGCTGCCGCGCGGTCGTGTTGAGGCCGGTGGCCCCGGCGAACCGCAGCGGGTTCACGGCCAGCGCGGCGGCGGACGAGGTGCCGGTCGTGACCATCCCCATGCCCGTGCCGACCAGCAGGCCGATCGGGAGCCAGAAGGTCGTGAAGTGCGGGTCGGACGGCATCGAGAGCACCGCCCAGAGCCCGCACACGACCATGATCAGCGAGCCTCCGGTCACCGCCGGGCGGACGCCGATGCGGCCGGTGAGCCGGCCCATGAGGATCGCCGCGGCGGTGGCGGTGAGCGCGCCCGGCGTCGAGGCGAAGCCCGCCTTGAGGATCGAGTAGTCCCACTGCGCGGTGAGGTAGAGCACGCCGACCAGCAGCCACGTGTACAGGGCCGTCCCGTACAGGAACGAGGCGGCGTTGGCGACGGCGAACTGGCGGCTGCGCCACAGCGAGATCTCCAGCGCGGGCACCGGATGCCGCGCGGACCGCCACAGCGCCAGCGCGACCAGGACGGCGCCGCCGATCATCAGGGCGAGGGTGCGGGCGTCCGTCCAGGCCCAGTCCTGGGTCTGGGTGACGCCGAGCGCGACCGCGCCGACGCCGCCGCCGAGCAGGACCGTCCCGATCAGGTCGGGCAGGCGGCCCTTGCCCGCCTCGGCGCGGGGGAGGCGCAGCCCGGCCAGCAGCAGCGCCAGGCCGACGGGCACGTTGATGACGAACAGCGACCGCCAGCCGAACTGGTCGACCAGCACCCCGCCGAGGCTGGGGCCGATCGCGGCGGCGAACGCGCCCGCGGCGCTCCACAGCCCGATGGCGCCCGCGCGCCGCTCGGGCGGCGTGTCGCGCAGCAGCAGCGCCAGCGACGCGGGGATCATCGCGGCCGCGGCGGCGCCCTGGAACGCGCGCGTCGCCAGCAGGACGGGCACGTTCGGCGCGAGCGCGCAGGCCAGCGACGCCAGCGTGAACAGCCCGACGCCCCACAGGTACAGCGACCGCCGCCCGACCAGGTCGGCGAGGCGCCCGGCGGGGGCGAGCAGCGCCGCGAACAGCACCGCGTACAGGGTGATGACCCAGGTCAGCCCGGACAGCGAGGCGCTCGGGAAGTCGGCGTGCAGGTCGGGGACGGCCAGGTTGGCGACGGTGGCGTCGAGCATGGCCAGGAACGTCGCCCCGGCGGCCAGCCAGGGCACGTCCCGCCGTGCGCGGGACGCGGCGTCCGGCGCCGCGGCGGTCTCAACGGACATGGGTTGCCCTCTCGAAAAGTAAACGAACGGTCGTACAATCTTCTGCCGTGAAGGGGCCCTCCCGTCAAGGGGGCGGCGGCATTGACTTTGTACGAACGGTCGTGCAGATTAGGCCGCGTGAGCACCGACGGACGGCTCCTCAAGGGCGAGCAGACACGCAGGACGATCCTCGACCGCGCCGCCGACATCGCCTCGGCGGAGGGGCTGGAGGGGCTGTCGATCGGCCGGCTCGCCACCGAGCTGCGGATCAGCAAGAGCGGCGTGTTCACGCACTTCGGGTCCAAGGAGGAGCTGCAGCTCGCGACCGTCCGCCGGGCCGTCGAGGTGTTCCGTGAGCACGTGATCCAGCCCGCCCTCGCCGTCCCCCGGGGGCTCGGCCGCCTCCGCGCGCTGCTGGACGCGTGGCGCCGCTACCAGCGCGAACCCGTGTTCCCCGGCGGCTGCTTCTTCGACTCGACGATGGCCGAGTTCGACGCCAGGCCCGGCCGCGTCCGCGACGCGATCGCGTCCTCGCAGCGCGACTGGCGCGACTTCATCGAGCGCTGCATCCGCGAGGCCCGCGACTCCGGCGAGATCGACGCGTCCGCCGACGTCGCCCAGCTCGCCTTCGAGCTGGACGCCCTCTGCCGCACCGGAGCCACCTACGCCCTGCTGCACGACGACCCGTCCCTCTACGACCGGGCCGCCCGCGCCGTCGACGCCCGCCTGGCGGCGGTCACGACCTGACTCAGCCCCTGGCCACCGAGTAGGACGGGCGCGTGTTGAGGGCCTCGACGTCGTCGAAGGACGTCCGCCGGTAGGCGCCCGTGATGGTCTCCAGCTCCTCGGCGGTCAGGACGTCCTCGATGGCGTCGAAGCCGTGCGGGGCGCGCTCGCTCACGGCGTGCAGGATCCGGTCGGCGGGCATGTCGCGGCAGGCCAGCACGATGGCGTTGGCCGTCTCGCGGCGCGCCCGCTCGTAGCCGAGCAGCCCCTCGGCGGGATCGGCGGCGCGGGCCAGCTCGTGCGCCAGGACGCGCGCGTCCAGCACGGCCTGCGACCCCCCGTTGGAGCCGATCGGGTACATCGGGTGGGCGGCGTCGCCGAGCAGAGTCACCCGGCCGGACGTCCAGCGGTCGAGCGGGTCCCGGTCGACCATCGGGTACTCCAGGATCTCCGCCGACCGTGCCAGCATCGCCGGGACGTCCAGCCAGTCGAACGTCCAGCCGGCGAAGTGGGGGAGGACGTCCTCCAGCCGCCCCTGGCGGTTCCAGTCGGCGGTGGTGTCGAGCCGGTCGCCGGGGAGGTTCACCTCCGCGACCCAGTTCAGCAGGGCCCGCCCCCGGCGCTCGGCGCGCCCGGAGATGGGGTAGACGACCAGCTTGGCCGCGGTGTTGCTGCCCGCGACGGCCAGCGTCCGCCCGGTCAGGAACGGTTCGCCCTCGGTGACGCCGCGCCACATCCTGATGCCGTTCCACAGCGGCGGCGGCTCGTCCGGGTTCAGCTGCGCGCGGACGGCGGAGTGCAGCCCGTCCGCCCCGATCAGCGCGTCCGCCGCGACGGTCTCGGCGGTCCCGGACGCCCGGTCCAGCAGCCGCGCCCGTACCTGCGTCCCGTCCTGCTCGAAGCCCTCGAAGAGCGTGCCGGGGCGGACGGCGTCCTTCCCGAGCCGCGCCAGGACGGCGTCGAGCAGCATCATCTGCAGGTCGCCGCGGTGGATCGAGTACTGCGGCCAGGCGTAGCCGAGCGCGCGACCCCGCGGCTCGCCCCAGATCCGCCCGCCGAACCGGTCGAAGTGCACCATCTCGCCGGTCGGGACGCCGAGCTCGGCCAGCTCGCCGCCGAGCCCCAGCTCGGTCAGCTCCCGCACGGCGTGCGGCAGCAGGTTGATCCCGACGCCGAGCGGCCGCAGCCGGGCGGACGCGTCGACGACAAGAGCCTCCACACCGGCCTCGTGCAGGCTCAGCGCGCAGGTCAGCCCGCCGATCCCCGCCCCCACGATGAGTACGCGCATGGACCGCCTTCCCCCTATTTCTCGGTCACGATGTCCGATCCGGCCGCCTTCTCCGCGTCCGGCGCGGAACCGGCGGTCGAGGCGGATCCGGCGTCCTGCGCGGAGCCGGTGGCCCCGGCCCCCTTCGCGCCTCCGCGGACGAGCCGCCCGACCTCCGCCCTCAGCCGGACGAACTCCGGCAGCCCCCGCGTCTCGATCTGGTCGCGGGACGCGGGCAGCTCGACCTCCAGGTCCGCGTGGATCCGGGCGGGCGAGCGGTTCAGCACGACGACCCGGTCCCCGACGTAGACGCTCTCGTCGATGTCGTGGGTGACCAGCAGGATCGTCATCTTCTGTGTCCGGTGCACCTGCAGGAGGAGGTCCTCCAGGTCCTCGCGGGTCTGCGCGTCCACGGAGCCGAACGGCTCGTCCATCAGCATCAGCGACGGCCGGTACGCCAGGGCCCGCGCGATCGACACGCGCTGCTGCATGCCGCCCGACAGCTGCCACGGGTACTTGCGGCCCGCGTCCGGGAGGCCGACCGACTCCAGCGCCTCCAGCGCCAGCGCCCGCCGCTCCGGGCGCGACTTCCCGCGCCTGCGCAGCGGCAGCGCCACGTTGTCGCGGACGGTCAGCCACGGGAACAGCGACCGGCTGTAGTCCTGGAACACCACGGCGAGGTCGTCGGGCACGCCGTCGATCGGGGCGCCGTCCAGGGCGAGCGTCCCGCCGGTCGGGCGGATCAGCCCGGCGACGCAGCGCAGCAGCGTGGACTTCCCGCAGCCGGACGGGCCGACGATGCTGACCAGCTGGCCGTCCGGGACGGTGAGGTCGATCCCGCCGAGGACCCCGTGGTCGCCGGCGTAGGAGTGCGTCAGGCCGGTTATCTGGAGCATGGCCCTGCCTTCTCTCTAGGGCGCCTTCTCTGGGTGGGCGTCATGGTCGGTTCGGGAGCCGCTGCGCGCCCGCGTGCCAGGCCAGCAGGCGGCGCTCCAGGACCATGAAGAGCGTGTTGAACAGCAGGCCGAGGACGCCCAGCATGACGATCGCGGCCCACATCGGGTTCGCCTCGAACGCGCGCTGCGCGCCGACCAGCCGCGACCCGATCCCGGCGGTGCTGCCGAACATCTCGGAGATGACCATGAGGATCAGCGCGAACGACAGCGCCACCCGCAGCCCCGCGAAGATCTTCGGCGCCGCCGCCGGGAGAACGACCACCAGCAGGCGGCGGAACCGTCCGACGCCGAACACCCGGGCCGTCTCCAACTGCAAATTGTCGACGGCGCGGACGCCGTCGCACGTGTTGAGCAGCACGGGCCACACCACGCCGAACGCGATCGTCACCACCTGCATGGTCGCGCCGAGGTGGAACACGATGATGAAGAACGGCACCAGCGTCGGCGGCGGCACCGCGCGCAGGAACTCCAGGACCGGGTTCAGCAGGTCGTACAGGACCTGCGACCGTCCGGTCACCGTGCCCGCCACCACCCCGGCGACGCCCGCCGCGGCCCAGCCGATGAACAGGTGCGCGAGGCTGGTGGAGAAGTCGTCGACGGCCTGGCCGGTGAGGAACGCGTGCGACGCGGGCCCGGAGAACCACAGCTCGTGCAGCGAGGACGCGATCGTCGTCGGCGGCGGGTAGTAGACGTCGTTCACCGCGCGGGTCACGAGTTCCCACACCACGACGACGGCCGCGACCAGCCAGACCCGCCCCGCGAACCCCCGCACTGACCTCATGCGAGGCCCTCCACCCGAGCCGAGTGCCAGCGGAACGCGATCCGTTCCAGCCCGCGGAGCCCGGTCGCGACGAGCAGCCCGAGGACCCCGCTCCAGACGGCCCCCGCCAGCAGCAGGTCCGTCCGGCCGCCCGCCGCCTGGGTGTCGCTGAGATAGATCCCCACGCCGTCGACCCCGCCCGCGTACAGCTCGGTGCTGATCACCACGATGAGCGCGACGGACGCGGCGATCCGGACGCCCGTCGCGATGAACGGCGCCGCGCTCGGCAGCGAGACGAACCACAGCACCGCCGGCGTCCCGAAGCCGAAGCAGCGCAGGCTGTCCTTGGCCACCGGGTCGACGTCGCGGAGCGCGTACAGGGTGTTGATGAGGATCGGCCACAGGCAGGCGTAGAAGATCAGCGACATCTTCATCCGCGTCGGCTCGGCGAACAGGATGATCGCGAGCGGGATCAGCGCGACGGACGGGATCGGCCGCAGCAGTTCCACGAGCGCGCGGGCGGCGGTGCCGAGGAACGGGACGGAGCCGAGCAGCACGCCCAGCGGGACCGCGACCAGCACCGCCAGCGCGAGGCCGCCGAACCACGCCCGGAGCGTCGCGCCGACGTCCACGAGGAACTCCCCGTCGGCGGCCAGCTTCACGGCCTCCCAGAGGACGGTCGAGGCCGGGGGCAGGGCGGCGTCGTCGACGAGCCCGGCCCGGCTCACGACCTCCATGACGGCCACCACCCCTGCGACGCCGGCGGCGCCGAGAGCGATGCGGCGATATCTCATGAAGGCGTCGCGACGAAGTTCTTGACGTCGATGGGCTTGTCCACATACCCGAACTGCCGCATCAGGTCGGACACGCGCTGCAGGTGGGCCGGGTCCAGCGTGGTCGGGTACTCGCCGAAGCTCATGGCGGCGGCGACCTTCGCGTCGATCCCCTTGGCGTAGGTCGGCAGGACGTCCTGGACGACCTTCCGGTCGGCGCACATGCCCTGCGCCTTCACCAGCGCGCGCTGGAACGCAGCGACCGTCTTCGGGTTCTTCTCCACGAACTTCTCGGTGGCGGCGTACCCGGCGATCGGGAGCTTCGCGGTCTGGCCGCTGGACAGGTCGGCGACCATGCGGGCGCCCATCGACTGCTGCATCTGGGTGCCGAACGGCTCGATGGCCATGACGGCGTCGACGCTCTTGGACTTCAGCGCGTGCTCCATGGCGGGCGGGGGCACCTCGACGAAGCTCTTGTCGTCGTCGAAGTCGACGCCCTGGGCCTTGGCGGCGGAGCGCACCAGCAGGGTGCTGATGTTGCGCTTGGTGTTGACGGCGATCTTCTTCCCGGCCAGGTCCTTGATCGTCCGGTACGGGGAGTCCCCGCGCACCATCACGGTGTGGGTCTTGGCCGCGCTGTTGAAGCCCTCGGCGATGATCTTCGGTTTGAAGCGGGGGTCCTTGACTCCGGCGGTGAACAGCGAGACGTAATTGCCGAAGCTGATGTCGAGCCGGCCGCTGCGCAGCAGCGGGATTCCGGCGGCCCCGCCCGGGATGACCTGCGTCTTGACCGTCAGGCCCTCGGCCCTGAACAGGCCCTTGGAAAGGGCGAGCTGGACGGGCGCGCTGTCGGCGACGGTCATCGTGCCGAGCATGATCTCGGACTTCTCCAGGCCGTTGGCCGAGCCGCCGTCCTCGGAGCCGCCGCAGGCGGCCGCGGCGAGGGCGACCGCGACGGCGACCGCGCCGGCGGCGGCCAGGCGGCGGTGGGAAGCAGTCATGAGCAGTGCTCCAACCATTCGGGGGGAAGCCCGTCAAAAACTGATTTTCAATGAGCCGGGAGCGTAGCGCAATGCACCGGCAATCTGAGCGACTTGCCGGGTTCATGTGCGGTTATTGGGAATTGCTCGATCCGCGGTGCCAGGAGAGGACCCGGCGCTCCACCGCGAGCAGAATCGTGTTGAACAGGTAGCCGAGGACGCCGAGCAGGACGATCACCGCCCAGATCGTGGGCACGTCGGACGCGCTCTGCGCGAAGGTCAGCTGGAATCCGAGCCCGTCGGACGTGCCGGGGAGCAGCTCGGAGAAGACCATCAGGATCAGCGACAGGGACAGCGCCAGCCGCAGCCCGGCGAAGATCTTCGGCAGCGCGGACGGGACGATGACGAACCGGATCCGCTCGGCGGCGGAGAGCCGGAACGCGTTCGCCGTGTCCATCTGGGTCGCGTCCACGCCGCGCACCCCGTCCGCCGTGTTGAGCAGGATGGGCCAGACGGCGCCGAACACGATCGACGCGACCTGCATCTGCGTGCCGAGCTCCATCAGCACGACGAAGACCGGCACCATCGTCGGCGGCGGGATCACGCGCGCGAACTGCAGCAGCGGCTCCAGGTAGGCCAGCGCCCGCTCCGACCGTCCGAGCGCGATGCCGAGGACGACGCCCGCCACGACCGACAGCAGCAGCGCGAAGCCCATCCGGGCGAGGCTCGGCGCGATGGAGTCGCCCGCCTCCGCGCTGAAGAACAGCCTGCTCGCCGAGCCGGAGAACCACATGTCCCGCATCCGGGCCGCGATGTCGGACGGCGGCGGGAAGAACGGGCTCTCCGCGGCGCGCGTCGCCGCCTCCCAGCCCGCGATGAGGACCGCCAGCGGGAGCCAGCGGTGCAGGAGCCCGCCGACAAGCCGTCCGGCCAGGCCCCGGGAACGCACGGTGCGGGCGGCGGCCGTCACGACGCACCGCTCCGCTGCGCCCGGTGCCACCGGAACGCGCGGTTCTCGGTCTGCACCAGCACGGTGTCGATGACCAGCCCGATGCAGCCCGCCCATACCGTGCCGGCGAGGACGTCGCGCGTTCCGTCCGGGACGGTGCCGGCCTGCGCGATGAACATGCCGAGGCCGTCGCCGAACCCGGAGAGGATCTCGGTGCCGACGGCCAGGATGAGCGCGACGGACGCGGCCAGCCGCACGCCGGTCGCGATGAACGGCGCGGCGCTGGGCAGCGAGACCCGCAGCAGGACCTGCGCGCGACCGAAGCCGAACGCGCGCAGCGTCTCCTTGGCCGTGGGGTCGGCGTCGCGCAGCCCGTACATGGTGTTGAAGAGGATGGGCCAGGTGGAGGCGTACACGATGAGCGGCACCTCCATCGCCAGGCCGGAGCCGAGCAGCAGCCCGGCCAGCGGGATCAGCGCGACGGACGGGATCGGCCGCAGGAACTCCACGATGGCCCGGACGGCGGTGTTCACCGCGGGGACGCTGCCGAGCAGCAGTCCGAGCGGGACCGCGATCGCGATGGCGATCGCCAGGCCGAGCGCCCACGCGGTGAGCGTGACACGCACGTTGAACAGGAACTCCTGGTCGCCGGCCAGCTCGACGGCGCGGGCGGTGATGCTGGACGCGGGCGGCAGGTAGGAGCGGTCGACGATGCCGGCCCTGCCGAGGATCTCGCTCGCCAGGAACAGGACCGCCACACCGGCGGCCCCCCGCGCCCACCGCCCCTGGCGGGTGAGGCCGCGGGGGCGTGTCGTCCGCCGGTCAGCCATGCGGTGCCCGCGCCGCCGGCGTCAGGACGCCGGGCGCGCTTGGAAGAGGACCGTCTTCAGGTCGGGCTTCTGCTTGAGGAGGCCGGCCGCGGTCATGAGGTCCACGACGCGCTGCATGCGGTTGGTGGTCAGCGTGCTGGGGTAGCCGGGCAGCGTGATCACCTGGGCGACCCTCGCGTCGATCTTGGTGTAGCTGGGCAGGATCTTCTCGACGGGCGCGCGGTCGGTGCTCGCCAGCTGCTGCGCGGCGAAGATCGCGCGCTGGAACGCCGCGGCCGTCTTCGGGTTCTTCTTCGTGAAGTCCTGCGTGGTGACGAAGCCGGAGATCGGCAGGTTCGTCACGGGCTCGGCGCCGCCGTCGACGGCCACCCTGGCCCCGAGCTTCTTCTGCGTGTCGGTCGTGAAGGGCTCGACGGCGTGGATCGCGTCGACCTGGCCCCGCTCCAGCGCCGCCGCCATCTGCCCGAAGGGCACCTGGATGTAGTCGACCTTGGCGGCGTCGACGTTGTTGGCCGTGAGGATCGCGTTCAGCGTCAGCGACTGGACGTTGTTCAGGATGTTGACCGCGACCTTCTTGCCCTCCAGGTCCTTCGGGGTCCTGACGTTGGAGTCGGGCAGGACGAGGACGTCCATGAAGTGCGAGGTCAGCGAGGCGCTCTCGGCCAGGACGCTCAGCTTGACCGTGCCCTTGTCGTTGGCCTGCAGGAAGGACACGTAGTTGGCGCCCGCGATCGCGTTGATGTCGCCCTTGACGAGCGCGGGGATGGCCTGCGTGCTCTGCTGGACCTGCTTGATCTGGACCTTGAGGCCCTGGTCCTCGAAGAGCCCTTCCTTCTGCGCGAGGTACACCGCCACGTTGTCCGCCAGCGGGAGCGCCGCCACCGTCATGGTGTCCATCTCCAGGCCGCCCTTGCCGCCGGAGGAGGATTCGCCGGAGTCGCTGCAGCCCGCGACGGCGACGGCGAGGGCGACGGCGCTGAGAAGCGCGGGCAGACGCAGAGATTTCCGCATGGGCTCTCCTTAACCTGCGGGGAGTTCCGTGCGCAGGGCTTAGGGTCGGGACGTGTGGGCCAGGGGAGCGACTCTGACCACCGCTGGCCGACCATGTGTGCCCGGAGATTATCGCGGACTGGCGGCTTGAGTGGATTCGCTCCAAATTGCGTGACTTTCTTGTGTCCTCCACGGGCTACAGTGTCTGCTCATCGCCGAGCCGAATCGGAGAGTGAGCAACCGTGCCCCCGCGGCGCGGCCGCGCACCCGCCGGTCCCCGGCTCGTCGGCCGGGTGATGAGGTGGACAACACGGTATTACCGTCCGCACTTTCGTGATCACGGAAAGTCCGTGTGCGGTGTGTGACCATTCGTGCTCGATAAAACGGACATACGGGCATGAACTCGCAATCACGGCATTGGTGCATATCGAGTGGCCTAGGGTCCTTTGCGGCCTATCCGTGGATGTGCTGCAATGTCGTGCGCCGAGGGTGGAGGTGATGTCGCTTTAACCCTTTGCGCCGGTGAGGCCACGGAGCGTGCGACATCGTGTGGAGAGGGTGTTAACGGCGGATGCAACCTAGCGACGAAGGTCGCGACCGTCCTCGACCCGGCAACGTCGAGGTGCAGTCGGACCGTTCGAGACGTTCGGGCAGCAGACTGAGCCTGCGGAACTGGCGCGTGCCGCAGCGGCTCATCGTCCTGATCCTGGTTCCGACAGTCGCCGCCGTCGTCCTCGCCGGGGGGCGCATCGCCGACTCCGTGAGCGAGGCGGAGACCTACGGGCGCGTGGAGCGCATGGCGGAGCTGGGCGCCGGCATCACGCAGTTCGTCACCGAGTTCGCCTCCGAGCGCGACCTCGCCGTCGAGTACACCGCGGCGGGCCGCCCCGACGGCCTCCTCCCCGGCGTGCAGTCCTCGCAGTTCAGCACCGACTCCCAGCTCCAGCTCGTCCGCGACACCGCGACCGTCGTCGACTCCTCCTACGGCACCGAGGCCGTCCGCGGCGCCGGCGCGGTCCTGAACCGCCTCGACGCCGTCAAGTCGCTGCGCTCCCTCGTCATCGGCGGCAGGGTGCCGGCCACCGTCGTCCTGCAGAAGTACACCCAGGCCATCCAGGACCTCATCGGCGTCCTCGACAGCATCTCCTCGAACGTGGTCGACAACCGCCTCGCCCAGACCAGCCGGGCGCTCGGCGCGCTCGTCCGCGCCAAGGAGGCGGTCTCCCGCGAGCGCGCGCTGCTGCTCCTCGGCGCGCGGCTGCAGGGCCTGGCGCCCGACCAGGCGAGCGCCCTCAACGCCGCGCGCGCGCAAGAGGACAGCGAGATCGCGACCTTCCGCAACTCGGTGACCCTGGAGCAGGTCCAGACGTTCGAGGACTTCGTCGTCGGCGGCCAGGTCGACCTGGCCCTGGAACTCCGGCAGCGGTTCATCACGGCCGTCGCCGCGACCGGCGGGCGGCTGCCCCGCTCGCTCGGCAACGCCAGCTCGGCCGACGCGATCAAGAACGCCATGTCCGACATGATCAACAAGATGCGGCTGACCGAGCTGGACCTGACCCAGGACATCCTGGACGTCAGCGCCGAGCGCCGGTCCGACGCCCGCACCTCCACGATCATCGACTCGATCACCGTCGCGCTGCTGCTGGCCATCGTCCTGCTGATCACCGTCGTGATGGCCCGGTCCCTGGTGCGGCCGCTGCACCGCCTGCAGTCCGGCGCGCTCGACGTGGCCAGCACCCGGCTGCCGGGCCTGGTCGACCGGCTCCGAGATCCGGAGGCCGCGGCCGGCGGCATCGAGGTGGAGCCGATCGACGTCGAGTCCACCGACGAGATCGGCCAGGTCGCGCGGGCCTTCGACGAGGTCCACCGGGAGGCGGTCCGGCTGGCCGCCGACGAGGCCGTCCTGCGCGGCAACATCAACGCGATGTTCGTCAACCTCTCCCGCCGCAGCCAGTCCCTGATCGAGCGGCAGCTGCGCCTGATCGAGACGCTGGAGCAGAGCGAGCGCGACGAGGAGCAGCTCGGCAACCTCTTCCGCCTGGACCACCTCGCCACCCGCATGCGCCGCAACTGCGAGAACCTCCTCGTCCTCGGCGGGCAGGAGCAGGTGCGCCGGTGGAACCGGCCCGTCCCGCTGATCGACGTCATCCGCGCCTCCCTGTCGGAGGTCGAGCAGTACGAGCGGGTCGCGCTGCGGGTGCAGGGCGACATGACCGTCGCCGGGCCCGTCGTCAACGACCTCGTCCACCTGCTGGCCGAGCTGGTGGAGAACGCGACCGTGTTCTCGTCCGAGCACACCAAGGTGACCGTGTCCGGGCAGCTGCTCAGCGGCGGCGGCGCGATGCTGCAGATCACCGACAACGGCGTCGGGATGTCGCCCGACGACCTGGAGCAGGCCAACTGGCGGCTCGCCAACCCGCCCGTCATCGACTTCTCCGCGGCCCGCCGCATGGGCCTGTTCGTGGTCGGCCGCCTGGCAGTCCGGCACGGCATCCGGGTGGAGCTGCGGGCCGCGCAGGGCGGCGGGCTCACCGCGTTCGTGGTGCTGCCCGACGCGGTGATCACGCCCGGCGAGTCCAGCGGGATCGGCAGCCGCGGCGGCCTCGGCCCGCGCGAGGCGGACGGCCACGGCCAGCTCGCCGCGCTCACCACCACGCCCGAGCCGCCCGCCCTCGGCACCGGCGGCGCGTTCCGGCAGGACGCCCGCGGACCGGCCGAGCTGCCCGCCACCCCGATGGCCGGCTCGACCGGCTCGACCGGCTCGCACCCGATGGTCGGCGGCACCGGGCCGCTGCGGCCCGTCCGCGGCGCCACCGGCCCGCAGCCGGCCATGAACGAGACCGGGCCGATCCCGGCGCCCGGCTCCGGCCAGCACCCCAATTTCCCCACCGGCCCGCAGCCCCCGGTCCCGTACGGCGAGCAGGCTCCCTACGGGGAGCAGAACCCCTACGGCGACCAGGGCCCGGCCGACGACCAGCGGCCGCCGCGCAGGCCCGGCGAGCTGCCGGTCCGCATGCCGGGCGCGCAGCTCCCGCGGCGCCCGTCCGACGACGGTCCCAATGGACTGTTCCAGCCCCGCGGCGAACGGCCGCAGGAGCGCCCGCAGCAGGAGCGGCCGCAGGACGCCGGCAACGGCGTCTACCGGCAGGAGCCCTGGCAGACCGGCCCGCAGTCCGTCGTCCCCGAGGCCCAGCCGATGCTGCCGGAGCCCGGCGCGTCCCGTCCGATCCCGTGGGAGACGGGGCCGCTGGGGCAGGTCTCCGGGGAGCACGCCCAGCCGCCCGACCCGTACGCCGACGCCTCGCCGCCCGAGGCCCGATGGACGGAGCCCGCCACGCGCGAAACCGAGCGATCGACCCCGGCGCCGCCGCGCCCGCCGGAGGACGCCGTCCCGGAACCGGCCGCCGCGCGGCACGAGCCGCCCCCGCAGCCGCCGGTGCCGGTCCCCGCGCAGGCGTCGTCCGGGCAGGCCGCGCCGCCGCGGCTCCCGGAGCGCTCGCCGATCTTCGACGCGATGCAGTCGGAGTGGTTCCAGCGCAGGTCGGAGGGCGGTGCCGGCGAGGACCCCGTGCGCGGCTGGGAGTCTCCGGCGGACGCCGGCTTCCGCGCCGCCGAGGCCGCCCGCGAGCCCGTCGCGGCCAGCCGTACCAGTGTCGGGCTGCCCAAGCGGGTGCCCGGCAAGAACCGCGTGCCGGGAGCGGTAGGCCGTCCGACGGCCCCCGCCGGGACCGAGCAGGCGCCCGCGGCTCCGGCGCAGGGCGCGCCGTTGCCGGGAGGCCCTGGAGAGGGGCAGGCTGTGCAGGGCCGGCAGGGACAGGGACAAGGCCAGGCGGCCGACGTCGTACGCAACCGGTTCGCGAGTCTGCAGCGGGGCGTCCATCGGGGACGCCACGAGATTCGCGGCGATGGCACGTCAGGCGAGGCGTCGTCAGAGGGCGACGGCGAGACAGGAGGCACCCGGTGAGCGGGCAGGATCTCAACTGGTTGGTGACGAACTTCGCGGACCGTGTCGCGAAGGTCGCGCACGCCGTCGTGGTCTCCTCGGACGGATTGCCGATGGCGTACTCGTCGGGCTTCCCGCCCGAGCGGGCGGACCAGCTGTCGGCGATCGCCTCGGGGCTGATGAGCCTGACCCAGGGCGCGGCGAAGATCTTCGACGCGGGCGGGGTGAACCAGACCGTCGTCGAGATGGACCGCGGGCTGCTGTTCGTCATGTCCATCACGAACGGGTCGGTGTTCGCGGTGCTCGCCGCGCCCGACTGCGACCTCGGTCTCGTCGCGTACGAGATGACGCTGCTGGTGGAGCGGGTCGGCCGGGTGCTGACGCCCGCGCTGCGCGCCCAGGACCAGCAGCAGCCTCCGCACTCGGGGCCGTCCGTGACCGAGATGGGCGCCGGGCCCGCCCGCTTTTGATCGTGACTGACTGACGGAGGTCGGCGACATGGATCGAGGCAGTCCCTACGGAGGCGGCCCCGGCGGGCCGGGGCGCTGGCCCGGCGACCCCGGCCGCGGCGAGCCCGGGCGGGTGCCGGCGCAGGGACGGCCCCCCGAGGGACAGGAGGGCGATGCCTCCAGCTCGCTGGTGCGTCCCTACGCCGTGACCGGGGGACGGACGAAGCCGCGCTACGACCTGGCCATCGAGGCCCTGGTCACCGCGGCGCCGTACCCGCCGCGGGACGTGGCCGCGCTGACCCCGGAGTACCGGGCGATCATGGACCTGTGCCGGTCCGCCCGCTCCGTGGCGGAGGTCTCGGCCCTCCTGCGCCTGCCGCTCGGGGTCGCGCGCGTGCTCGTCGCCGACATGGCCGTCGAAGGACTGCTGCGGCTCCACCAGTCGCAGCCCGCCGCGACCACCGGCGGACAGCCGGACCTCCGCTTGCTAGAAAGGGTGCTCAGTGGCCTTCGGAAGCTCTGACCAGGTCCCGGGGCCGCCCGGCGGGGAGGCCGAGCTGACCTCGGTCAAGATCGTCGTCGGCGGCGGCTTCGGCGTCGGCAAGACCACCTTCGTCGGGTCCGTCTCGGAGATCATGCCGCTCACCACCGAGGCGGTGATGACCGCGGCGAGCGCCGACGTGGACGACCTGTCGGCCGTGCCCGACAAGACGACCACCACGGTCGCGATGGACTTCGGCCGCGTGTCGCTCGACAGCGAGCTGATCCTCTACCTGTTCGGCACGCCCGGGCAGCACCGGTTCTGGTTCATGTGGGACGACCTCGTCCGCGGCGCGATCGGCGCCGTCGTCCTGGTCGACACCCGCCGGCTGGAGGACTGCTTCGCCGCCGTCGACTACTTCGAGGAGCTCGGCCTGCCGTTCGTCGTGGGCGTCAACGGGTTCCACGGCGAGTTCCAGTACGCCGTGGAGGACATCCGCGAGGCCCTGTCGATCAGCCCGCACGTGCCGATCGCGCAGTGCGACGCGCGGAGCCGCGAGTCGACCAAGCAGGTGCTGATCACGCTCGTCCAGCACGCGATGACGGTGCACGCGACGCCGCCCGCGGGCGCGCCGGGGCCGTCCGCGCAGCCCCCGGCCGGGCCGGGCGCCCCCGGCGTCCAGCCGGGCACCACGTCCCCCAGCTGGACCTGACGCCGCTTTCGCCGTACCACGTCGCGTTCCCCCACATCCGGGCGGCCTACGGTCGCGTAGACGAAATGCACGATGCATCATTCATCTACGTGATCGACCATGAACCGGTGATGGGGGTTGCGATGCGGGAAACGGAGCGGATTCGGACGTACGTGGCCATCGGCGACAGCTTCACCGAGGGCCTGAACGACCCCTACCCCGGCGAGGAGGACCGCTTCCGCGGCTGGGCGGACCGGCTCGCCGAGCACATCGCCGGGAGCAGCCCGGGCCTGCGGTACGCGAACCTCGCCGTGCGCGGCAAGCTCGTCCGGCAGATCGTGGACGACCAGGTCCCGCGCGCCGTCGAGCTCGCGCCCGACCTCGTCACGCTCTGCGGCGGCGGGAACGACATGATCCGTCCCGGCGCCGACCCGGACGCGCTCGCGGTCGTGTTCGACGACGCCGTCCGGCGGCTGCGCGCCACCGGCGCCCGCGTCGTCGTCTTCACCGGCTTCGACACCCGCGGGCTGCGCACCGGCGGCCGCATCCGCGGCAAGGCCGCCACCTACAACATGCACCTGCGCGCCATCGCCGACCGGCGCGGCTGCACCGTCGTCGACCTGTGGCCGCTGCGCGTGTTCCACGACCCGCGCGCCTGGTACGAGGACCGCCTCCACCTGTCGCCCGAGGGCCACCGCCGGATGGCGCTGTTCGTCGCGGACGTCATCGGCGTGCCCGTCCAGGGCGACTGGCGCGAGCCGTGGCCGCCGCTCGACCGCGCCGACTGGCTCACGATGCGCCGCGAGGACGTCCGCTGGGCCCGCACGTACCTGCTGCCCTGGATCGGCCGCCGCGCCACCGGACGCTCCTCCGGCGACGGCCGCGAGCCGAAACGCCCCACCCCGCTCCCGCTCTAGGCGTTCCGGTTTTGGCGGTGGGCCTTTCGGGTTCAGGCGGGGTCGTGTTCGCCCAGGGCTTCGTCCACGGTGTCGGTGACGGTGATGCGGCGGTGCAGGCCGGTGATCTCCAGCGCCCGCCGGACGATGGGTCGCGGCGCCGCGAGGACGAGGCTCCCGCCCGCGGCCGAGGTGGCCTTGTAGCAGGCGACGATGACCGAGAGGCCGCCGGAGTCCATGAACTCCAGGTCGGCGAGGTCGAGGACGAGGTCCTCGCCGTGCTCGCGGCGGGCGTCGTTCAGGTGCCTGCGCAGGTCGTCCGCGGAGGCGATGTCGAGCTCTCCGCGGAGCCGCACGACGGCGCGCCCGCCGCGTGGCCGTATGGTCACTTCCAAAGGCGGCACGGGGGCTCCCCTCCTGTCGACGCATCCGCCCGGCGGATGCTTTCCGTGCGACAACTATTGCCGAGGACGGGCCCGCCTGCCAACCCGCCGCGCTACAAGGGTGTGCGCGGTGGTACCTGGCCGTAGTGTGCTGTCCGACCGTCCTCCAGCCCCCACCCCCGACCCGCCGTTGTAGGAGAAGGACCCCAGTTGAGTTCCCCCCGGTTGCCGGACCATCTCGAAGTGCTGCTCACCGAGGAGCCCGTACTCGACGTTTACGCGTACGGTCCCTGGCGGGTGCCCGACGGCTTGTACGAGGAGGTGCGCGAACGCGCGCTCGAGTACAACCGGGATCCGCGGGCCGTGGTGCTGACACGGCAGCTCAGCGACTTCTACGGGGACGACACCAGCGCCGCCGGGGCCGAGCAGTGGTCGCTGCTGACGTTCCTGCTCGGCGCGTCCGCGGTCCGCGGCGGGTCGCGCGGCGACGTGGACTACGAGCTGCTGTCGGCGTTCCTCGCGACGCCGGAGTCGGCCGTCCGCGAGCCGACGGCGTGGTTCACGCAGGGCGGGCGGTGGCGGCCGCCGGGCCTGTGGCTTCCGGAACCGGCCGGGAACGACCGCGAGCGCCGCGCGGTGATGTTCGACCTGGCGCGGGCGGGGCTGGACGTCTTCGAGGGCCTGGAGCCGGTCGAGCGCCGCCGCCGGGCGCTGATGGACCTGTTCGACCGGCGGGCCGGCGATCCCGAGCTGCGCGAGGCGGACATGACCGTCCCCAACGCGCGGCTGGACGACGCCTGGGCCGCGCAGCTCACCGACGGGGAGCTGGCCGTCCTGCCCGAGCTGGCGGGACCGGTCGGATACCTCGGGTGGGCGTGCGCCGGGCTGGACGCCGCGCACAAGCACCTGGCCGGGACGGTCTCGGACGGCGACGAACCCGACGACGCGCTCGCCAAGCTGCTGCTCGCCGCCGAGGCCCGGGTCGTCCCCGCCGAGCTGGCGGTCGTGCTCGGCACGGCCCGCTACGAGAACGTGGAGGACCGGCTCCGCGCGGCCCGCGAAGGGTTCTCCTCGGAGGCGTGGCAGCACGACGTGCGCTCGTGGCTGGCCCGCGGCCTCGTCGCGGGGGAGGCCGACGCGTCCCGCGCCTGGCTGGACATGGCCGTGCGCGTCACCGGCGCGGTCCAGGGCCTGCCGGACGCGCCGGTGAGCCCGCGCTGCCGCGTGCCCGTCCGCCTGTTCCAGGCCGACCTGCGGCGCCTGTTCACGATGCGGCGCGTCTTCAACCCGCTCGGCGAGGCCCTCGGCGCCGCCGCCGGGACCCAGCCCGACGGCGAGACCGAGGAAGCACGCGCCGGACGCGGCGAGGACGTCGCGGACGCGCTCGTCGGGCAGCCGGAGCTGTCCCGCGCGCTCCAGGACGCGGTCGCGGGACGGCTCGCGGGGGAGCGTCCCGTCCGGCTGCTGATCGCCGGGCCGGAGGGCACCGGCAAGGGCACCGCCGCCGAGGCCGTCGAGCGGCGGCTCGCCGAGGCCGGCGCGGTCCGCGAGGCGCTGTGGATCTCCGACCAGGTGTTCGCGTCGCTCGGGGTGAGCGACGCCGTCCTGTGGCTGCAGACCCGCGTCCGCGACTGCCTGGACGCGCGGATGCTCCTCGTCCTGGACGACCTGGAGAAGCTCGCCGCGCACGAGCGGTGCGGTGCCGCCGCCGCGGAGGAGCTGCGGCGGCTCATGGCGCGGTCGCCGTCCCTCAACGTCGTCGCGCTGTGCCGCCCCGGCGGCGACCGGCGGCTGTTCGAGGCCAACCCGGCGCTCGTCCGGGCGTTCGACGTGGCCCGCACCCGCGACTTCGGCGAGGACGACTTCGCCGAGCTGTTCACCCTGGCCGTCGCACGGCGCGGATCGCGCGTCGCCCCGGACGTGGCCGCGACCGCGGGCGGCATGCTGCGCCGCACCCCGCCGCTGCTGAACCTGCGCGGCGCGCGGCTGGTCGAGCACATGGCCGGGGAGGCCGTCGCCGCCGCCGTCCGGCGCGCCGGGGCGGAGGACGCGAAGGACGCCGCGGCGGACATGCCGGGCGGCCCGCCGGAGATCACGGCGGCGGACCTGCCGCAGCGCCTCATCCCCGGCCGTCCCGCCGAGACCGACCCGCTCGAAGAGCTCGCCGCCTGCGCCGGCATCGAGCCCGCCAAGCGGGAGGTGGACGCGCTGGTCGCCGAGGCCAAGGCCGCCCGCCTGCGCCGCGAGGCCGGCATGACGGCGCGGACGCGGCCCCGGCACCTGGTGTTCGCCGGGAACCCCGGCACCGGCAAGAGCAAGGTCGCGGGCATCCTCGGCCGGATCTACGCCGACCTCGGGGTGCTGTCGTCCGGGCACCTGGTCGAGGTGGAGCGCGCCGACCTGCTCGGCGAGTACGCCAGCGAGAGCGTGCTGCGGGTCCGGCGGGCGGTGGAGCAGGCCCACGGCGGCGTGCTGGTCGTCCGCGACGCGCACGCGCTGGTGTCGGCCGCGACCGACGCGGCCCGCGGGCGCGAGGTCCTGGACGTGCTGCTCACCGGCGTCCAGGCGCACAGCGAGGACCTCGTCGTCGTCCTCACCGGGCCGGAGGCGGAGCTGAACGGGCTGCTGAAATCGCATCCCGACCTGGCCGCGTACTTCCCCCGCGCCGTCCTGTTCCCCGACCTCACCGAGGACGAGCTGGTCGACGTGTTCGCGGCCAAGGCCGCCGACGCCGGGTTCGAGCTGGCGCCCGGCGTCCTCGACCGGGTCCGCGAGCTGGCCGAGGCCGCGCCGCGCGAGCGCGGGTTCGGCAACGCCCGCGCGATGATCCACCTGCTGGACCGGGCGGTGGCGATGCAGGGCCGCCGCGTCCTCGCCGACGGCATCGTCGACGAGACCGAGTCGCTCGACGAGATCCTGCCGGAGGACGTCCCCGACAGGCTCAGCCGCGGCCGCGACGACGTCCCCGGCGAGCCGCTCGCCGAGATCGAGCGGCTCATCGGCCTGGAGGACATCAAGCGCGAGGTGGCCGGGCTGGTCGCGGAGGTCCGCGCCGAGCAGCTGCGGCGGGACGCCAAGCTCGCCCCGGCGTCGCCGTCCCGGCACATGGTGTTCACGGGCAACCCCGGCACGGCCAAGACGACGATCGCCCGGCTCGTCGCCGCCGTGTACGCGCGGCTCGGGCTGCTGTCGTCCGGCCATCTGGTGGAGGTCACCCGCGCCGACCTCGTCGCCGAGTTCATCGGGCAGACCGCGCCGCGGGTGCGGGGCGCGGTCGAGCGCGCCCTCGGCGGCGTCCTGTTCGTGGACGAGGCGTACGCGCTGACGTCGGCGAGCGGCGACCGCCGCGACTTCGGCCACGAGGCCGTCGCCGAGCTGCTGCGGCTGATGGAGGAGCACCGCGGCGACCTGGTCGTCATCGTCGCGGGCTACGAGGCCGAGATGGAGCAGTTCCTGGACGCCAACCCGGGCCTGAAGTCCCGCTTCCCGAAGGTGCTGCGCTTCCCGGACTACTCCGCCGACGAGCTCGTCACGATCTTCGAGTTCATGGCGGCGGAGGCGGGGTTCGCGCTCGCGCCGGGCGTCCTGGACGGCCTGCGCCGCGTCGTCGCCGCCCATCCCCGGGACGCCTCGTTCGGCAACGCGCGGCTCGTCCGGAACCTGCTGGAGGCGGCGATCTCCCGGCAGGCGCAGCGCATCACCGCCAAGGACGACGAGACGCCCGCCGGGATCGAGACGGCCGAGGTCGGGCTGCTGCGCCCGGAGGACCTCCCGGACGCCCCGCCGCCCGAGCCCGGCATCGGCTTCGGCCGCGCCGGCTTCGGCCCCTACATCTAGCCCGCCGCCTGCGCCTCTCCGGCCGCCTGCGGATCCGCGGCTCCGGCTCCGTAGGCGGCGGCCTGCAGGGAGTACAGGTCGGCGTAGAGGCCGCCGCGTGCCATCAGCGCCGCGTGGTCGCCCTCCTCGATGACCCGGCCGTGCTCCAGGACGTAGATCCGGTCGGCGTAGCGGACGCTGGCGAGCCGGTGCGTGATCAGCAGGACGGTCCTGCCGTCGGCGTGCGTGCGGATCCGCTCGAACAGGTTGTGCTCGGCCCGCGCGTCCAGGGCGGCGGTGGGCTCGTCGCAGATCAGCAGCGGCGCGTCCCGGAAGAAGCCGCGCGCGACGGCGAGCCGCTGCCACTGCCCGCCCGACAGCTCCGCGCCGCCCTTGAACCGGCGGTCCAGCAGCGTGTCGTAGCCGCGGGCGAGCCCCTCGACGACCTCGTCGGCGCCGGACGCGCGGGCGGCGGCGAGCATCGACGGGTCCTCGCCGTCCCCGTTGCCGGAGGAGACGGCCCCGTCGTCGCCGTGCCCCATCGTGACGTTCTGCCGGGCGGTCATCGGCCAGTGCGTGTACTCCTGCGCGATGACGGCGACGCGCTCCCACACGTCGTGCGGCGCCACTGACGTCAGCGGCACGTCGTCCCACCGGACCCGCCCGGTGTCCGGGTCGTACAGCCCGGCCATGATCTTGGCGAGGGTTGTCTTGCCGGAGCCGTTCTCGCCGACGAGCGCCACCACCTCGCCCTTGCGCACATGCAGGGAGACGCCTCTCAGGGACGGCTCGTCCGCGCCCGGGTAGGTGAACGCGACGTCCTCGACGACGATGTCGGCGAAGTCGTCCGGGAGCCGCCCGCGCTTCTCCAGCGGTGAGGGCGCCAGCGCGCGGTGCGGGATCCGCTGCTCGGCGGCGGCGCAGAAGCTCACGTAGTCGCCGAAGTAGAGGCCCTCCTCGTAGCAGTGGTTGACGGCGAACACGAGGTTGGCCAGGGACGACTGGCCCGTCCGGATCGCCAGCACCGCCGTGCCCGCCACCGCCAGCGGCACCGCGCCCTTCCACAGCATCACGCCCAGCGCGACGTAGACGAGCGCCGTCGCGACGCCCTTCAGCAGATCGCCGGTGATCTTCACGATCGTCTGGCGGCGCGCCACGTCCAGCTCCACATGCCGCTGGTAGGACGCCGCCCGGTCGTACTGGCCCAGCAGGAACCCCCGCATCGTGAACGAGCGCACCTCGGCGGCGTGCCGCCGTTCGACCATCAGGTCGGACAGGATCCACTTGCGGCGCGTCACCCCGACCAGCGAGAGCAGCATCAGGTACCGCATCCGCGCGCTGCGGACGGACGCCCATCCCTCCGGCACGGCCGTGAGCAGGAGCAGCGGGAGCAGCACCGGATGCAGCACGCCGAGCGTCCCGGCCGCCGCGATCATGCCGACGGCGGCGGTGAGGACGTCCACCGCGTACTGGACGACCATGGGCGCCGACATCAGGCCGCGCCCCTGGGCGCGCTTGAGGTCGTCGAGGAAGTCGGAGTCGTCCAGCGCGGTCAGGTCAACGGCGGTCGTCGCCTCGTACAGGCGCAGCTCGACCAGCCGCTCGACCTGCGGGTCCAGCCGCGCCTGCGCCCAGCCGGCGCCAGCCTGCAGCGCGGCCCGCAGCGCTACCGCGCCCGCCACCAGCGCCAGCGAGGGCAGCGCGTCGCGGACGCGCGACGGCGTCGGCGCGGCGCTGAACAGCGCCGTGAGCACGCCGGTCGTGGCCAGCAGCCAGAACGCGGTGAAGAACCCGGCCGCGAGGTTGAGGCCGACCGTCACGAGCGTGTCGGTGCGGCTCGCCCGCCAGGCCAGCCGCGCCGCCTGGGCGATCACCGCGGGGAGCCGCCGCGCGATCGTGCGCATGCCCGTCTCGGTGAGTTCCTTGTCCCGCGCGTGCCAGTTGAGAATCACCTCGGGCAGGCCGGGATCGGGCGGCGGCTCCCGGCGGCGACGGCGCGGGGGCGCCTCTCGCGTACGGAAACGTCGTAGAAAACGCGGTCGTGTGCCCATGCGCCGCCCCTTCGCCCGTCCTGTCCGGCAGAGGCAGTGTGCTTCCTGGGAGGGACGGTGTCTGCCGCGTTTGTCACGTTGCGTGGTTATTCGAAGCAGTTGACTGTCATGCGGTGGAGGGACGCGCGCGAACCCCTAGGGTGTCTAGGGTTTAGCCAGGAGCGACGGCCGGCCGGACGGCCGGACACGCAAGGAGGACGACCGCGTGGGGCGCAGCAGGGACCACTCCGCACGCTCGGAGCACCATCACGCCGCCTACGGGCGGGAGACGTACGGCGACCCTTACGACGACCCGTACGCCGGTGACCAGCTCGCCGGACGCAGGTACGACCAGGGCGGCCCGTACGACGGGCCCCCGCTCAGGCCGCGCCGGCGGCGGCGCCGCTGGCCGCGCGTCCTCGGCATCCTCTCGGTCGTCCTGATCCTGGTGATCGCGGGCGGGTACTTCTACCTCGACTCCCGGCTGAAGCGGGAGAGCGTCCTCGTCGACTACCCCGGCCGGGTCGCCGACACGCCTGGGACGAACTGGCTGATCGTCGGCTCCGACAGCCGCGAGGGCCTGTCCAAGGCCGACCAGAGGCGGCTCAAGACCGGCTTCTCGGGCGGCCGCCGCACCGACTCGATGATGCTGCTGCACTACGGCTCCGGCGGGACGTCGCTGATCAGCCTCCCGCGCGACTCCTACGTCCCGATCCCGGGGCGCGGGTCCAACAAGCTGAACGCCGCGTTCGCGTTCGGCGGCCCCAAGCTGCTCGTGCAGACCGTCGAGAAGGCCACCGGCATCCGCATCGACCACTACGCCGAGATCGGCTTCAACGGCTTCGTCGGCGTGGTGGACGCCGTCGGCGGCGTCGACATCTGCGTCAAGGACGACGTCGAGGACCCCAAGGCTGGCCTCGACCTCAAGGCCGGCTGCCAGACGCTCGACGGCGGGCAGGCGCTCGGCTACGTCCGGACCCGCGCCTACGCCCGCGCCGACCTCGAACGGGTCGAGAAGCAGCGGGAGTTCTTCGGCGCGCTGATGAAGAAGTCGACGAGCTGGGGGACGATCCTCAACCCGTTCCGGAGCATCCCGCTGGCGACGAACGCCACCAGCAACTTCCTGGTCGACGACGGCGACCACCTGCACCACCTCGTCCGCATGATGTGGGCGATGAAGGGCGTCAGCGGCAAGGACGGCGTGACCACCACGGTCCCGATCGGCGGCGGCGGCAGTTCCGCCGGCGCCGGCTCGTACATCACCTGGGACAAGGCCAAGGCGTCCAGGCTCTTCGAGGCGCTCCAGCAGGACCAGAAGATCCCGAAGGACGTCATCACGAAGAAGTGACCGGGATAGGCGCGCGTCCCGCCGGTTAGAGTCGGGTCATGCCGGATGTGACGCCGGGCGGCGCCGCCGAGCTGGACGAGCTGCCGTCCAAGGAGCTGTACGACCGCGCGATGCGCCTCGCGAAGGAGCGCCGCGACGTCGGCTTCCTGTGGGACCTGCTGCGCGCGATCCCCGCGGCCGCGGCGGCCACCGGGGAGGTCGACCGCGCCGAGTTCGACCTGTTCCACGGGCTCTCCCTGCTGGAGGAGTTCACGCACGCGGGGGAGGGCGAGCTGGCGGACGCGCTCCGCCCGCTCTACATCGAGTACCTCACGGCGCACGCCAAGGGGACCTGACCGTCTCTTTGGCCGTTCTTGATCATCGTTCGGGCCCCCTTGGGCATCACTCTCCGTAGGCTATTGAGCGCGGAGGGTGGTTGAAATGAACAAGAAGCATATGAAGATCGCCGCCATCGCCTTCACGGCGTGGTATGTCATCAGCAGGCCCGAGGGGGCGGCGACTCTCGTCAACAACGCCCTGAGCGGACTCGGCACGGCCGCCGAGTCGTTGTCGCAGTTCATGAGCGCGATCCCGAGCTGAAAGGACCCGCTCCGGTCTGCTGCGGGGGACGGCTCCCCGCACCCCCCGGAACGGCTATGGAGCCCCGTGCCCGCAGCGGCGCGGGGCTTCTTCGCGCGCGGCCAGCAAGCCGTGGCCCTCGCGTCAAGTAAAATCGCGCTTTGCGGGCAGACGCGCCTGGGCACAATGTGATCGGGTCAGTTGTGTCGTTGCGCTACAACCAGGGACGGCGTTACGGATGAAGAAGAACCTCCGCTATGTGGCGATCGCGTTCGTCATCTTCTACTTGCTGAGTTCCCCCACGGACGCGGCCGGAGTGGTCAACAACGCGTTCAGCCAGCTTGGGCAGGCGGGCAACCAGCTCGCCGCGTTCGTGAACGCCTTGGGCACCTAGGCGGACGCGCAGGCGGACAAACACGTAGGCGGGTACGTAGGTGGGACGGCCGGTCGCCGGGAGTGATCTCCTAGGATCGGCCTCATGTCTGTCTTCGACGTAGAGATCGACGGCCTGCGCGGCGGGACCGCGGACCTCGGACAGTACCGGGGCAAGGCCGTGCTCATTGTCAATGTCGCCTCCAAGTGCGGCCTCACCCCTCAGTACTCCGGTCTGGAGCGGCTGCAGGAGCGGTACGCGGGACGCGGCTTCACCGTCCTCGGGGTGCCCTGCAACCAGTTCATGGGCCAGGAGCCCGGCACCGCCGACGAGATCGCGGAGTTCTGCTCGACGACCTACGGGGTCACGTTCCCGATGACCGAGAAGGTCGAGGTCAACGGCGACGGCCGGCACCCGCTGTACCAGGGCCTGGTCGGCGCGCCCGACGCCGAGGGCCACACCGGCGACATCCGCTGGAACTTCGAGAAGTTCCTCATCGGCCCGGACGGCGCGGTCGCCGCGCGCTTCGCGCCCCAGGCGGAGCCCGAGTCCGCCGAGGTCGTCGCCGCCATCGAGAAGAACCTCCCCGCCTGACCCACCCGCGGCCGGACGCGCCTTCGAGCCGGAGGGCGCGTCCGGCCGCTGTGTCTATCGGCTGTGAATCGCGCCACATCGGGCCGCCCTTGCCCTCTATTGGGCGACCTGTCTAACGTGAGAAGTCGCGATATGACGCGGGAGGTGCGCGATGCGCGGATGGACGGCCGGCGACATCCCCGACCTGAGCGGGCGGCGGGCGATCGTCACCGGGGCCAACAGCGGCATCGGCCACCACACCGCGCTGCAGCTCGCGCGGCGCGGCGCGTCCGTCGTCCTGGCCTGCCGCAGCGCCGAGCGCGGCCGTGCCGCCGCGGACCGGATCAGGGCCGCCGCCCCGGACGCCGACGTCGTCCTCGGCCGGCTCGACCTGGCCGACCTGTCGTCCGTCCGGACGTTCGCCGCCGAGCACGGCGACGCGCCCCTCGACGTCCTCGTCAACAACGCCGGGGTCATGGCCGTCCCGCGCGGCTCCACCGCCGACGGGTTCGAGACGCAGTTCGGCACCAACCACCTCGGCCACTTCGCGCTCACCGGGCTCCTCATGGACGCGCTGCGCGCCGCCCCCGCGGCCCGCGTCGTCACGCTGACGTCCGGCTTCGCCTGGTCGGGCCGCCTGCGCTTCGACGACCTGCAGGGCGAGCGCCGCTACCGCAAGTGGACCGCCTACGGCCAGTCGAAGCTCGCCAACCTGGTCTTCGCCAAGGAGCTGGACCGGCGCGTCCCCGAGCTGACCAGCGTCGCCGCCCATCCCGGCTACGCCGCGACCAACCTCCAGCAGGCCGGGCCCAA
Source organism: Actinomadura sp. KC06 (assembly GCF_004348735.1). Lineage (GTDB taxonomy): Bacteria > Actinomycetota > Actinomycetes > Streptosporangiales > Streptosporangiaceae > Spirillospora. Next base: position 35,160 of record NZ_SMKT01000079.1, read on the forward strand.
GCTGCAGGGCAGCACGATCATGGAGAAGGCCTTCGGCCTCGGCAACGCGCTGATGGCGCAGTCGGCCGCCGCGGGCGCGCTGCCGTCCCTCTACGCCGCGACGGCCCCGGACCTCCGGGGAGGCGCCTGCTACGGGCCCCGCCTGCTCCAGTACCGGGGCGCACCGGTCAAGGTGGTGACGCCGCCGCATGCGGACCGTCCGGGCCTGGGCGAGCGCCTCTGGCAGGTCTCCGAAGACCTCACGTCCGTCGCCTACGCCTCCGCGCCCGCCTAGAGCCGCCGGGCCCTTCGCCGGGTCAGGCGAGGCCGCGGACGGCCTGCGCCAGCGTCGCGGCGATGACGGCCTCCGCGTTGGACGGGTCGCGCTGCGCGAGCCGGGCCGCCGCGTCGACCAGCCCCTGGACCAGCTCGGCGCGGAGCGCGGGCTCGGGGACGCCGCTCTCCTCCAGCGCGGCGGCCAGCGGGCGCAGCAGCTGCGCGTGGCCGTCCCGGATCCGTTCGAGGGCGGGTTCGGCGAGCGCGTGCTCGACGAGCGCGACGGCGGCGGCGTGCCGGCCGTCCGTCATGACCTCGAGCTGGGACCTGATGTAGGCCTCGACCTTGCCGCCGAGGTCGTCCGGGCCGGCGAGCGCCCGCTCGACGAGCGACGCCCAGCGGGGCAGCTCCTCCTCGACGATCGCCGCGACGAGGTCGTCCTTCGACCTGAAGTACTCGTACAGGCTCGGCCGCGACAGCCCCACGCGCCTGGCCAGCGCCGCCAGCGACAGCGCCTCGATGCCCTCCTCGGCGACGAGCGCCCGCGCGGCGTCGAGAAGCGTCCGCAGCTGCCGCGCCCGATGCGCCGCGACGGTCGCCTCACTGATCTTCGGCACCCGCCCATTCTACGTTTGCCGACGATCGGTAGGTAAGTTCACCGGCGGGACGCGGGCTCACGGCGCGCGGGTGATGTCCCAGTCGAGGGTGGCGGGCAGCGCGCCCTCCATCGTCAGGAGCCAGCGCTTGACCTCGACGCCGGAGCCGCCGCTGTAGCCGCCGAGCCCGTTCGAGGCGACGACGCGGTGGCACGGCACGATCAGCGGGATCGGGTTGCTGCCCATCACCTGCCCGATGACCTGCGCGTGGACGCCCGTCCCGCTGCGGTCGCCCAGCTCGCCGTACGTGACGACCTGCCCGTACGGGACGGACTCGTACAGCGTCGAGAGCACCTGCCGCTGCACGTCCGACGTGAGCCGCCAGTCGATCGGGACCTCGAAGTGCTTCAGATCGCCGGCGAAGTAGTCGCGCAGGGCCGACAGCGCGGGGGACAGGCGGCCCGGAGCGTCCACGACGGGCAGGCCGGCCGCCTTGGCGGTACGGGCGCGGGCCGCCGGCGTGTCGCGGAAGTGCAGCGCCGCGACCCCCGTCTCGGTCTCGGCGACGAGCAGGCGTCCGAGCACGGTGTCGACCGTGCCGAACGCGAGGGTGTCGGTCATCGTTGAGCGCTCCTTCCGGCTTCCGGCGACGTCCAGCGTCGCATGCGGGTCCGTCATTCGGTCCACATCTCCTCAACACCGGCGGAGGGCCTCACGTTGCGAGGGTCGCGTTCACAGGGTCACGGTGCGAGGGTCACGGTGCGAGGGTCCGGTGGAGGCGGGCGGACTCCCGCACCAGGCGGCTGGACCCGCCGCGGGACGCCACGTCCGCGACGGCCGGGATCGCGCCCCTGGCGCCCGTGGTCTCGGCGAGGCGGGTGGCCAGCGCGATCAGGTCCGGCAGGCCCGCTGGGGCGCGCTCACCCGGCTCGGGGAGGGCGTGCGGGAGCGCGGCGGCCAGCACCTCCCACACGGCGGCGTGGGCGCCCGCGTCGGCGGCGACCGTGAGGGCCTTCACGGTGCGCGGGACGGTGATGACCTTGGCGGCGGCGAGGTGCCCGAGGGCCGTGCCCGTCCCGGACGCGGGGAGACCGCCCCGGGCGGCGAAGGCGAGCAGCGCCTCGACGGCGATGGCGCGCTCGTGCTGGTCCCGGTTCGCCAGCGCGCAGGCGAGGACCGTCCCGGTGGCGGCGCCCGCGGGCCCGTCGGCCTCGGCGAGGCCGAGCGCGACGGTGCCCTGGCCCCAGCCCTCGTCCTCGGTGCCGACGAAATAGGGGAGCAGGTGCGCGGCGGCCGCCTCCCGGTGGGACGGCATCACGGACGGCCAGAACCCGGTGAACGCGTTGTAGAACGAGCCTCCGTGGTCCGTCCAGCCGGTCCTGGAGAGGGCGCAGAGGCGGGCGATGTCGGATTCGCCGGGCACGTCCACCGTAGCCAGGACGTGGGTCGGGCGCGGGAGGTCCTGCCCGCCGACCGACGTGACGGGCTCGCCGGGGAACGCGCACTCCACGGCCGGGTCGGCGAGACCGCCGGCGGCCAGCCAGGACGCGACCGTCCGTCCCGCATCGGACGCCAGCCCCTTCGCGCGCGCCACCGCGGCCGGCTCGATCTCGCGGGGGACGCGGAGCATGGCCTGCGCCAGGTCGGCCCGGCCGGGCTCGGCACCCGCCGCCTCCAGCCGTTCGAGGCGGGCGACCAGGACGTCCGGGTCGATGTGCCCGCTGCCCTCGGTCGGCGTCGCGAGCAGGACGGGCACCGCTCCGAGGGCGGACACGACCTCGTGCCTCCGCCACGCGAGGAACCGCTCCATCTGCGGCAGAAACTCGCTCCTTCTCCCGAAGATCCAGGCACGGCCCTGGACGCGGGTCCGGCCCTTGACGAAGGCGGCGCGCATCTCGCCCACCGGGCTCGGGGTGTCGTCCGGAAGCAGCAGTCTCCGCACGGGGAACTGGACCCAGCTTCCCCGGACCCATTCGCGCACGTGCGCGTTCCACATGCGCTCCAGAAGCGACGGCGCGCGGTCGGAGCAGACCCGCCGGAACGCCTCCCTGGTTCCGTCGAGGTCGCGGTAGGCGAACTCCACGATCGCGGCCAGGAAGCGCTCGATCGCGGACCAGTTCTCCTCGGAGCCCAGAAGGGTGATGAACTCCTCGGCCAGTTCGGTGGGGGACGCGATCGGCGCGGGCGCCTCGCGGGGCGTGAAGGGCGGCGGGGCCGCGAGCGGCTCGGGCTCGGGCTCGGCGGCGGCGACCTCCCCGAACGCGGCGGCGATCGCCGGGCGCAGGTCGGCCGGGAGGTCGGCGGCGGCGTCCCGGACCTCCGCGCGGACGGCGTCGCCCGCCAGGGACGCGTGCTTGGCCGCGATCTTGACGGCCCGTTCCCGCAGGTCGAGCGCGTCCGAGGTGAAGACGGCCGGGACGGCGCGCAGCGTCGCGTCGACCCGGCCGCGGGCGCGGGCCGTCCGGTCGAGCCAGGTGAGCGCGGCCCGGACGAGCTTCTTCTCCGGCCGGAACAGCACCGCGCCCGCGGCCTCCTCGAACAGCGCCTCGTCCAGGCGTCCCAGGTCGTCGGCGCGGCGCACCTGCCGCAGCGCCGCGTCCGCGACGGTCGGCGGCGCGACCGGCAGGAGGCGGACGTAGTCGCGCACGCGAGCGGCCGCCTCCTCGCCGGTCGGCTCGAGCTCGTCGTGCAGCCGGACGAACCACCGGAGGTTGTGGGGCGTGCCGCCGCGCAGGAAGCGGCTGACGCAGCCGTCCAGGAGGGTCTTGCGGTCGAGCCGTCCGGTGCGGGCGAGATCGGCGAGCGCAGCGGCCCAGGTGCCTTTCCGGGTCTTGTCCCACTGGAGTCTCGTGTCGTCGAAGGCGAGGGCCGCGCCGACTCCGTCCGCCTCGAAGAGCCGGGGGGCGAGGGCGTCGAGGAACGGGTCGTCGGCGAGCTCGTGCGGGCTGACCTCCGTCACCCACCCGACCACGAAGCCGTCGGACGCCGGGGGAGCGGCCCCGGCGGACTTGGCGAGCGCGGCCGCGATGCGCCAATGGGCCCAGCTCTCCTCGGAGACCCTGACGCGGGCGGCGACCCGGTGCGCGACCTCCGCGCGCCACTCGTCCGGACGGATGGACGCGAGGTCGCACAGCATCGCGCAGTACCTGTCGTCGTCCCACCAGGGCCGCAGGTCCGACCGGCTCAGCCATGCTGCGGCGGCGGCGGGGCCGCTGATCGTGCCCGCACCGGCCAGTAGGAACGCCTGCAGGACCCGGTGGTCCAGGAACCCGAACGCCGCCGCGCGCAGCCTCTTCAGCGTGCCCGGCAGCTCCTTGGCCACGGTGCGCCGGTCGGTCTCGTCCAGCGCGGCCACCAGCCGCGCCGTCCGATCCCGGTCGCCGGACTCGATGGCCTTCTGGACGTCGTCCCACGCGCTCATCGAGCAGCCTCCACGGCCGTCTCGGCATCGCGACGGACGACGCGCGCGGCCAGGACGTGCTTGCACGGCCCGCGCTCGCCTCGATGGTCGAACCACCACTGGCACGTGCACGTCTCGCGGCCCTCCTCGAAGCGGACGTGCCGCTCACCGCCGTTGCTCAGCACGACCGCCGCGTCGTCGGACGTGAACCGCACGGCGCCCTCGTCGACGAGCGCGCGCGCCGAGCGCAGCCGGGGGTTGAGGTTGGCGACGCGGGCGGGGTCGTACGGAAGCTCGCGGTGGAAGAACGCGGCCTCGGCGGCGTCGAAACCCACGCGCCCGGACGTCCCCAGCTGCGTCAGCGCCGCCTTCGTCCGCGCGAGGCTGAGACCGGACCGCTCGGCTAGCGAATCGGGTTCGACGCGCGGCTCGAACGACAGCAGCGCGCCGACCAGGTCGGCGTCCCCTGCGGCCTCGTCGGTCGAGATGGCGTCCAGCACGGCGCCCTCACCGGAGAAGCCACGCGAGTGCTGCGGAGACAGCGTCAGGACGTAACGCATCCCGGGCAGTTCCAGTTCCCAGACGCTCGACACGGGGACGGCGCCGTCCGCGATGGACGGCCCGTACACGCGCAGGGCCCGTGCAAAGCGGAGCAGCGGCATCATCGTCCGGAGACGATCGGGCCCGGCCAGGCACACGGCCCCGGCAGCAGGACGAGGCGCGAGCCGCAGCGTCCGCCCTGCGGGAACGGCCCACAGCGGCTCACGCTGTCCGCGCGGCATGGAACGCATGAACCGCACCGCGTCCGCCGCCTTCAACTCGGCGCGCAGGTCGAATCCGGCCGTGATGACCTGGACCTCGGCGAAACCCCGCAGCCACCGGTCGGGCAGCGGGACCTTCTTCTCCACGACGGCGCCGTCCATCGTGGTCACGGCCAGTTCCTCGGCGCCGACCGCCAGATGCAGCGGATCGGAACCGCCCACCCGGGCCAGCGCCTCGCGCAGCGGGCCGTTGACGTCCACGTTCGTCGTGCCGCGCTCGTGCACGTCGCCGTCCATCGCGGGCTCCAGCACGTCCAGCCGGGCGTACACGCCGCCGCAGGCCGAGAACGACTCCATCCGCAGCCGGTCGCCGTTGCAGGTGACGACGGGGTCGCGGAACGAGGTGGGACGCGGCTGGTGGTACCGGGTCTGCGCGACGTCGGCCAGCGCCAGCAGCGCCGCCGCGGCCGGGGCCGCCTGCGTGAGGACGCCGCTGAAGAAATGCGGATGCGGTCGCGGCCCGGTGGTCGTCGTCCCGCCGGACGTCGACAGCCCCAGAAGCCCGCCGTCCAGCCCGGACGGCCGCGTGTACGTGTACGCCTGGGCGGCCCCTGCCGCCACGGTGCTGCTCGCCATGCCGCGAACGTAGAGCCAGGTGCCGACAAATTATGGATATTCCCCTGATTAGGGGATCTGGCCTGGGGCGGGGTC
>NZ_SMKT01000007.1 GCF_004348735.1 Actinomadura sp. KC06
CCCCCGTCCCGCCCCGACGCCGTGTGCCTGACCGCGTTCGCGACCATCTCGCTCACCACCATGATCATGTCGTCCAGCCCGGGAACGTCGAGCGCCATGTCCCGGACGAAGCCGCGCGCGAACCCGACCGACCGCCGCACCCCCGGCAACGTGATCTCGCCGATCACCACCCGGTCCCGCGCCTTTCCCACAGCCCCGCCTCCCCGACGCCGGGCACGGTCGACGCCAAGGCCCGCTTCGCCTCGGCCGGCAGCTCGCAACGCGTCCACGACGGCTCCCTTCGCCTCTGGAAAGTCGCCCGTCACCCTCGCTGTACGCGCAGGAACCCGTCTCCCGTTCACGTCCGGGACGAACGTTCTCCCTAATCGCACCACCCGTCCCACAAGCAACATGACATGCTCGCGTCCAGCCGGATATGAGGAGGACGCATCATGAGCCTGCCCGCCGACCTCGACCAAATGGCACGTGCCGCCATCGACGCGAACCGCTACATGACGCTGGGCACGACCGGACCCGACAACCGCCCGCGCCTTTCCCCGGTCTACTTCACCCACGCCGGCTACCGGACGTTCTATTGGGTCTCATCACCAACGGCACGGCATTCCCGCAACATCGAGGCCCACCCCGACGTCGCCATCGCCATCTACGACTCGACCGCGGAAATCGGCCACGCCCACTGTGTCTACATAGACGCGACCGCCGCCATCGTCCCGGACGAAGAACTCCCGCAACGCTGCGCCGAAGCCTTCGCCCGCGTCGGCCCGGGCGCCACGGCATTCCAGCCCGAACAGCTAAGCGGCGACGCCCCCCTGCGCCTCTATCTGGCCCACGCCACCAACCACGAAGTGCACGTCCCGGGCCGCGACCCGTCCAACGAAACCGGCATAGACACCCGCCGCCAAGTCAACCCGTAAACCGGCCAACGAGAGCCACCCTCGGGCAGTTCAGGGTGGACTCTCGCTGGGTCGGCTAGTGAGAGGGTTGGATGTTCTGGTTGATGTGGAAAGTGTTGTCCGGGTCGTAGTGGTTCTTGATGGCGGCCAGGCGGGCGTAATTGCCTCGGTAGGACGCGCGGACACGGTCCTGCCCCTCGCTCATCATGAAGTTGACGTATGCGCCGCCGGCCGACGTGGGGTGCAGCTCTTTCCAGTAGTCCTGGGCCCACTGGGTGATGAGGGCGGAGTTGCCCGGGTCCGGGTCGACGCCGACGATCACGCCGGCCCAGCCGCCGTCGCGGTAGGCGAAGGCGGTGGCGTCGGCGGGGACGCGGGCGGCGGCTCCGTCGATGGGGTAAAGGTGCATGGTGGAGTGGCCGGTCGGCAACTGCTCGCCGTACTTGCGGTGGATGTCGATGGCGGTGTCGGAGATCTCGTTGAAGAAGTCCGCCCGCCAGTACCACTGCAGGCCGGCCGGGTAGAGGCCGTCGAACGCGCCCTGCAGGACGTTGAACGGCATTTCGTGCAGGCCCGTCAGCACCGGCGAGCCGAAGGTCTTGACCGGTTCGAGCACCTTGTCGGCCCTGTCGTGCGGACCGGTGTAGCACCACACGATCCCGCAGACCTTGCGGCCCCAGAGCGCCTCCGGGAACGGCGGCGCCGGCGGGACGGTCATGAGCCCGAGCCAGCCGCTCAGCTCCTCCGGCAGCGAGGGCAGCAGCTCCCGGTACCAGCGCATGACGTCGCCGGCGTCGGCGAGGTCGTACAGCACCGGCCCGCCGATGACGACGCCGTGCTCGCCGATGTCGTGGCAGCGGAACGTGAACGAGGTCACGACCCCGTAGTTCCCGCCACCGCCGCGCAGCGCCCAGAACAGGTCGCCGTGGGACGTCTCGCTCGCCTTCACGAACGTCCCGTCGGCCAGGACGACGTCGGCGGAGATCAGGTTGTCGACGGTGAGGCCGAACCGGCGGGACAGGTAGCCGATGCCGCCGCCGAGCGTCAGCCCGCCCACGCCGGTGGACCCGAGGAAGCCGGACGGAGTGGCCATGCCGAATCCGACCGTCGCGTGGTCGACGTCCTGCCAGGTGCATCCGGCGTCGACGCGGACGGTGCGCGCCGCGGGATCGACCGTGGTGCCGCGCAGCATGGACAGGTCGATGACCAGCGCGTCGTCCCAGACTCCGAGACCTCCGGCGTTGTGCCCGCCGCCCCTGATGGCGAGCTCGACGCCGTGCGCGCGGCCGAACCGGACGCAGGAGATGACGTCGACGACGTCCCGGCACCGCGCGATGGCGGCCGGACGCTTGTCGATCATCGCGTTGTAGACGGCGCGGGCGGCGTCGTACTCGACGTCCCCGGGCCTGATCAGGTCCCCGTGCAGGACACCGGACAGCTCCTCGTACGGAGCCGTCGCGGTCGTATCCGTTGCCGTGCTCATGATGCTCCCCCTTGGATGCTTCGCTCGACAAGAGGGACGCTAGGAGGCAAGGCGTTCGCGAAGCGTTCGTCCAACCCCGCCCATATCAGCCGATGGACGGAACGCTGCCCCCAGAACCCGAACGCCCCGAACGCCCGCCTAGGTCGTCAGGCCGCCCAGGTCCCTTAGGTCGCGATTGCAGCGGTTGAGTAGGGCGACGCTGCCGTGCTCGGAGGCCGTGCGTGCGGCGGAGCGCAGCCGTGAGACGGACTGTTCATGGTCGTCGTAGGCGGCGCGCATGCGCATCACCTCGGGCAGCCACCAGAGATCGTCGTGGGACTGTGCGGCGGCTAGAGCAGCGTCGAGTGTGGCCCGTGCCGCGTCCGGGCGCCCGTCGCGCGCCAGCAGGTCGGCGAGCAGCGACAGCCAGTAGGGCATCCTGGCGAACGACCCCTCGGCCCTGAGGTTGCCGATGCCCTGCCGGGCGAGGTCCACGCCCGCCTGGCCGCCCCGGTACCACCCGTCCAGGACCAGGCCCCACTCCCGGTAGTACGCGAAGTCGTAGCGGTCGCACAGCTCGCGCAGGTCGGCGACGGTGTCCCTCAGCTCGGACAGGTCACCGCGCATCTGATGGGTGACGGCGCCGTAGGCCAGCGCCACGGCCAGACTGTAGGGGTGCCCGGTCGCCCGAGCGTCCTCGATCACGCCGGTGCAGGCGGCCAGCGCCTCCGCGTCATGGCCGAGGAGCCAGTGGGCGTGGGCCGCCCAGGCCGTGCCGTGGATGTCGAGCCGGGTACCGACGTTCAGCATGAAGTCGGCGCGCGTCTGTATGGCGAGTTCCAGGTGCCGCAGTCCCTCGGCGGGCCGGCCGAGGCTCACCGCCGTCCCGCCGGCGGCGAAGTGGGCCGAGCCGCTCGGCTCGGATCCGGGGTCGACGATGTTCAGCGCCTCGAGGGCGAACCGATACCCCTCGGCCGTACGGCCCTGGACGAACCGGGACGCCCAGAGCGCGACCAGGCCGGCCAGCTTCGAGTCGTTGTGACCGAGTGATTCGGCGAGCACGACGGATCGTTCGAGCGTTTCCTGCAGGTTCGGAGAGGCGTACCCGTATTTGGCGTTGATCGGCGCCGCCGCGGCCTGGAGCACTTCGAGTTCCTTGGTGTCCCTGTCGCGGCCCGCGGGCATGGCGCGCACGATCGACAGCGCCTCTCTGTGCAGCCGGATCGACTCGGTGTGGGCGAAGAGGCCCGCCGCGACCTCGGCGGCCCGCCGGTAGTAGGCCAGTGCGCGGTCGGGGCGCCCACCGCGCGCGTACTGCTCGGCGAGCTGCGCCGAGACCGCGTCGGTGTCGTCGGCGTGCAGCAGTTCCAGCCCCTGCGCGACCCGGCGGTGCAGCAGCCACCGTTTCGGCGGGCTGACCCCCGCGTACGCCGCGTCGCGCAGCAGGTCGTGGGAGAAGTCGTAGCCGCCCCGGAACTCCCGCATGATCCGGTGGCGCCACAGCTCGTCGACGGCCTCGACGACGACGCCGGCGTCCAGGTCGCTCGCCTCGGTGAGCAGGTCCAGGGTGAAGTCGGTCCCCACGGCGGCGGCGAGCCCGGCGATCTCACGGGCCGGCGCGGACGCCCGTTCCAGCCGGTTTCGCAGAACCGAGGTGAGATCGCCGATGGGCGGCGGGACGGCGTCGGAACCCGGCTCGGCGCCTTCCGAGCCGACGCCTTCCGAGTCAGCGCTTTCCGAGCCGGCGCCGTCGGGGCCGTCGTGGCCGGCGGCGCCGCGGAGGGTCTCCACGACGTAGAGCGGGAACCCGCCTGTCGTCGCGTGGAGCAGGTTCGTGTCGGTCTCGGGGAGACGCCGCCCGACGATCGCCTCGGCGAGCCCCGCCGTGCCCTCGGCCTCCAGCGGGTCGAGGGTGAACTCGGTGAGGAGCCCGGCGGTCCGCATCCGGACGGTCCAGTCCGCGAGCACCGGGCCGTCCCCGAGACCCTCGTCGCGCACGGTTCCGGCGATCATGACCGGAGCGTCGCCCGCCAGCCCCAGATAGAACGTCAGGAACGCCAGCGTGTCCTGGTCGCACCATTGCACGTTGTCCAGGACCAGCAGCATCGGCTGGCCGACGGCGATCAGCGCCCGCGCCAGGCCCTCGAAGAACCGCGGGCGCTGCCAGGCGTCCGCCATGGCCCACGCTCCGGCGCCCCGCGACCCGTGGCCCTTGACCGGGACCAGCCGGTCGACTTCGGCGCGCCACGTCTCGTCGAGCGTCGCGGTGGCCGATCGCGCTGCCGGGGCGCGCAGCCAGTCCGCCACCGGCGCGAGTGCCAGCCGTCCGGACGACCCGAAGCACTGGCTGCCCGCCACCACGGCGCCCTGCCGCCGGGCCAGCTCGGCGAACTCGTTCACCAGCCGGGTCTTCCCGACCCCGGCGGCGCCCCGTACAAGCGTGCAGCCTGGACGGCCCGCCACGGCCGTCCGCCATAGGTCGCACAGCCGGTCGAGCTCCCGCGAACGGCCGACGAGCCGCGCCACGGCGACACCGGACCGGCCGGCGACCGGCTCGACCCGCGCCGTCTCGCCGCCCGCGTCCGGGCCCTCGCGCGAAACCGCGTCCCCGCCTGCGCTCGAGCCCGCGTCCGCCATCAGGCGCTGGAAGGCGCGCCGCGTCGCCGGGTCCGGGACGACGCCCAGCTCGCGCTCCAGCACCGAGGCGCAATGGTGGTAGGTGCTGATGGCGCCCGCGCGATCGCCCAGTTCCGCCTGCAACCGGATCAGGACCCGGTAGCCGACCTCCTCCAGCGGCTGCAGCCGGATCCGGCGGCGGGCGGCGTCCACGGCCCTGGCCAGATCGCCCGATTCGGCGCTCGCCGTGGCGACGAGATCGCACATTTCCACGCATTGGCGCTCGAGTTCCGACCTGGCGTCCAGGACCCAGTCGTCGTGCATCCCTGGCAGGAGATCGCCCTTGTACTCGGCGATGGCCCTGGCGGCGTGCTCGGCGGCCGCCTCGCTGTCCCCGCGGGCCAGCGCCGCCCGGGCGCCCTCGCACTGGACGGCGAAGACGCGCAGGTCGACGCGGCACGTCCCGCTGTCCCGCCAGCACAGATCCCTGGAGGTGACCACCAGCGAAGGCTCCGGGCCGAGGACCCGGCGCAGGTGATGCAGTTCGCGGCGCAGATTGGTGAGCGCCTGCGCGTCCGTGGAGTCCGGCCAGAAGATCCCCGCGATGTGCTGCCGCGTCTGGGACGAATCCGCATGGGCGGCCAGATACGCGACGAGACCGACCGTGCGCGGTGAACGAGATCGCACGCCGGACTCGTCGTCGCCGATTACCTGATCCCCCAATAGAGACGCGTAAAGCATGTCGACTCCGCCTCCCGAAACCCCAGGCTAGCTGTATCGTCCTCACGCCATGGGCGACGAATGGGCTGGCAGTGACGCCTACGAGGACTACGTGGGCCGCTGGAGCCGCCGTGTCGCGGACCCGTTCCTACGCTGGCTGGACGTGCCCGCCGGCAAGCGCTGGCTGGACGTCGGCTGCGGCACCGGAGCGTTGACGGCAACCGTCCTGACCTTGAAAGACCCAGCCCAGGTCATCGGACTGGACTCTTCGGAGGCATTCCTGGTCGGCGCACGCGCGCAGGTATCCGACGCCCGGGCGAGCTTCATCGTCGGGGACGCCCGGACGCTGCCGTTCCCTGATGACCGGTTCGACGCCGTGGTCAGCGGGCTGGCGCTCAACTTCGTCCCCGAGCCGCATCTGGCCGTGGCCGAGTTCGGCCGGGTCGCCGCGCAGGGCGGCACAGTCGCCGCCTATGTCTGGGACTACGGCGAGGGCATGGCGATGATGCGGTACTTCTGGGACGCCGCCACCACGCTCGACCCGGCCGCCGCCGAACTGGACGAGGGCCGCCGCTTCCCCATCTGCCACCCCGAACGCCTGCATCGGCTGTGGGCCGACACAGGTCTGGACGACATCGTCGTCGAGCCGATCGAGGTGGCGACGGTGTTCAGCGACTTCGACGACTACTGGCGTCCGTTCCTCGGCGGCCAGGGCCCGGCGCCGGGATACGCGATGTCGCTGGACGAGCAGCACCGGAACGCCCTGCGCGACCTGCTCCACGCCCGCCTGCCCGCCTGCCCGGACGGGTCCGTCGCCCTCACCGCCAGAGCATGGGCGGTGAAGGGAGTCGCGGCTTGATCGTCCTGACAGGCCGCCGCTAGGAGTCGGCCAGCCAGGCGAGCAGACGGCCCCGCGACCAGCAGCGGCCGAGGCCCTCGGCGCGCAGGGACGAGTGGTCGAACAACGCCAGGCCCATGACGCTGTGACCGGACGCGCGTCGATCGCCGAAGGTCGGTATCGCCGGAGCGATATCTCGGCGGCGTCGACCTCGGCGAAACGCCGGTACACCTGGGCGAGCGTGCGCGCCCTGCTTCCCATGGCCGACCTTGGCATCCCGACGATTCTAGCCATCGGAGACGAATCCCCCGTCTGGCGGCCGATAGGCGATCACATACGCTGAGTGCGTGAGTTGTTACTGTTAGTGTCCGGCCGTTCGGGATACGGGGGATCGGCTGTGGCGACGGAGAGGTGGGAGGCGTGCCGCCGGTGGCACAGGCGGCTGTTCTTCACTGTGCGGGGACGCGCGACGGTCACCACCGTGGCGGCGTCGGCGGTGATCCTCGGCCTGGTGTTCGTGCTGCTCATGCTGCTCGCGCGGGAATGGGCGGAGAGCAATGTGTGGCGGAAGTCCGAGCGGACGGTCGAGCGGGTCGTGACCGACATCGTCCGGGGACGGTACGAGGACGTGCTCGCCCCCAGGCCGGACGAGACGCCGATGGTGCAGGTCCTGGGCCCGGACGGGGCGGTCGTGGCGGAAAGCGCCGAGCTGAGCGGTGTTCCGCCGCTGGCGGCCGAGGACGTGCGCAAGGACAGGATGCTCCTCGACCGGAGCATCTGCCCCGAGTTCCTGGACGAGTGCGTATGGATGTTCGGGACGCGGGTGCGGACGTCGCCGTGGGGCCCGGGTGTGATGGTCATCGCGGTGACGCCGGAGCCGACCCTGCTGAACGTGTGGCTGCTGCCGCTGGGCCTCGCCCTGATCATGCTGGCGCTGCTGGCGCTGATCGCGTGGTGGACGTGGCACACGATCGGGCGGACGTTCGTCCCGGTCGACGAGATCCGCGCGGAGATGGCGGAGTTCAGCGCGCGGGGCCTCGGCCACCGGGTGCCCGTCCCGCAGGCGGGCGTCAGGATCCAGGCGCTCGCCGAGACCGTCAACGCGACGCTCGAACGGCTGGAGGAGGCGACGGAGCGGGAACGCCGGTTCATCTCGGACGCCTCGCACGACCTGCGCAACCCGCTCGCGGCGCTGCAGATGCAGCTGGAGACCGCGCTGGGCGAGCCCGACGGCTTCGAGTGGAGGCCGATGGTCGAGGCGGCGCTGCGCGACACGCGGCGGCTGAACGACATCGTCGTCGACCTGCTGGAGCTGTCGCGCCTCGACTCCCGCGCCCCCGTCCCGGTGGAGCGGATCGACCTCGCGGGCCTCGCCCGCCGGGAGGTCGAACGCCGCCCGCTCCGCATCCCGATCACGACGGATCTGGAGCCGGGCGTGCTCGTCCGGGCGAACCCGGTGCGGCTGGCGCGGGTGCTCGGCAACCTGCTGAGCAACGCCGAACGGCACGCGACGGACCGCATCCAGGTCACCGTGGCGCGGGACGGGGACGAGGCCGTCCTCGAGGTGCTGGACGACGGTTCCGGCGTCCCGGAGGAGGCGCGGGAACGGGTCTTCGAGCGGTTCGCGCGGCTTCGCGAGTCGCGGAACCGGGACCCGCAGGGCACCGGGCTCGGGCTGCCCATCGCACGCGAGATCGCCGAGGTCTACGGCGGCACGCTGCGCATCGCGGACAGCCCGCGCGGCGCCCGGTTCGTCCTCCGCCTCCCCCTCCTCAAGAACGGCGGATCACCTCGATGACGCTGGACAGGCCGTCGGAGCCGTGTCCGGCGTCCACGGCGCGCCAGAACAGGTCCCTCAGCGCGAGCGGTCCGGCCGTGTCGATTCCCGCTTCGCGGGCCGCCTCCACGACGTGGTCGGCGCCGACGGCCTGCATCCTGAGCGTGTGGTCGTCGCCCGGGTGGACGCCGGCGTCGATCATCTCGGTGAGGATCTTCAGGAAGCCCATGGGGCCGTCCGTCCCGAGGTCCCGCACGGTCGTGGCGGCGAACGGGCGGAACTGCTCGGCCGACACGCCGGCCGTGCCCAGCAGCGCCACGGAGTGCATGTAGGCGGCCAGCGTCGACCAGAACAGGTACAGCTGCGCCTGGTAGTAGAGCATCGACAAGCCCGGGTCAGAGCCGACGAACGTGGCGTCGCCCAGCTCGCTGAGCGTTCCGCGGTGGCGGTCGAGGATCGCCTCCTGGCCGCTGTAGAAGACGTACGCGCCCGGTTCGCCGATGCCCTGCGGCGGCGCCATGACGCCGCCGGTCAGCAGGTCCGCGCCGTGCCGGGACGCCCATTCGCCCGCGCGGCGCAGCTCGTCCGGGCTGCCGGAGCTGAGGTTGACCACGACGCGGCCCTTGAGCGCGTCGGCGGCGTCGTCGAGAGAGTCGTACATCGCGGCGTAGTCGGTCTGGCTGACGACGATCAGGTCGGACGCGGCGAGCGCGTCGGCGGGCGTCGCGGCGAGGGTCGCGCCTTTGGCGACGAGAGATTCCGCCTTGGCCGCGGTCCTGTTCCACAGGGTGGTCGGATGCCCGTTGCCGAGGAACGTGGCGGCCATGGCCGCGCCCATTGGGCCGAGGCCGATGACCGTAACCGGTGATTTCGTCATTGGATTCTCCTCTGAGTGGCGTGTGGATTCAGCGTCGCTTCGGGCGCTACGGAAATGCTTCGGGTGGTTCCGTAGCGGGTGCGTACGCTGGACAACGTGCGTTTCGGGGTGCTGGGGCCGCTCGCCGTGTGGACGACCGACGGCCGGCATGTGCACGTCCCCGAGCCGAAGGTCCGGACGCTGCTGGCGATGCTGCTGGCCGAACCCGGGCGTCCGGTCTCGGTCGATCGGCTGGTGGACGCGCTGTGGGGCGACCGCCCGCCGCGTAACCCGTCCGGCACGCTCCAGGCCCGTGTCTCGCAGCTGCGCCGGATCCTGGACGACGCGGAACCGGCTGCGCGGGCGCTGCTCGTGTCGCGTCCGCCCGGATATCTGCTCGACGTGTCCCCGGACGCGGTGGACTCCGGACGGTTCGCGGCGCTCGCCGTCCAGGCGGGCGAGGCGGCCGATCCGCTGGCGAAGGCGCGCCTGCTGGGGGACGCGCTGGCGCTGTGGCGCGGGCCCGCGTTCGACGGCCTCGACCTTCCGCACGGCGTCGCGGCCGAGCTTGAGGACCGGCGGCTGGCCGCGCTGGAGGAGCACGCCGAGGCCCGTCTCGAGCTGGGCGAACATGCCGCGCTGAGCGCGGAGCTGGCGGCGGAGGTCGTCCGGCATCCGCTGCGGGAGAGGCTCCGCGCCGCGCACCTGCGCGCCCTCTACCGCGCCGGACGCCAGAGCGAAGCCATCGCCGGGTACCACGACCTGCGGGAACGGCTGGCCGACGAGCTGGGCGTCGATCCGAGCCCCGAGCTGGCCGCGCTCTACATGTCGATGCTGGAGCAGGCGCCGTCCGAGGCGGGACCGCCGCGCGCCGCGTCGAAACTTCCGGTCGTCCTCGGGGAGCTGATCGGGCGTGGGGACGCCGTCGAACGGGCCCGCGCGCAGCTCGTATCCGACCGGCTGGTGACGTTGACCGGCCCCGGCGGCGTCGGCAAGACCCGGCTCGCCCTGGAGACGGCCGCGCGGTCGGCCGCCGACCACCCGGACGGCGTGTGGTTCGTGGAACTGGCCGCCGAGCAGGCTGAATCGGCCTCGGACATCGCCGAGCGGGTGGCGCGCGTCCTCGGCTTGTGGGACGAGGGCGGAGACGGGCCGGTGGAACGGCTCACGCGTGCACTCAGCGCCAGGCGTTCGCTGCTCGTCCTGGACAACTGTGAGCACGTCATCGAGGCCGCCGCCGACCTGGCCGGGCGGCTCCTGGCCGGGGCTCCGGGGCTGCGGATCCTCGTCACGTCCCGCGAACCGCTGGGCCTGCCCGGGGAGCGGCTGCGGATCGTCCCGCCGCTGGATCTGCCCGGCCGCGAGACGACGCCGGACGCGCTGCTGAGGTCCGGCGCGGTGCGGCTGTTCGTCGCGCGGGCCGCGGCGGCGGCGCCGGGGTTCGCGCTGGACGAGGCGTCCGCGCCGTGGGTCGCGTCGATCTGCCGGAGGCTGGACGGGCTGCCGCTCGCGCTCGAACTGGCGGCGACCCGCGTCCGCGCGCTCGGGGTGCGGGAGCTGGCGGCCCGGCTGGACGACCGGTTCCGCCTCCTCGCGGGCGGAAGGCACGGCGGCCCGGAACGGCAGCGGACGCTCCGCGCGATGATCGACTGGAGCTGGGAGCTGCTGACCGGGCCGGAGCGGGTCGCGCTGCGGCGGCTGGTCGTCCACGCGGGCGGCTGCACCCTCGACGCGGCCGAGACGGTCTGCGACACCGACGCCGCCGTGCTCGCGAGACTCGTCGACCGTTCACTGATCACCCTGGACGGCCGCTACCGCCTGCTGGAATCGGTCGCCGCCTACGGCTTGGAGCGGCTCAAGGAGGCAGGCGAGGAGGACGAGTTCCGCCGCCGCCACGCCCGCTACTACACCGGCCTCGCCGAGCGCGCGTCCGAGCGGCTGCGCGGTCCTGAGCAGGCCGAATGGCTGGACGTTCTCGACCACGAGGCCGCCAACCTCACCGCCGCGCTGAAGCACGGCGACGCCGTCCGGCTGGCCAGCGCGCTTGGCTGGTACTGGTTCCTGCGCGGACGATTCGGCGAGGCCCGAAGCGCCTTCGAATCGGCATCGCGCCCGCCCGCCGCCGCCTCGGGCGACGCCGCCGTGTGGCTGGCCGCCTTCACCATGCTGTCCGGCGAAAGCAAGGATTCGGAACAGCTCCGCCAAACCGCCCTAGCGACCGCCACCGCCTCCTCCTCTGGAGAGGACGAATTCGAGCAAGCCAAGGCGGAATGGTTCCTCAGCCACGTCCATTGGGCCTACGGCGACATGGCCGCGAATGAAGAACGCGTCGACCACGCCCTGTCGGTGTTCCGCGCACGCGGCGACCGGTGGTTCACGGCCGCCGCGCTCGCCACCCGCGCCAAGTTCGCCCTGGGACGCGGCCGGCCCGCGGCGGCGCGCCAGGACGCCGAGACCAGCCTGGCGATCTTCGATGAGCTCGGCGACCCGTGGGGACGGCTGGAGGCGTCCGACGCCCTGGCCCGCCACGCCGAGATCATCGGCGACCACGACGAGTCCGCCCGCCGCCACCGCGCCGCCCTCCACGTCGCCGAGGACCTGCGGATGTGGCCCGAGGTCTCCTACCGGCTGTCCGGGCTGGGCCGCGTCGCGCTGCTCACCGGCGACCTCGACAAGGCCCGCGACCTGCACGAACGGGCCCTGGATCTGGCCGGACGGCATGCGGCCAGGTCCGCGCAGGAGTTCGCCGAGATCGGGCTCGGGCTCGTCGCCAGGGCGCGCGGCGACCTCGACGCCGCCGAGGCGCACCTGCGCACCTGGCTCGGCTGGCTGCGCGGCATCGGCGGGACCGCCGGGATCGCGTTCGCGCACGCCCAGCTCGGCTTCATCGCCGAGGAGCGCGGCGACGCCGAGACCGCGCTCGCCCTGCACACCGAGGGCCTCGCCGGAGCCCGCGCCGTCGGTGACCCGCGTGCCGTCGCGCTCGCCCTCGAAGGTCTCGCCGGGGCCCGCTCCCTCGCCGGCGATCACGCCGCGGCGGCCGGGCTGCTCGCCGAGGCCGCCGCGCTCCGCGAGGCCGCCGGGGCGCCGCTCCCCGCCGCCGAACGCCGGGACGTCGACCGCATCGCCGGGAGGATCCGGGCCGCGTCCGGTGTTACCCCACACATGGGGACTGTCCACGGCGAGAGGAAACAGAGGAGACCATGAGCGAGGATCTCGGATACGGATGGCAGGGCGATCTCCTCGACCTGCCCGCCTACCTGAAGCGGGTCGGCCACGACGGCGACCTCGCCCCGACCGGAGACACGCTGCGCGCCCTGCACCGCGCGCACACCACGTCCATCCCGTTCGAGAACCTGGAGATCATGCTGGGGCGGCCGGTCGTCCTGTCGCTGGACACCGTCCAGGCGAAGCTGGTCGGACGGTCCCGCGGCGGCTACTGCTACGAGCACAACCGGCTGTTCGCGGCGGTGCTGGAACGGCTCGGCTACGAGGTCACCGCCCTCGCCGGACGGGTCACGCTCGGCGCCCGCAAGCTGCTGCCCGCCACGCACGCGCTGCTGCACGTCCGCCCGCCGGGCCAGCCGCGGGACGAGCCCGCCTGGCTGTGCGACGTGGGTTTCGGCGCCGGGCCGCTGGAACCGCTGCGGCTGCTCGACGGCGAGGAGGCCGAGCAGGACGGCTGGGGCTTCCGCCTCCAGAAGGGCCGGACCGCCACCGCCTGGACGCCCAGCACGGTCGGCTGGGAACTGCACCAGAGCGGGAAGGACGGCTGGGTCCAGCGCCACACGTTCACGATGAACGAGCAGTTCCGCATCGATTTCGAGGTGGGCAATTTCTTCGTCTGGGCGAACCCGCACTCGCCGTTCTCGACCCGTCCGTTCACGCAGAAATTCAAGGTCGACGCGCACCTCGTCCTGGACGGGACGAACCTGACCATCACCCGCCCCAACGGCTCCACCGAGAGCCGCACGCTGACCCCGGAGCAATTGCCCGAGACGCTGGCGGAGGAGTTCGGAATCGTCCTGGAAGGCGAGGACGTGACCCGCCTCATCGACTTCGAGCGCAACCGCGCCGCTGCGGGGAGCGACGGTTGAACCCCGTCCTCCGGGTACCCCCAGACGTCGGAACCGCCGTTTTGGAGGGGTGATGAGCGAACGCAAGCACGACGAGGACAAACCGCTCGCCGACCGCCGCGCCGAGGGGAACGCGCCGCAGGAGGACGACCACGACTTCGCGGACGAGCACACCCCCGGCCCCACCGACCCGCCGGTCGCCGAGGCCGAGACCCCGGGCGGCGAGGACGACGGCTACAGCCCGCAGACCGACGTCCCCTGACCGCGTCCGGCCGCGGCCCGCAGGCAGACCTGCGGCCCGCGGACCGGCGTCCCCTGACCGCGTTCGCCGCTGCTAGTCGGGGTGGGGCGGCTGCTGGTCGGGGGGCGTCCCGCCGCCCTCACCGCCTCCCCTGTTCCCCTTGTCGGTGCCGTGCGCGTGGCCCTTCGCCCTCGTCTTCTTCGGGTCGGTGGCCTCGGGCGCGGGCTCGTTCGTCACCGAGGTCCGCTCGGATCGCCGGATCTCGGGCTGCTGCGGGTTCGGCATCTTCATCCCTCCTCTGCGGCTGGACGGCTCCCAGACGCTGGACGGTGTCCAGCGCCGGACGGTGTCTACGCGCTGGACGGTTCGGGACGCAGCGGGTCATGTCCCACCGTCATGAGCGCGTGCCGCCACTCCTCGTCCCGTTCCGCGTCCGGCGGACGGTTCTCCAGCCGGTCCTCCACGTAGTCCACGACCTGCCGCATCACGTCGGCGTCGTCCTCGGTGAGGTCGACCTTCCGCTTGCGCAGGACGTCCACGACGCGGGCGCCCAGTTCGGACACCCCCGGGCTCGGGCCGGGCGGGAACGCCTCCTCGCCGGAGGCGTCCGTCATCAGCCAGATGCGCAGCTCGTCGGAGGTCATGTTGACGAGCCGGTGGAAGTCCTCCCAGGCCAGCTCGGCATCGGCCGGAATACGATCTTTCATTGCCTAACTCCCTGTCGCCCGTTCGCCCCCGCCCTACCCGACACCGCCCACCCCATTCACCGTTAGATCGCGAGCGGCCCGGGAAGACGGCGGGCATGGACCATTCGCAGGCCCCCGTCCTCGACGCCCTCGCCGCGTACCACCGGGAAGGCCAGGTCCCGTTCACCCCGCCCGGCCACAAGCAGGGCCGCGGCGCGGACCCGCGCGTCCTGGCCGTGCTGGGCGACGCGGTGTTCCGCTCCGACCTCCTCGCGATCTCCGGCCTGGACGACCGCACGTCCAGCAACGGGGTCCTGGAACGCGCGCAGGAACTGATGGCGGACGCCGTCCACGCAGAGCAGACGTTCTTCTCCACCTGCGGCAGCAGCCTGTCGGTGAAGAGCGCGATGCTGTCCGTCGCCGGGCCCGGGGAGAAGCTCCTGGTCGGACGGGACGCGCACAAGTCGGTCGTGTCGGGCCTGATCCTCTCCGGCGTCCGCCCGATCTGGGTGGAGCCGCGGTGGGACGCGACCCGCCGGCTGGCGCACCCGCCGTCCGCCGAGGCGTTCGCGGCCCGGCTGGACGAGCACCCCGACGCCCGCGGCGCCCTCGTCACGAGCCCCACCCCGTACGGCGCCTGCGCCGACCTCGCCGCGATCGCGGCGGCCTGCCACAAGCGCGGCAGGCCGCTGATCGTGGACGAGGCGTGGGGCGCGCACCTGCCGTTCCACCCCGACCTGCCGACCTGGGCGATGGACGCGGGCGCCGACGTGTGCGTGACGAGCGTCCACAAGATGGGCGCCGGGCTGGAGCAGGGCTCGGTGTTCCACCAGCAGGGGGATCTGGTGGACCCGTCCGTCCTCAAGGCCCGCGAGGACCTTCTCGGCACCACCAGCCCGTCCGTGCTGCTCTACGCGGGACTCGACGGCTGGCGCCGCCAGATGGTCGAGCACGGCCACGACCTCCTGCAGAACGCCCTCGACCTCGCCGCCGACGTCCGCGAGCAGATCTCCGCCATTCCCGGCTTCGCCGTTCAGGGGCCGGACGAGTTCACCGGCCCCGGCCGCGCCCACAGCCTCGACCCGCTGCCCGTCGTCATCGACATCGCCGACCTCGGCACCACCGGCTACCGCGCCGCCGACTGGCTCCGCGCGCACCACCACATCAACCTGCATCTCGCCGACCACCGCCGGATCAGCGCCCAGCTCACCTTCGCCGACAGCGAGGAGACCGTGGCGCCCCTGCTCGCCGCCCTCCGCGACCTGCGCGAACACATCGAGCCCGCGCCGGAGGTCCACGTCCCGCTACCGGACGAACTGCGCCTCGAACTCGTCGTCACACCCCGCGACGCCTTCTTCGGCCCCGCCGAGCAGGTGTCCGCCGAGGAGGCCGTCGGACGTATCTGCGCGGAGATGCTCACCCCGTACCCGCCGGGCATCCCCGTCGTCCTGCCCGGCGAGCGCATCACCGCCCCGGTCATGGACTACCTGCGCAGCGGCGTCGACGCGGGGATGGTCGTCCCGGACGCGGCGGACTCGTCCGTCAAGACCGTCCGGGTGTTCATCGAGGACTGACCGGGCGTCGTCGCCGGACACCCCCTATGCCAGACTCGCTTGTCGGCGGATTTTCGGCGGCTTCCGGCGGGCTTTCGGCGGACGACGAGTTGAGGAGCGTCATGGAGTTGGTCCACTCGGGCAAGGTCAGGGACGTCTACGCGGACGGGGACGACCTGATCCTCGTCGCGTCCGACCGGGTGAGCGTGTACGACGTCGTCCTGCCGACGCTGATCCCCGACAAGGGGAAGATCCTCACCCAGCTGTCCCTGTGGTGGTTCGAGCAGCTCGCCGACGTCGTCCCGAACCACGTCATCTCGGCGACGAACGTCCCGGACGAGTGGGAGGGACGCGCCGTCCGCTGCCGCCGCCTCGCCATGCTCCCCGTCGAGTGGATCGCCCGCGGCTACCTCGCCGGCCTGGGCCTCAAGGAGTACGAGAAGGGCGGCGCGGTCTCCGGCGTCCCCCTGCCGGACGGCCTGGTCGAGGGCTCGAAGCTCCCCGAGCCGATCTTCACCCCGACCACCAAGGCCACGGTCGGGCACGACGAGTTCATCACCTACGACGACGTCGTCACCGAGATCGGCGACGACACCGCCGCCCGCCTGAAGGACGTCACCCTGGAGATCTACAAGCGCGGCGCGTCCCTGGCCGCCGAACGCGGCATCATCATCGCCGACACGAAGCTGGAGTTCGGACGCGCCGCCGACGGCACCCTCACCCTGGGCGACGAGGTCCTGACGTCCGACTCGTCCCGCTTCTGGCCCGCCGACCGGTGGCGGCCCGGCGGCCCGCAGCACTCGCTCGACAAGCAGTACGTCCGCGACTGGAGCAGCACGCTCGACTGGGACCGCACCCCACCCGGCCCCGCCATCCCCCAGGACGTCGTGGAAGCCACCCGCGCCCGCTACATAGAAGTCTACGAACGCCTGACCGACCGCCGCTGGCACGCCTGAACAGGCACAGCGCCCAGGCCATCCTGACGTCCAACTGTGGCCAGCACCAGCACCCAGCGCCAGCGGTCAAAGCGCGGAATCCGGCTGAGATGCGCCCCTCCGCGCCGTCATTAGAGCAGCTAGACGGCCAGATTTGCCGCCGGTGACCCAGAGCGGGCCGACCACCCTGACGACCTGGGGAATCGACGGGCCGCGAGCGGCGATTCCGGAATTGGCGATTAATACCGGTTCTCTCGTTAGCCTTCGCCGGTGTGAGCGAAAGCCTTGAGGAAGTCCGCGCGATGTCCCCGTACGAGGAGCGGCGTTGGGCTGATCTGCAGCGACATTGGGCGAAGAAGGCCGAGCGCCGCCAATTGGTCCCGCAGAAGGCCCGAGCCGTCCTCGGCGAAGCCGGTGACCAGGTCAGGGACGCCGCCCGTAAGGCCGGCAAGGCCGTCTCGAACGTGTCGCCCCCGGTCGTCAAGGACGGCGTGGAGATGGTGACCGACGCGGCACTGATCCCTGCCGTCAAGGGAGGGGTTCACCTCCTCGAACTCGTGACCGACTGGACGACCGAGCTCATGGATCCCGAGAAGGTCCTGGAGCACCACCGGGCGGCGGGCCGCGATGTCGCGAAGCTGGAGGACCTCAAGGAGCTAGACCTCGAACTCCTCGACGACTTCACCCGGTCGATGGCCCGGAAATGGCGCACGAGCGGGGCGCTCCAAGGTGGCGCGATGGGCGTCCTCGCGATGGTCCCGTTCGCGGGCGGCGTCGCGGCCGTCACCCTGGACGCGCTGGTGACACATGTGCTGAGCACGGCCGTCGCGACGCGGGTCTGCTACGCCTACGGCTTTGACGTGACCGACGACGAGATGAGGCACCTCGTCGACCGGATGGTCATGCGCGCCTACCGCAACCAGGCACCGAAGGCCAAGACCGTCTTGAAGGCCGGCTCGGCATTCAACGCCACCAAGAACCGGGTGCGATGGAGCCAGAAGCTGCGAGACGACCACAAGCTGATGGCGGCGGTCGAGAAGCTCATGCAGCAGTTCGCGAACGGACGCGCCGTGCCGGTCGGCAAGGTCACGAAGGCCATGCCGGTGGTCGCGGTGATCACCGGAGCGGGCACCAACGCATACGTCCTAGGCGACGTCGCGCATCAAGCTCGTCTCTACGCCCAGACCCTCCATCTGGCCGAAAAGTACGGCCTGCCTCTCCCAGAGAACCTCCGCCACCACGACGACAACGAGTGAACCCCACCGGAAGCCGATCACACCCGTCCCCACCGCCTTCGCGCTCTCATAAGACGGCCTGGCCGCCTACACCCCCGTCTTCGGCCGGACGGTAGATCTTTCGTTTTCGCTGCTCAGCGGCGGTCTCGTCGTTTTGTCTGGGTTTTCTCGGCTATGCCGTCCAAGACGGAAGCAATGACGAAGCGAAGTGATGACCATGCCGGAGACAGGCACCGAGGAACGCGCCGACGACAAGAGCCGTCCCGTCGAGGGACTCAAGGACGCCGGGCGGGAGTTCGTCCAGACGCTGATGGTGCGGACGCTGGAGAAGGCCAGCGGCAGGATCGAGGGGATGACCCGGCGGCTGAACGACGCCGCGGACGGCGATGGGGCCAGCAAGAAGGCGGCGGCGGCCGGCGCGGAGAAGCTCGCCAAGGGCGCGGGCCCGCTGAAGGCGGGCCTCGGCGCGGGCGTGGCAGGCGCGAAGGAGAAGGCGAAGGAGGCCGTCGGCGCGGGCGGCGGAAAGGGAGGAGGCGCCGGAAAGGCGAAGGTCACCAACATCGTCGAGCAGTTCGACGTGGGCCTGCCGCGGCGCGTCGCCTACGACCAGTGGACGCGGTTCACCGACTTTCCGAGCTTCACCAAGAAGGTGGAGAGCGTCGAGCAGGAGTCCGACGAGAAGGTCAATTGGCGGGCGCAGATCCTCTGGTCCCACCGCAGCTGGGAATCCACGATCACCGAGCAGGTTCCCGACGAGCGGATCGTCTGGACGTCCAAGGGCCCCCGCGGATATGTCGACGGCGCCGTGACCTTCCACGAGCTGGCGCCCACCATGACGCGGATCCTGCTGGTGGCCGAATACCACCCGGACGGATTCTTCGAGAAGACCGCGAACCTGTGGCGCGCCCAGGGCCGCCGCCTCCGCCTGGAATTCAAGAACGTCAAGCGCCACATGATGACGCAGACGCTCCTGAACCAGGAGGAGGTCGAGGGCTGGCGCGGTGAGATCCGCGACGGCGAAGTGGTCAAGACCCACGAGGAGGCCGTCAAGGAGGAGGAACAGGCGTCCGAAGGCCGGGCCGGAGAGCGCGGCCGGGCATAGACCCGCGTCCGCCGGTACGGCAATTCAAACGGAGCGAATATCGGGGGAGACGATGGGCGACGACGCGTCCGGCAAGCCGGAACCAGAACGCGAGCGGAACGCATCCGACGACAGGCCGGAAGGTCTCACCGGCAAGCCCCTGGCCCCCGAGAATCGGCCGCGTCCCAGCGAGGGGCCGGACGTCTATCTCGACGTCCCGCTGCTCAAGGTGGACGAGATCTCCCTTGAAGTCGAGAACCTGGAGGCGCACGTCTCGCTCGTCGCCCAAGTCCTCGACCTGCTCAGGTTGAACGTGGGCGCGGACGTGTTCCTCGGCAAGGTCAAGCTGGACATCAAAGGCGTCGAAGCGCAGGCGCAACTCGAAGTCCGCCTCGACAACGTGGCCGTCATCGTCGACCGCGTCCTGACCACGCTCGACCGAAACCCCGAGATCCTCCAGCACATCGGACGCGGCGTGGAGGCCGCGGCACGCGACATCGGCTCCGGCACGGGCACCGCGGTGGGCGAAGTCGGCAGGGGCGCGAAGGGCGCCGTCCAGGACGTGGGCCGGGGCGCAGGCGGAGCGGTCGAAAGCGTCGGCGAGGGCGCGGGCGGGGCGGTCCAAGACGTCGGCCGAGGCGCGGGCGGAGCCGTCCAAGACGTCGGCAAGGGCGCAGGCGGAGCCGTCCAGGACGTCGGCCAAGGCGCAGGTGGAGCGGTCGAGAACATCGGCAGGGGCGCGGGCGACGCCGTCCAAGACGTGGGCGCAGGCACCGGCCACGCAGCCGAGGGAGCCGGACGCGCAGCCGAGGGCGTGGGCGGAGCGGCCGAGAACGTCGGCGAAGGCACGAGCGACGCCGTCCAAGACGTGAGCGCGGGCACCGGACGCGCAGCCGAAGACACGGGCAAAAGCGCAGGCGAAGCAGTCAAGGACACCGGGAACGAGGACGACACAAAGGAAGCCAAGCCCAACTACCAGGAGAGCACGGACTTCCAGACCGCCTTGCACGGGACCGAGGAGTCCGTACGGGATCTCGGCCGGGCACTGCTCCGGATGTTCTCCCAGCAGCACCGCTCACCGGAAAAGGAGCCGAACAACCATGACTCATGACGGGCTCCCAGACGCAGAACGCCGCCGCACAGCCGACATCCTCTTCTCCGCCAAGGTGAAAGCCGAAGAACTCCGTTTCGACGTGGCCCCCGAAAGCTCGGTCGTATTCAGAGGCGACGCCAGCGACGACTCCACATCCGGCAGCAACCGCACCAACCTGCCGGACAAGATCCAGGAGAACACCACCTACCGCGACATCAAGATCCACTACGCCATAGCAGCAAAACTGGACGCCCCCGACCCACCCTGACTCGCGGACAACCCACACGGACGCGGGGTGTGGTGGGGCGGTTGTGGCGTGTTTAAGACACGAACCGTGGTGGCATGAGCGGCCATCTCATGGGTGTACGTGAAACGCCTGATTTACGGGGAGAAGCTCATGCACATCCGCACCAGAGGGCGCGCCGGTAAGGCCGGCGCGATGGCTGCTACAACGGCCTTCGCCGTGACCGCGTCGGTAATGGCCGGGGGGCTCGTCTCACCGGCGCAAGCGACTACACGGACGACGCCGTCCAAGGCGCCTGCGCAGGCGTCGCAGCTTCGAGGCGAATGGAAATCGCTGACCGACCGCCAGCCGGTGGACGGCGATGACGGCGGCGTCAGTGGCTATGCGCACCGCTACTGGTCCGGCGACGCCGACGACACCTGGGCGGAGGTCAACTTCAGGGCTCTCGGCGAGAAATGGGGCGTCGCCAACAGCACCGGCACGACGGCCTACTTCTTCGCGTGGGTCGACAACAAGATCTACTTCCAGTGGAAGCTCAAGCCCAACGAGCGCAAGACCTGGAGCCGCGGCTTCCGTGAGGGGCTCCCGGTCAAGATCCAGGTCTGCGTGAACAGCCGAGGCTGTGCCACGCAGGACAACCTCCGCACATAACCCGCGCCGCCGGTCTAGGGAGGACGTCCCGGAACGTCCTCCCTAGATTGGGCCTATGACGACGCTTGCCCAGCTTCGCAAGGCTGCCCTTTCCTATCCCGAGACCGCCGAGCACGTCATCGACTCCGGAAGTGTCACATTCACGGTGACGGAGAAGCGGTTCGCGTCGATGGGCAAGGACGCCGTGGTGGAGCTCCACCTGCCTGCGGTGGATGCCGACGAGGTCCTGGCCGCTCATCCCATTGGTGTCGATAGACTCCGGTTTGCGGACGGTTCACTCGGTTTCGAGTGTCGTAAGAGGGAACCCGGTGCGAATCCGGGACTGCCCCGCAGCGGTGAGTGGGAACGACCGCCGTCATCACGCACTGGGCCAGACGGCCTGGGAAGCGACGGTTAGTAGGACGCTTCTTCAGGGAAGCGATGCCCGCGAGTCCGAAGACCTGCCTCCGCCCGCGCACCGGCCGGTGCGCGGTGGTCTGCGGCCTCGCGGGAGGGTCAGCGGCGTACGTTCCATCGTGCGCTCCTCCCCGCGCGTCCGCCAATGGCACAGCGAGGGAAGCCGCCATGAAAACGACGATCCTGGGATATCCCCGAATCGGGGCGCGCCGGGAGCTGAAGTTCGCCACCGAGGACTTCTGGGCCGGACGCGCCGACGCAGACGCGCTCGCCAGGACGGGCGCCGAACTGCGCGCCGCCGTCTGGACGAGCCTGCGCGACGCCGGTCTGGACTCGGTCCCGTCCAACACGTTCTCCTTCTACGACCAGGTGCTCGACACGAGCGTGCTGGTCGACGCCGTCCCCGACCGGTACCGCCACCTGCACGGGTTCGACCGGTACTTCGCGATGGCGCGCGGGGTGCAGGACGTCCCGCCGCTGGAGATGACGAAGTGGTTCGACACGAACTACCACTACATCGTCCCGGAGCTGGGTCCGGACACGCGGTTCCGGCTGGCGGACGGTTCGGCGGCCAAGCCGCTGGTCGAGTACCGGGAGGCCAAGGCGCTCGGGATCGAGACGCGGCCGGTGCTCGTCGGGCCGCTCACCTACCTGCTGCTGGCCAAGCCGGCGGAGGACGCGCCGGACGAATTCCGGCCGCTCGATCTGCTCGACGGGCTCATCGATGTGTACGCGGAGGTGCTGGAACGGCTGGCGGGATCGGGAGCCGAATGGGTGCAGTTGGACGAGCCCGCCCTCGTCGCCGACCGCAGTGAGGAGGAGGTCGCGGCGCTTGCTCGTGCGTACGCGCGGCTGGGGCGGTTGACGAGCAGGCCGCGGCTGATGGTCGCCACGTACTTCGGCACGATCGGCGCGGACGCGCTGCGTGTCCTGGCCGGGAGCCGTGTCGAGGCGGTCGGCCTGGACTTCGCGGCCGGGCCGGACAACCTCGACGTCCTCGCGTCGGTCGGCGGGTTGCCGCGCAAGACGCTCGTCGCCGGTGTCGTGGACGGACGCAACGTATGGCGCGCCGACCAGCGCCGCGCGAAGGCCACGTGCGCGTCGCTGCTCGGCCTCGTGGATCAGGTCGTGGTGAGCACGTCGTGCTCGCTGCTGCACGTCCCGATCGATCTGGACGCCGAGGCTTCGCTCGACCCGGGCGTCCGGGAACGGCTCGCGTTCGCGCGGCAGAAGGTCGCGGAGGTCGTCGCGGTCGGGCAGGCGCTGCGCGAGGACGTCCCGCCGTCCGGCGCGGTCCCGGCCGAGGCTCCTGCGGCGACCGCGGGCGTCGACCGGGGTGTCCGCGCCCGGCTGGACTCGCTCGGCGACGGGACGGGACGCGGCGACCGCACCGCCCGGTTCGCCGCGCAGCGGGACGCGCTGGGCCTGCCCGCGCTGGCGACGACGACGATCGGCTCGTTCCCGCAGACCCCCGAGATCCGCCGGGCCCGCGCCGACCTCCGCGCCGGACGCCTCACCGCCGACGCCTACGAGCAGACGATGAAGGACGAGATCGCCCGCGTCATCGCGCTGCAGGAGGACCTCGGCCTGGACGTCCTCGTCCACGGCGAGCCCGAACGCAACGACATGGTGCAGTACTTCGCCGAGCAGCTCGACGGGTACGCCGCCACTGAGCACGGGTGGGTGCAGTCGTACGGGTCGCGGTACGTCCGGCCGCCGATCCTGCACAGCGACGTCGCGCGGCCTCGTCCGATGACGGTGGAGTGGGCGACGTACGCGCAGTCGCTGACGAGCAAGCCGGTCAAGGGCATGCTGACCGGTCCGGTGACGATGCTGGCCTGGTCGTTCGTGCGGGACGATCAGCCGCTCGCCGACACCGCCCGGCAGGTCGCGCTCGCGCTGCGGGACGAGATCGCCGACCTGGAGGCGGCCGGGATCCGCGTCATCCAGGTGGACGAGCCCGCGCTGCGCGAACTGCTGCCGCCGCGGGACGCCGACCGTCCGGCCTACATGGAGTGGGCCGTCGGCGCGTTCCGCCTCGCGACCTCGGGCGTCGCGGACACGACGCAGATCCACACGCACATGTGCTACTCCGAGTTCGGCGAGATCATCGGCGCGATCGGGGAGCTGGACGCCGACGTGACCAGCGTGGAGGCGGCCCGCTCGCACATGGAACTCGTCGCCGACCTGCGCGCGGCCGGGTACGAGAACGGCATCGGGCCGGGGGTGTACGACATCCACTCGCCGCGCGTCCCCGGCGCCGACGAGATCGAGGAGAACCTGCGGCGTGCGCTGCGGGCCGTCGACCCCGGACGCCTCTGGGTCAACCCCGACTGCGGCCTGAAGACCCGCGCCTACCCGGAGACGGAGGCGTCCCTGCGGAACCTGGTCACGGCGGCCCGCCGCGTCCGCGCCGACGTGACGGGCACACCCGCCTGACCCCGTCCGCCCCCAGCACGCCAGGCCGACCCCGCGGCACGCCCCGGGGTCGGCCTGGTGCTTATGCAGTGGGGATGGGTCAGGGGTTGCCTAGGGTGCGGGGGGCGGTTGATTCGTCGCCGAGGCTGAGGAGGAGCGTGCGCAGGGTGGCGGCTAGGTCGTCCTGCTGGTGCTGGTCGAGTGCGGCGAGGATGCGCCGTTCGTTGTCGACGTGGGCGGCGACGGCGCGGTCGATGAGGTCGCGGCCGGCGGGGGTTAGGGCGACGAGGACCGCACGTCGGTTGGACGGGTCGATGTCGCGCGTGATGTAGCCCTTGGCGACGAGCCGGTCGAGCCGGTTGGTGACGGCGCCCGAGGTCACCATCGAGGAGCGGGCCAGCATGCCGGCGGTCATCCCGTCGGGCGAGCCGGCGCGGCGAAGGGTGGCCAGGACGTCGAACTCGCCCCTCTCCAGCCCGAACTCGCTGAAGAGCGCCTTGAGCTCGCGCTCGACGAGCCGGGTCACCCGGGACAGGCGGCCGAGGACCCGCATGGGGGACGCGTCCAGGTCCGGCCGGGCGCGGGCCCACTGCTCCACGATGAGGTCGACGGCATCACGCTCCTGCTCCACCCCAACACCTCTCAACGTTTAACTATTTGACGCCAAGGTATCACCGGCGTACGGTCCTCAGCGTTGAACATTTCAGCGTTGAAAGGTCATGCCGTGCGACGTCCAAGAATCTTTGCCCTGCTCGCGCTCCCGCTCGTCCTGGCCGCCGCGTTGAGCGCGCCCGCCCACGCGTTGAGCGCGCCCGCCCAGGGCGCCGCCGAGCCGTACCCGACCACGATCCGGCTGCCGGACGGGTTCCAGCCCGAGGGCATCGCGACCGGGCCCGGCCCGTTCGCCTATGTCGGCTCCATGGCCGGCGGCTCGATCTACCGCGCCGACCTGCGCACCGGACGCGGCGCGATCATCAACCGCGGGTCAGGCGCCGGCACGCAGGCCCTCGGGATGAAGACCGACGCGCACGGACGGCTGTTCATCGCGGGCGGCACGGGCGGTGATGCGCGGGTCATCGACGCCCGCACCGGCGAGCCGCTGGCCTCCTACCGGCTGGCCACCGGCCCCTCGTTCGTCAACGACGTCATCCTCACGCAGGGCGCCGCCTGGATCACCGACTCCGTCAACCCGGTGCTCTACAAGCTGCCGCTGCACGGGGGACGGCTGCCGGCCGACGCCGTCCGGATCCCGCTCACCGGCGACCTCGTCTACCAGACGGGGCCCGGCAGCGCCGCCTTCAACGCCAACGGCATCACGCCCACCCCGGACGGACGGGGACTGATCGTCGTGCAGTCGAACACCGGCGGGCTGTTCCATGTGGACCCGGCGACCGGCGTGACCCGCCGGGTGGACCTGCACGGCGAGTCGCTCCCGGAAGGCGACGGGTTGCTGCTGCACGGCCGGACGTTGTACGCGGTGCAGAACCGGTTCAACACCGTGGCCGTCGTGCGGCTGAACGCGGCGGGCACCGAGGGCCGAGTCGTCCGGCGGGTGACGGACAGCCGGTTCGACCTGCCGACGACCATCGCCGCGTTCGGCTCCCGGCTCTACCTGCCGAACATCCAGTTCTTCAGCACGGAGCCGACCCCGCACGTCCCGTACAACGCCGTCGCCATTCCGCGTCCCTGAACGGCGGTCGCGACGGGTGTGTGCCGCATGGCCTGACCGCCGCTCTCCGGTGCGGTCAGGCTACGCGGCCCCCTCCTACTCCCGGTCGTCCAAAGCCTCGTAGAGCCGGACGACCTGCTCGCACACCTCCGTAATGTCGGAGACGGGGAGCTTTCCGGTCTCGCCGGAGCGTGCGCACCAGCGGAACGTCGCGGTCTCGCACCACACGGTCAGGTCGCCGGGACCGGTGAGCATGCTGACGCCGAGTTCGTCCTTGCGCCGGAGACGGTCGACGCCGCGCTGGACGAGGAGCGTCTCGAGGTTCCGCATCGCCTGCGGCCCGTCGACCTGCCGGGCGTGGCGGCGGCCGGGCACGGTGCGGAGGATGGGGAGCGCGAACCAGGTGGCCTTGCCGCGGACGGCCGGGGAGCTCAGCCGGGACCGGGACGGATGATGCCCCCACCGGCCGTCCGCCAGAATCCGGATGATCTCCAGGCCGCGGCCGTGCTCGTGCACGTCACCGGCCGTCTCGCGGCGGCGGCGCCACTGCCGGAGCGTGTCGAACGCCTTGACGACCAGCTCGTCGCGGCCCCGCTCGCCGCTCCGCTGGTACACCCACAGCTCGGCCCCCGGGAGCCCGTCGCCGGACGCGGACGTGGCGTGCTGCAGCACGTTGGTCGCCAGCTCGCTGACCATGATGGCGAGGTCGTGGACGTCCTGGACGGACAGCCCGAGCGCGGGAAGCAGCCCCTTGACCTGGGACCGCGCCACCGCGGCGATGGACTCGTCGCCCGGCAGGGGAAGGACGGCGCAGCCGCCGTCCTCCAGCCTCCAGGGAATCCCGCACACTGCCGCGGTCTTCGTCATGACGCCCACTCTCCGAGTTTCGCGGAGCCATCGGTGCGATCCAGACATTCGCGACATGAACCTCCGTGGTTCGCGACTCGCTATGTGTGAATCACAGATCCAAGCTTCGCACATTCCCGCGGCCGAAACCCGGTTCACGACAAAGGTTCCGCAACTGCAAATGAGACGTTCACCGATACGCCCGAAGGCGCCCAGAACAGTCCTGCCCGGAGTGATCGAAGCGTGTACCGGCGGACACGGGACGATTTGGCCTCCGAGATGTAGCGTGGACGGCGCCTGAGAGAGGGCCGCACACATGAAGATCCCCCAGGGGTGCAGCCCTGGGGGATCCGGTGTGTGCGGCCCGGCTTTCGGAGGGAGCCGGGCCGCGCCTCCGCCGGTCGGCGGTCATAGCCGCCGGTCAGCGCGCTAGCGGCCGGTCAGCGGTCGTAGCGGCCGGCGCGGACGTCGTCGAGGAACGAGGCGAACACCGACCGGGGGACCACGTGCGCCCCGGCCTCCGGCGTCTTGCTGTCACGCAGCCCGGTGGCCGTCTCGAGGTCGGCGACCTCGACGCAGCCCCCGTTGCTGCTCGCGCTCGCGGTGGCCTTGAACCACCGTGCCTGAGAGAGGTTCATGTCGCTTCTTCTCCAGGTAGGTCTTACTCCAGTGTCGCGATCAGTTTCTCCAGGTGCTCCGCGGTGTCGGCGGTGCTCAAGGCCGCCGCGCGGATCTGCTCGAAGATCTGGTCATAGGCCTCCACTTTGCCGGGGGTGTCGATCTCCTGGATGTCGGCGTCGTTCTCGAGGAAGACCACGGGCGGCTCGTCGCCGGGGAACCGGAAGATGTTGACCAGCGTCGACATGCCGGGGTGCAGGCCGTCCGACAGGCGGAGCAGCCGCAGCTCGACGTTCGGGCGCGCCGACGCGGTCAGCAGGTGGCGGAGCTGCGCGCGGCGATCGCCCACCTCGCCCCACTCGTACATCAGCGACGCCTCGGTGATCAGGGCGATGAGCTGCGGGGCCGTGCCGTCGGCACGGTCCAGGATCTGCTGGCGCCGCAGCCGCGCCCGCAGCGCCCGCTCGCGCCACTCCGGCGACTTCGTCCCGGACGTCAGCAGGGCCTGCATGTAGGGCAGCGTCTGCAGCAGGCCCGGCAGCACCAGCGGCATGATGACCCGGATGCTGGACGCGTCGCCCTCGTAGCCGGGGAACTCGTTCTCGAACACGTCCCCGTACTCGCGCCACCAGGCCCGCTGCCGTGCCCGCGCCGCGAGTTCCTCCAGTTCGTCGAGGTCGCTGCCGTCGTAGATGCGCGCCAGGTCGCGGATGTCGCTCAGCTCGGGCCGCACCCAGGTGTTGGCCTCGAACCGGCCGACCTTGCCCCGGCCCCAGTTCAGCCGGTCGCACACCTGGTTGGCCGTGTATCCCGCCTCGACGCGCAGGTCCCGCAGACGGCGTGCCAGCCCCCGCTTGGCGATGGTGGCCCCGTAAGCCTCGCTCAACGGAACCACCTCCCTTGACAGACGACCGCCATCAGCATACGCCTTCCGAATTTGTGAATCACAGATGCGGCGCCCGGTTTCAGGACGCCGCGTCGTCGAACTCGCCCTTCTTCACCCCGTCGAGGAAACAGGCCCACTCGTTCTCGTCGAACACCGAGATCAGCTCGCCGGACGTGCGCACCAGCGTCCATTCGCCGGCGAACGCCACCTCGATCGCGCCCTCGTCGTTTCCGGAGCGCTTCCATTCGAGGGCGTCCGGGTCGATGCCCAGCTCTTCTACGGTCGGCTTTCGCGTCATGCGCTCTTCCTCGCCACAGCACAGTATCCCCAGCGTGAGCCCTCACTGTCGGCCGCCTCGGGGTCCTCGGCGCCCCATTCTCCGAGGTAGCAGATCTCCGCCGGCGCGCCCTCGTACGGCGGGACGATCTCCAGCCCGGTGAAGAAGCGCTCGATCTCCGCGCGGGGCCGCGGGTAGGCGCCGCCGGACGACGACCTGGCGAACACCTTCTTGAGGTCGTCGATCGCGCCCTCGATCTGCCGGTCGCTGGTGACGGCGGACAGGGCGAGGTAGCTTCCCGGCGCCAGCCGGCCCATGTACTCCTGGATGAGGCCCCAGGGGTCGTCCTCGTCCGAGATGAAGTGGGTCACGGTCACCAGCAGCAGCGCCGCCGGCTCCGTGAAGTCGATCATCGCGCGGGTCTCCTCGTGCCCGAGCAGGGCGTCCGGGTCGCGGAAGTCGGCCGTGATGCAGGCCGTGCCCGGGACGTCCTTCAGCAGCGTCTTCGCGTGCATCTCGACCAGCGGGTCGAAGTCGGCGTACAGGATCCGCGCGTCGGGCGCGACCGCCTGCACCGCGTCGTGCGTGTTGTTGCCCGTCGGCAGGCCGGCGCCGACGTCGATGAACTGCCGGATGCCGTTCTCGGCGAGCCACCGCACGGAACGCTGCAGGAATCCGCGGTTGGCCCAGGCCGTGTCCACCATGTCGGGCATGGCCTGGCGGACCCTCTCCGCGGCCTCGCGGTCGACCTTGTAGTTGGCCGTGCCGCCGAGGATGTAGTCGTAGATGCGGGCCGGGCTGGGGACAGTGATGTCCACCCCGGGGGGAGCCTGCTCGATCTCGTCCACTGCTGCGCCTCCGTTGCCGCGATTTGTGATGCACGAATTATGAAACAGCTTCCCCACCCGGGCGATCGTTACCGCCACGAGAGGACGAAACGTACAACCCGCCTGGCCGGACGGGTCCATTCGCACGGCGAGGGGCGCGGGGGCGGCTTCCTAGCATGGCCGCGGAGCGTCATGGCGCGCGGATCGTGGCGAGCAGAGGCAGACCGTGGCGAGCAGAGGACGCGGCGAGCAGAGGGGGCGCGATGAGCGGCGGGACCGAGCTGCGGAACTTCATCGACGGCGAGTTCACCGCGCCGTCCGGCGGCGGGCGGATGGAGATCGTCGACCCGGTCGCCGGGGAGGTCTACGCGACGGCGCCGCGATCGGGCGCGGCCGACGTCGACCGGGCCTGCGCGGCGGCGCGGCGGGCGTTCGCCGGGTGGCGGCGGACGACCCCCGCCGAACGGATGGCCCACCTGCTCCGCATGGCGGACGCGATCGAACGCCACGCGGGCGACCTCATCGCGGTCGAGTGCCGCGACACCGGCAAGCCGCTGGCGCTGACCCTGCGCGAGGAGGTCGCGCCGATCGTCGACCAGCTCCGGTTCTTCGCGGGGGCGGCCCGGATGCTGGAAGGCAAGGCGACGGCGGAGTACGTGCGCGGGCACGAGTCGTCCGTCCGGCGGGAACCGGTGGGGGTCGTCGGGGCGATCGCGCCGTGGAACTACCCGGCGATGATGGCGGTCTGGAAGTTCGGTCCCGCGCTGGCGGCGGGGAACACGGTCGTGCTGAAGCCGTCCGACACGACCCCGGCCAGTGCCCTGTACCTGGCCGAGCTGTTCGCCGAGATCCTGCCGCCCGGGGTGTTCAACGTGGTGTGCGGCGACCGGGAGACGGGCGCGGCGCTGGCCGCGCATCCCGTTCCGGCGATGGTGTCGATCACCGGGAGCACTGCGGCGGGACGGGCCGTCGCCCGGTCCGCGGCGGACACCGTCAAGCGCGCGCATCTGGAACTCGGCGGCAACGCGCCCGTGCTGGTGTTCGGCGACGCCGACATCGAGGCGGCGGCCGGCGGCGTCGGGTTCGCGGGCTACTTCAACGCCGGACAGGACTGCACGGCCGCGACCCGGGTGATCGTGGCGGAGGAGGCGCACGACGCGTTCGTGGACGCCCTCGTCCGGCGAGCGCGTGCCGTCGGGTTCTCGCCCGATGAGGCGGACGTGGCGGACGAGCTTGACGAGGGCGCTCTCTACATCCCGCCGCTCAACAACCCTGACCAGCTCGCCCACGTCGGCGGGCTGGTCGCGCGGGCGCCGTCGCACGCGAAGGTGCTGGTCGGCGGCGAACCCGTCGGCCCCGGATACTTCTACCGGCCGACCGTCGTCGACGGGGTCGACGCGTCCGACGAGCTGAGCCGCACCGAGATCTTCGGGCCGGTCGTCACCGTGCAGACGTTCAGCGGCGAGGCGGACGCGATCCGGCAGGCCAACGACTCGCCGTACGGGCTGGCGTCCAGCGTGTGGACGCGCGACCACGCGCGGGCGCTGCGCGTCTCCGCCGCGATCGACGCCGGTCATGTCGGCGTCAACTGCCACCTGCCGCCCGTCCACGAGATGCCGCACGGCGGCGTCAAGCAGTCGGGCTACGGCAAGGATCTCTCGCTCTACTCCGTCGAGGAGTACACGCGCGTGAAGCACGTCCTGTCCGCGCTCGGCGAGGAGAACGGGTGACCCCTGACCCTGGAGGCCGCGAACCCATGAGGGACACACCCAAAGTCGGGCCAACCGACGCGACGAAGGTGCCCCGGTACGCCGAGCCCGGCACGTTCGCGCGGCTCCCGCGCACCGACCAGGTCGATCACGTGGACGTGGCGATCGTCGGGGTGCCGTTCGACACCGGCGTCTCCTACCGTCCGGGGGCGCGGTTCGGGCCGGGGCACGTCCGCGCGTCGTCGAAGCTGCTGCGGCCGTACCATCCGCCGCTGGACGTGGAGCCGTTCGGCGTCCAGCAGGTCGCCGACGCGGGCGACATCGGCGTGAACCCGTTCGACATCGAGGACGCGATCCGCACGATCGAGCGGCGGTCGGACGAGCTGCGCGCGGACGGCGCGAAGCTCCTGACGCTCGGCGGCGACCACACGATCGCGCTGCCGCTGCTCCGGTCGCTGCACCGCGACCACGGCCCGATCGCGGTCCTGCACTTCGACGCGCACCTGGACACCTGGGACACCTACTTCGGCGCCCCGTACACGCACGGCACGCCGTTCCGCCGCGCCGGCGAGGAGGGGCTGCTCGACCCCGAGCACTGCATGCACATCGGGATCCGCGGGCCGCTGTACTCGCGGGAGGACCTGGTGGACGACGGCGTGCTCGGGTTCCAGGTCGTCCGCGCCGACGACTACGAGACCGGCGGGATCGGTGCCGCCGTCGAGCGGATGCGGGCCCGGCTGGGCGACCGTCCGGTGTACGTGTCGGTCGACATCGACGTGCTGGACCCGGCGCACGCGCCGGGCACCGGTACCCCGGAGGCGGGCGGACTGACCAGCAGGGAGCTGCTCGGCACGCTGCGCGGCCTGGCCGGGACGAACCTGGTCGGCGCGGACGTCGTCGAGGTCGCGCCCGCCTACGACCATGCCGAAATCACCGGTATCGCCGCAGCTCACGTGGGGTACGAGCTGCTGAGCGTGCTCGCCGCCGGGCACCGACCGAAGGGGGACTGAGGCCCAGATGGAAGACGCCGTGCAAACCGCCAAGCCCGCGTTCGCGTGGTCGCCGCGGGGGTGGCCGTCGGAGACGGCGTACGCGACCCCGGACGCCGAGGAGGTGTGGTGCTACACCGACCGGTTCTGCTACTTTCCCGGCGAGACGGTCGCCTTCCATCTGAGCGCGAGCGTCCCGGCGTTCACCCTGGAGATCACCCGTGACGGCCTGAACCCGGAGACGGTGTGGCGGCGCGAGGACGTCACCGCCGGACGGTTCGAGGCGCCCGCCGACGCGTACGCGCAGGGGTGCGGCTGGCCCGCCGGTCTCAGGCTGGACGTTCCGGACGAGTGGCGTCCCGGGTTCTACATCGTGACCGTCCGGGCGGTGCTGAGCGACGGCGAGCTCTGGGAGCGCGAGCACTTCTTCGTGGTCAAGGCCGCTCCGGGACGGCGTCCGAAGGCGGCGCTCGTCCTCACCACGGGCACGATGCTGGCGTACAACGACTGGGGCGGCGCGAACCACTACCGGGGGCTCGGCGACGACCCGCGCGACGACGCCGGAAGCCCGCTGTCGTCCACGCGGCGGCCGATCGCGCGCGGGATGATCCGCAAACCGGCGGGCGCGCCGCGGGAGGCGAACCACCTCACGCTCCCGATGGGCGGCGCGCCGCGCTACGCGACCTACGAATGGGCGCGCCTGAACGGCTACAGCCGCCACCACGCCGACGCGTTCTGGGCGACGTACGAGCGGCTGTTCGTCCTGTGGGCCGAGCGGCACGGCTACGAACTCGACTACCTCACCCAGCATGACCTGCACGTGGACGAGACCGTCCTCGACGACTACCGGTGCGTGATCGTGGTGGGGCACGACGAGTACTGGAGCTGGGAGATGCGCGACGCCGTCGACCGCTTCGTGGACGGCGGCGGCGGCCTCGCCCGGTTCGGCGGCAACTACCAGTGGCAGGTCCGGCTGAGCGACGACCTGTCGACGCAGTTCTGCTACCGGCTGCCGTCCCTCGACCCCGACACCGCCCGGTCGCCGCGCACGGCCAGCACGATGTGGGAGGCCAAGTCCGTGGGACGGCCGGGGGCCGCCACGGTGGGGCTGAACGGGCTCGGCGGCGTCTACACCCGCTACGGGGTCGCCACGCCACGGTCGTCGGGCGGATTCACCGTTTACCGTCCGCACCACTGGGCGTTCGAGGGGACCGACTTGTACTACGGCGACCAGCTCGGCGCGGCCCCGTCCTTCCTGGCCGCGTTCGAGGTCGACTCGGTCGAGTACACGTTCCGCAGGGGGCTGCCGTACCCGACGTTCGAGGACGGCGCGCCCGAGACCCTGGAGATCCTCGCGATGACCCCGGCGGTGCGGGGCGAGGAGGACCGGTTCGGCGGGCGACTGCCGATGGGCGGGCCCGAGGAGGAGGTGTACGCCTACAACCGGGAGCTCGGCGACGACCTGCCCGACTACGTCCACGAGGGCGGGATGCGCGGCGCCGGGATGATCGCGGCGTTCACGCGCGGGCGCGGAGAGGTGTTCAACGGCGGTTCGACGGAATGGCCCTACGCGCTCCATGTGGGGGATCCGTTCGTCGACCGGATCGTCCGCAACGTCCTCGACCGGTTCCTCGCATGACGATCACCGATATCGTCCGGCTGTCGCCGGAGACGGGCGTGGCGACGGTGCCGCCCGTCGAGGAGTACGAGGTCCTCTCCGCCGAGTGGACGGAGACCGAATATCTCGCGTACGGCGGCCCTGCCAGGGAGTATTCGGGCGGGTATTGGACCGGGGAGCCGGGCGCGGTTCGTATCGACCCGTGGCCGTATGACGAGATCTGCGTGATTCTGAGCGGACGGGTCGCCGTCGTCGACCTCGACGGCGGCCGCGCGGAATTCGGCGCGGGCGACGCCTTCTTCATTCCGCAGGGATTCGCGGGCGACTGGGTGACCGTCGAACCCACGAGCAAGATTTTCGTCGCCGTCACCCGCTGAACTCGCATCGCCCGCTGAACGCGCTTGGACGCCCTGTTACTCGGCCATAACCGTCCCGCCATTACGGTTGCCCCGTGGTTCCCCTTCGGCTTTTCGTGAACCGGCTGTCGCTGCGGCCGCTGGGCGCCACCGATCCGTCCGGCCGGTGGGTGCGCTGGGTGCACGTCAGCGAACTCGCCGACCCGTCGCCGTTCCTGCGCGGCGGGGAGCTGCTCCTGCTCGCCGGGACCGGGTTTCGTCCCGACGAGAGCGGCGAGTACGTGCGGCGGCTGGCGGACGCGGGAGTCGTGGCGATCGGGTTCGGGGTGACGCCGGTGTTCGACGCCGTCCCGCCGGAACTCGTCGCCGCCTGCGACGAGCACGGCATGGCGCTGCTGGAGGTGCCGCCGCACGTGCCGTTCGCGTCGGTCGTCGAACTCCTCCACGCCGAGCTGGTCCGCGCCGAGACCCGCGACCTGAAGCACCTGTCGGACGGCCAGGCCGTGCTGATCCGCGCGGCCGCCGGGCCCGGCCCGCTGCGCGCCGTCGTGGAACGCCTCGCCGAACTCCTCGAAGGCTGGGTCCTCGTCGTGGACCGCAACCGCGACCGCACCTGGTCCGCCGGGCCGGTCCGGCGGGACGCGGAGGTGACCGCCGCGTTGGAACGTGCCTGCGCGAGCCCCGCGCCGATGAGCGCGGCGCTCGCCACCGCCGACGAGCACGTCGAGATCCAGCGGCTCCTCGGCCCCGCGCCGACCGGGTACGCGATGGCCGTCGCGCGGCGCGGGCCGTTCAGCGTCGCCGACCGGGGCGTCGTCGGCGTCGCGGCGTCCGCGCTGTCGCTGCTGTTCACCGCGCCGTCGGCGGCCGGCTCGCCGGAGGCGCTCGGCTCCGCCGCCGTGGCCGGGCTGCTGCGGCTCCCGACGCTCGCCCGCGCCCTCGCCGGTCCGCTCGACCTCGGCGGGGACGCGTCGTGGCGCGTCGTCCGCGGCCTGCTCACCGAGCCGCCGGGGTCCCGCGAGACGATCATCCAGCGGCTGTCGGCGCTGCTCGGCACCCCGTTCGTGGAGCAGGACGCCGGCTCCTTCACCGCGATCGTCCCCGGCGACGATCCTGTTGACGAGCTGTGCCGCCTGCTGGACGACGCCGGTCATCTCGCCGGGATCAGCCGTCCGCATCCCGCCGATGATCTCGATCCCGCGTGGGGTGAGGCGGGTTCCGCGCTCGACGGGGCCCGCATCGGCGGCGCGAGCGTGGTCGCGGGCGCCGATCCGCACGGCGTGATGGCGCTCCTCGACTCCGCGCAGGCCGCCCGGCACGCCGACCGGCTCCTCGAACCGCTGGACGGCGCCGGCGCGCCCAGCGAGCTGCTCGGCACGCTGCGGAGCTGGCTGGCGCACCACGGCAACTGGGACCGGACGGCCGCCGACCTCGGCGTGCACCGCAACACCGTCCGGCACCGGCTGGGCCAGATCACCCGGCTCCTCGGCCAGGACCTGAACGACCCGGACGTGCGCATGGAGCTGTGGTTCGCGCTCCGCTGGCGAACCCGGGCCCGCTGACCTTTGCTGGGAAGTGGTCGATGCGTACAACGGGGGCGCTCGGGTGGGGCTGAATGTCCACTTCAGCCGCCTGGAACGGCTGCATAGCTTGGCCGGAGCGGGCTCACTGAGCTCCCGTTATCTCCGGAGGCGGATGACCATGTCGACACCCTCATCAGGCGGCGACCGCCTGGCGACGACCGCGGGCCCCGGCCGTCTGGCGGCGAACGCGATGGGGACGAAGGACCTCGTCTTCACGGTCCTCGCCGCGCTGGCGCCCTTGACCCTCATCGTCGCCGTGGCGCCGCTGCACTTCCTGAAGGGCGGCGCGGCCGTCCCGGGCGGCTACCTCGTGGCGGGCGTCGTGATGGCGCTGTTCGCGTCCGGATTCATGACGATGAGCAAGTACGTCCGCAACGCGGGCGCGTTCTACGCCACGATCGCCCGCGGGCTCGGCCGCCCGCTCGGCTCGGGCGCGGCGACGCTGGCGCTGCTCGCGTACAACGCGCTGCAGATCAGCACCTACGGGGCGCTCGGCCTCTACGCCGCCGGGACGTTCGAGAAGTACACCGACGTGTCCGTGCCGTGGTGGGTGTTCGCGCTGGTGGGGATCGTGCTGGTGGCGTGGCTCGGGTTCCTCGGGATCCAGACCAGCGCCAAGGTCCTCGGCGCCCTGCTGATCCTTGAGGTGGCGGTGCTCGCGGTGATGGCGCTGTTCGTCCTCGGCAAGGGCGGCTCCGGCGAGACGACGTTCACGTCCTTCTCCCCCGGGACGGTGTTCACCACGTCCAACGCGGCGATGTTCGGGCTGGTGTTCGGCGCGTTCATGGGGTTCGAGTCGACCGCGATCTTCAGCGAGGAGGCGCGCGGCGGCGTCCGGACGGTCCGCCGCGCGACCTACATCGCGGTGGCGTTCATCGCGATCTTCTACGCGTTCATCACGTGGACGATCGTCCAGGCGATCGGCGCGAACGGCATCGCGGCGGCGGCCGGGGAGGACACCGCCGGGCTGGTCACCGGCGTGTTCGACCAGTACACGCCGGGCTCCGTCACCG
Source organism: Actinomadura sp. KC06 (assembly GCF_004348735.1). Lineage (GTDB taxonomy): Bacteria > Actinomycetota > Actinomycetes > Streptosporangiales > Streptosporangiaceae > Spirillospora. Next base: position 36,163 of record NZ_SMKT01000007.1, read on the forward strand.
CCGTGATGGAGATCCTGCTGCTGACCAGTGCGTTCGCGGCCCTGCTCGCGCTGCACAACGCGGCGAACCGGTACCTGTTCGCGCTCGGCCGGGAACGGCTGATGCCCGCCTTCTTCGGCCGCACCCACCCGCGCACCCGCTCCCCGTACCTGGCGGGGGCCGCGCAGACCGTGCTGGCGACGGTCGTGGTCGCCGCCTGGGCCATGTTCGACCTCGACCCCTACCTCGGGCTGCTGCTGTGGGGCAGCACGATCGGCTTCCTCGGGATCATCGCGCTGTGGGCGCTGTGCTGCCTCGCCGTGATCGTCTACCTGCGCAGGAACGCCGTCGAGGACGGGCTGTGGCGGACCCTGATCGCCCCCGGCCTGAGCCTCGTCCTGCTCTGCGTCGTCATCGCCCTCGTCGTGTCGAACATCTCGCTGCTGACCGGCGCGGGCACCGTGACCAACGCGATCCTGCTGGGCTCGTGCGTGATCGCCTTCGCCGCGGGTATCGCCTCGGCCATGTCGCTGCGTTCGCGCGCGCCCGGCCAGTACGCGGTGCTCGCGGAGAAGACCTTCAACGGGACGGACGGCGCCGTCCCGGCCGCCCACTCATGACCTGGGAGCGCGGCTACCGGGCCCTCGACCTGACGGCGTCGTGGAACGCTCCGCTGACCCTGCTGGACGACGTGGACTCCTCGTTCACCGGCGAGCGGCGGCTCTACGGGCTGCCGTTCCGCTTCGGCGACGACCTCGACGGCCCGTCCCTGGTGCGCGTGACCGGCGAAGCCGAGATCCTCGTCGACGACGACTGCCAGTGGATCCTGTTCGCCCACGCCCTCGAAGAACCGGACGTCTTCGAGGGCGCGCCGGTCGGTTCGGCGGCCGCCCGGTACACGTTCCGGTACGCGGACGGCAGCGCGGAGACGGTCCCGATCCGGCGGCGGTTCGAGATCGGGCCCACGCCGCGGCTGTGGCAGGACCGTCCGATCCCGCTCGACTGGGGCCAGACCCCGTTCCTCGCGCTGCCGGACGCGCAGCACCGGCTGATGCACCGCACCTGCGGACGGTTCGACGCGGCGGGCGCGAGGTTCGTGGACATCGATGATCCGCAGGCCCGCTCCCCCTACGTCCTGCCGTACCGGTTCTACCTGTGGCCGTGGCGCAACCCGCACCCGGAGCGCCGGGTCGCCGCGGTCGAGATCGCGTCCGGCGGACCGGCGGTGCTGATCGGCGCCGTCACGCTGAGCCGGCTGGCGGAGGACCCGTTCGGCCGGACGGTCTCCCGAGACCTGATCTTCACGCTTGCGGACGGCCACGGCTCGGTGGACGAGGACGTCGCGGTGACCGTCGACCGCGGAACCGCCACCTACGCCTACCGGACGGTCGACGACGGCAGCCTGTCCCGCCCGCCCGCCTGGGGCGGGGCGACGAACCCGCGCACCGGTTACGTCAAGGTCGCCGCGACGCCGTCCGCGACCGTCTCACTCGACGTCGGCGGCACCGGGACGGCCACCTTCACCTGGGGCGACATCCTCGACAAGGGCCGGATCGTCACCGCGGACGGCACCGAATGGCGCCTCCCCGACGCCGGACGGGCCTGGATCAAGGGCACCGTCGTGGACGACGCGACCGGCGAGCCCCTCACCTGCCGCCTGCATTTCCACACCCCGGACGGCGTCCCGCTCGCCCCCTACGGGCATCACGCGCACATCAACTCCGACGGCAACACCTGGAACCTGGACATCGGCGGCGACGTCCGCCTCGGCCAGCGGACCTACGCCTACGTGGACGGCGAGTTCGAGGGCTGGCTCCCCCACGGGCAGGTCGTCGTGGAGGCCGCGCGAGGGTTCGACTACGTGCCGTCGCGCGAGGAGCTGACGATCCGTCCCGGGCAGCGGACGCTCGAACTGCGGCTCAAGCGGTTCCACGACCCGGAGGCGGACGGATACGTGGCGGGCGACACCCACGTCCATTTCGTCTCCACGCACGGCGCCGAACTGGAGGCGCGCGGCGAGGGCGTGCGGGTGACGAACCTGCTGATGAGCCAGTGGGGCCACCTCTACACCAACACCGAGGACTTCACCGGCCACCCGCACACCTCTGCCGACGGGACGACCCACGTCTTCGCCGGTCAGGAGAACCGGACCGCGATGCTCGGCCACATCAACCTGCTCGGCCTGCGGACGCCCGTCCGTCCGTGGTGCACGGGCGGCGCCGAGGAGTCCGATCTCGGCGGCGGCCTGGAGACGACCCTCGCCCACTGGGCCGACGAGTGCCACGCCCAGGGCGGGACGGTCGTCCTCGCGCACTTCCCCGTCCCGAACGGCGAGGCCGCCGCGCTGATCGCCACCGGCCGGCTGGACGGCGTCGAGATGATCGCCTACGACGACTACAACATCGGGCAGTACTACCGGTATCTCAACGCCGGATACCGCCTGACGCTGGTCGGCGGCACGGACAAGATGAGCAGCGAGGTGCCGATCGGGCTCGTCCGCACCTACGCCCGCGTGCCCGACCCGCGGAGGATGGACTATTGGGACTGGTGCACCGCCGTCCGGTCCGGCGACACGGTCGTCACGAGCGGCCCGCATCTGCGCCTGTCGGTCAATGGGGCCGCGCCCGGTTCCGTGCTCACCGGCACCCGTGCGGTTCGCGGGGTGGCGGAATTCCACTCGATCTTCCCCGTCGACCGGTTGGAGATCGTCGTCAACGGCTCAGTGGCCGAGTCGCGGCACTGGGACTCGGCGGTGCAGACCGGCTCTCTGGAATTCGACCTCGCCGTGGACGGGGCGTCCTGGATCGCCGCCCGCTGCTACGGGCCCGGGGAGGGCGCCGCCCGGCATGTCGCCCGGCACAAGGACGTCTGGGAACGTCCGATCATGGCGCACACGTCCCCGGTGTACGTCGCGTCCGGCGACTCCTACGAGCGCACGGACAAGGCCGTCCTCGCCGAGATGCTGCAGCTGATCGAGGGTGTCGAGCAGCACGTCCGCACCCGCGCCAGAACCGCCTGGCCCGGCCAGGTCGACCACCGCCACGGCTCCCCGGACCACGACCGCTTCCTGCTCGAACCCCTGGCCGAGGCCCGGCGGACGATCCGCGACCGCCTCGACGGTCAGGGCTTGCGGCCCACGGCGCAGTAGAAGTCCATGCCCCGGTCTGCGTAGAGGGTGCCGGTGTCGGGACGCCACTGGGGCAGCGGCACCAAGCCCGGCTCCAGCAGGTCCATGTGCTCGAAGAAGCGCTTGAGGCCGGCGGCGCTGCGCATGATGATCGGGGTGGCGCCGCTGTCGTTCCATTTCCGGGCGACCTCGTCCATCGCCTCGGTGTTGGTCTCGTTGCTGGGGCAGGCGATCGCCAGGAAAGAGCCGGACGGGAACGGCTCCAGCACCCGGTTCACGATCGTGTACGCCTCGTCGGTGACGCTGAATTCCAGGATGCCGAGCAGCGTGACCAGCACCGGCTTGGTGAAGTCGAGCGTGCGGGCGGCCTCGTCCAGGATCGTGTCGGGGTCGTGGAGGTTCGCGTCGATGAAGTCGGTGGCGCCCTCGGACGAGCTGTTGAGCAGCGCCCGCGCGTGCGCCAGCACGACCGGGTCGTTGTCGACGTAGACGACGCGGCTCTCGGGGGCGAGGCGCTGCGCGACCTGGTGGGTGTTGTCCCTGGTGGGGATGCCGGTGCCGATGTCGAGGAACTGCCGCACGCCCTCGCCGATCACGTGCCGGACGACGCGTCCGAGGAACTCGCGGTCGGCACGCGCCCACAGGACGACCTCGGGGATCGTCTCCTCCAGCTGGTCGCCCACTTCGACGTCGGCCGGGTAATGGTCTTTTCCGCCGAGCCAGTAGTCCCACACCCGTGCCGGGTGCGCCACGCTGGTGTCGATTCGGATTTCCGGCTCCTGGCCGGAGGCGTACGCATCACCGGTCACGACTTCGCCTCCCAGAGGGTTTCGGCGGTTCGGGGTCCGCGCGGCGCGGGCCCGTTCATTCTGGCCGCCGAGTTGAAAATCTGCAATCAGATCATCCATGCCGAAAAATGGCGACGGCGGGGCGTTCAGCGCAATCCGCCGCCCGTCGACGCTCAGTGCGATCCGTCGAGGAGGGCCGTCAGGAGGTCGCCGGTGGCGGCGGGCGGGGACGCGTTGACCGACAGCCGGTCGAGGTGGCGTTTGTAGACCGACAGGTCGGCGGCCTTGTCGAGGTAGAGCGCGCTGGTCAGCTGCTCCATATACACGACGTCCGGCAGGCTCGGCTCGGCGAAGCGCAGCAGGGAGAACGGCCCGGCCATCGCCGCCATCGCGCTGCGCGCCGGCGGCACGATCTGGAGGGTGACGTCCTGCGTGCGGACCGCGTCGAGCAGCGCGGCGAGCTGGGCGCGCATGACCTCCCGGTCGGCGATGGGACGGCGCAGCGCGGCCTCGTCCACCAGCGCCCACAGCAGCGGCGGAGCGTCGCGGCGCAGGATCCGCTGGCGCCGCATCAGCACGTTGACCCTGCGTTCGATCTCGGTCGCGGACGCCATCGGGTGGCCGAGCCCGAGCGCGGCGCGGGCGTACTCCTCGGTCTGCAGCAGCTCGGGGACGAACCGCGTCTCGTGGACGCGCAGCGCGGACGCCGCCTCCTCCAGCCCGATGTAGACCTCGAACCAGGGCGGCAGGATGTCGCTGTAGCTCTGCCACCAGCCGGGCCGGTTGGCGCGCTCGGCCAGTTCGAGCAGGGGCTCGCGCTCCTCCGCCGCGATCACGCCGTACAGGGTGAGCAGGTCGGCGACGTCGCGCTTCTTGAACCCGACGCGGCCGAGCTCCAGCCGGCTGATCTTGGACGCGGACGCGCGGATGGCCTCGCCGGCGTCCTTCGGCGCGATGCCCCGGCTCTCGCGCAGCCGCCGAAGCTGCCCGCCGAGCAGTATGCGCAGCACCGTGGGGCCGCTCTCGCCGTTCTGGCCGAAATCGTGCACGCGACGGCCGCTCTCGGGGTTGCCGTCCGGTTGAACCGCTTTCACGTCCACTCCCGCCCGCCACTCAACGGCACATCTCGAATGCACACTGTGATGCCGACAGTAGTACTGATGTGCTGCCCGATAAGAGTCTTCGCCTTCGGTGAATGCGCCGAAGCTCGGGGCGTCGTCCGGGAGTCGGAGTCCGGGCAAAGCGGTGTTCGGGCAAAGCGGTGGCCGGGCCGCACGGGGGCCACGGCCCGGCCTTATGCGTCTCATCATCCGCCTCTCAGGGCGTTCTGACCAGATGGCCAGGCCATACTTCCTTCGGCAGATTTCATATGGTGACCGCCGGGCATGACGCGAGCGTCAGCAATCGGGTTCCCGGACGGGCGGCGGGACGTTTCCACGGTGTTCGTCGACGGCTCGGGCGACGTCTTCGTCCAGGAGGTCGGTGTTGAGGGCGAACGCGGCGGCGGAACCCATGCCGGCGGCGGCGATGACCTGCGCCCGAGGGTCGATGACGTTGCCCGCGGCCCAGACGCCGTCGACGCTGGTCCGTCCGGTGCGGTCGGTGATGACCCAGCCGTTGTCGTCCTTGGCGCAGCCCAGTTGGGTGAGGAATTCGTCCTGCGGGACCATGCGAGGGGAGAGGAAGACGGCGGCGCGCGGCACGGTGCGGCCGTCGGCGAGTTCGACGCCCCGCAGCCGGTCGTCGGCGATGACGAGCTGCTTGACCTCGCCTTCGATGATGCGGAGCCCGCGGGCGTCCAGCCGCTCCCGGTCCTCTGCCGTCAGCTCAAGGGTGTGCGGGAAGAAGACGACGTCGTCGCTCCAGCCGCGCAGGAGCAGCGCCTGATGCACGGACCCCGGCTGGGTGCCGAGGACGGCGAGCGGCTGGTCGCGGACTTCGTAGCCGTGGCAGTAGGGGCAGTGCAGCAGATCCCTCCCCCACCGCTCGCGCACGCCCGGAATGTCGGGCAACTCGTCGCGCAGCCCGGTCGCGACCACGATCCGCCGCGCCTTGATCACCGACCCGCCGACCAGGCGGACGGTGAAGCCGTGCTCGATCCGCTCCACCCGCCCCTGGATGAGCCGGACGCCGTACCGGGCGATCTCTTCGCGGCCGAGTTCGAGCAGCGTGGCGGGGGACAGGCCGTCGCGGGACAGGAAGCCGTGCATGTGCGCGGCGGGCGCGTTGCGCGGCTCGCCGGCGTCGATCACCGCGACCCTGCGGCGGGCGCGTCCTAGGAGCAGGGAGGCGCTCAGACCGGCCGCCCCGGCGCCGATCACCACCACGTCATAGACCTCGTTCATGAGGATCACCTCCACGTCCGAGAGTGCGCGCCGCCCGCCCCGGTCAGCAACTTTCGTTGCCATTTCCGGGACATGAGGGTGGAATGTGCGGCATGGACGAAGACTCCCCGATCAACGCCGCGCTGGCCCAGGTCGGCGCCCGCCTCAAGCGCATCCGGACCCGGCGGGGCGTGAGCCTGGCCGCCCTGTCCGAGGCCACCGGCATCTCCAAGAGCACGCTGTCCAGGCTGGAGACGGGCCAGCGCCGTCCGAGCCTGGAGCTCCTGCTGCCCATCTCGCAGGCCCACAAGGTGCCGCTGGACGAGCTGGTCGGCGCGCCGGAGGTCGGCGACCCGCGCGTCCGGATCAAACCCCGCGTCCGCGACGGCCGGACGGTCGTCCCGCTGACCGTCCAGCCGGGGCCGCTGCAGGCATGGAAATCGATCATCCCGGCGGAGCAGAACCGGCCCCAGCCGGTCACGCACGAGGGCTACGAGTGGCTGTACGTCCTGTCCGGGAGGCTGCGGCTCGTCGTGGCCGGACGGGACCTGACCATGGGACCGGGCGAGGCCGCCGAGTTCGACACGCGCCTGCCGCACTGGTTCGGCTCCACCGGCGACGGCCCGGTGGAGGTGCTCAACCTGTTCGGCCGCCAGGGCGAGCGCATACACGTCCGCGCGAAGCCGCGCTCCCGGGAGGAGGCGTCCTGAGCGGCGCCGCGCGTGAGCCTCCTCTCCTTCTTTGAACGCGTTCAACTCTCTGGGATAGGCTAGCCCCACTAGGCGGAGGGGCAGCCGATGAAGATCGTGATCCCGGGGGGCACCGGGCAGGTGGGCGCGATCCTCGACCGCGCCTTGACCGCCGCGGACCATGACGTCGTCGTCCTGACCAGGAGCCCGCGGCGCGACCGCGAGATCCGCTGGGACGGCGAGACGCTCGGGCCCTGGGCCGACGCGATCGACGGCAGCGACCTGGTGATCAACCTGGCCGGACGCAGCGTGAGCTGCCGCTATACCCCGGCCAACCTGCAGGCCATGATGGACTCGCGCGTCAACTCCACCCGGGTCGTCGGCGAGGCCATCGCGGCGGCCGCGCGGGCGCCCCGGGTGTGGCTGCAGATGAGCACCGCGACCATCTACGCGCACCGCTTCGACGCCGGCAACGACGAGGCGACCGGCGTGATCGGCGGCGCCGAACCCGGCGTCCCGCGCTACTGGGCCTACAGCGTCGAGATCGCGAAAGCCTGGGAACGCGCCCAGGAGCAGGCCGAGACCCCCTCCACGCGCAAGGTCGCCCTGCGTGCCGCGATGGTGATGAGCCCCGACCGCGGCGGCGTCTTCGACTACCTGCTGTGGCTGGCGCGGCTCGGGCTCGGCGGGCCCGTCGGGGGCGGTGCGCAGTACGTGTCCTGGATCCACGACCGCGACTTCGTCCGCGCGGTCGAGTTCCTCGCCGAGCGGGACGACCTCACCGGCCCGGTGAACCTCGCGGCTCCCGGCCCGCTGCCGCAACGTGCGTTCATGCGCGCGCTGCGCGCCGCGTGGGGCGTTCCGGTGGGCCTGCCCGCGACGAAATGGATGGCGGAGATCGGAGCCCTCGCGATCCGCTCCGACACCGAACTCCTGCTGAAGAGCCGCCGCGTCGTCCCCGGCCGCCTGCTGGACGCCGGATTCTCCTTCGACCACACGCAATGGCCGGAAGCCGCCACCGACCTCGTCCAACGCGCGCGCGTCCGGCGCACCTGACAGCTCAGGGGGCCGACCAGGTCAGGGGCAGGGAGTCCAGGCCCAGGACGAGGCCGGTGTGTTCCGTGGGCTGGGCTCCGTCCGGGACGCGGTACTCGGGAATGCGGCGGTGCCATTCCTCCAGCGCGATGCGCAGCTCCAGCCGCGCCAGATGGGCGCCGAGGCAGCGATGCGGCCCCGCACCGAACGCGACATGCCGGTTGGGCGTCCGGCCGAAGTCGACGGTGTGCGGATCGGGGAACACGCGAGGGTCGCGGTTGGCCATCGCGAGCGGCAGCATCACCATGTCGCCGGCGCGCATGGGGCAACCGTGGACGTCGACGTCTGCGGTGAGCTTGCGAGCGGGCAGGATCGGCGAATAGGCGCGGAGAAGTTCCTCGACGGCGTCCGGGATGATGCCGGGTTCGGCGACGATGCGGGCACGGTCGGCGTCATGCCCGGCCAGATGCCAGAACGAGTACGACAGCTGCGCGGTGACGGTGTCCATGCCGGCCAGGAACAGCAGGACGCACAGCTGCAGCAGCTCGCCATCGGTGACCGGTCTGCCATCCACCTCGAACGTGATCGCGACGCTCACCACGTCGTCGCGCCGCTCGGCGCGCGGAGCGGCGCGGCGTTCGGCGATCAATTGCTGGAAGCAGGCCGTGACCTTCGCCATGGCCTGGCCGCGTCCCTCCCCGGACGGCGGCGGATGCAGGATCGCGTGCTCCCATTCCAGGAACTCTCCGAGCCTGTCGACCGGCAGACCCATGAATTCCAAGAACACCGTGGTCGGGAAGCGGCGGGCGAAATCGGTGACGAAGTCACAGGCTCCCTTGTCGGCCAGGCCGTCGATCAGGCTGGTGCAGCGGCGGCGAATGGCGTCCTGCATCGCGGCGGCGCGGGCGGGCGTGAACAGCGGGCGCAGGAGCCTCCGCCACGTGGTGTGCACCGGCGGATCCAGCATGACCGGGATCCATTGATAGCCGGGATCAGGGTCGATGACCGAGACCGCCCGGCTGGAATGGGACACGGCGTCCTGATAGGCGGCGACGATGTCGCCGTACCGGGTCAGCACCCAGAACCCGCGTCCGGCCTCGCTGCGGAAGGCCGGGCAGCGCTCGCGGAGCTCGTCCAGGAGCGGATGGGTGGTGCCCGCCGGACGCGGCCCGGCGAAAGGGGCGAAGTCGATCCGGGGATGGGGACGGCTCATCGGTGATCTCCTTCACGACTCGGGTTCGTTTGAGAGATTGGGTGGGATCATGATTGCTGATGAAGAGGGTCGATGTGCTGACGGTGGTCGTCGGGCTTGTCGTGCTCTCCGGGGTCGTCGGCTTGATCGTTCAGGCCAAAAGGCCGGGTGATGTCGCGAATAGGATCGCGGCTGGCTTTGGGTCACAGATCGGTCCTGCGCTCACTGGGCATAGTGAGGGGGTCAGGGCGGTCGCGGTCGGTGTTTGAACGGGCGGACGATCGCCGTTTCGGCCAGCGACGACGAGACGGTGCGGGTGTGGGATCTGGCCGCCGGAAAGCAGATTGGCGAACCGTTTGAAGACCACGGCGCTCCAGTGCGCTCGGTGGCGTTCGGGCGGTTGCCGGACGGGCGTGCGGTCGCGGTTTCCGCGAGTTCCGGCAGCAATCTGCTCGCCGGATTCGATCGCGGCGACAACGGGCTGCGGGTCTGGGACCTGGCCGCGCACCGGCAGCTCCGGAAGATCACGCATGATGACGGTCGCGAGACCGATTCGGCCGGGCCCGAGTCGGTCGCGGTGGGCGAGCTGGCGGACGGCCGGACGGTGGCGATCTCCAGCACTCCGACGGACGGGAGAATCTGGGATCTGGCCACCGGAGCACAGATCGGCAGGTCGATGTTCGCGAGCGGGCCGGTGGCGACCGGGGTTGTGAATGGCCGTGCCATCGGTCTCACGGGGTGCAAGAAAGCCATGAACGAGCTGGAGCCGTGCAAGAAGCGTGCGGCCACGGTGCGGGACCTGGCCACGGGACGGCCGTTCGGCAAGGGTCTCGCCGGGGAGCGCGACCACTTCGTCGGCGGGGCCGCCGTCGGTGAATTGAATGGTCGGCCCATTGTCGTATCCGGTACCAACTCCAGCATTTGGCCCTGGAAATCTCGGGACCATGCCGTGCGAGTTTGGGATCTCGGCAGTGGTCGGCAGATCGGTGAGCCGCTCAAAGGGCATCCCGATGATGTCCAGAGTGTGGCGGTGGGCAATCTGGGTGGACGGTCAGTTGCCGTAGCGGGTGGTGGTGACCTGCGGGTTTGGGATCTGGGGGCCGGGAAGCAGATCGGTCGGCCGTTCACCGGGCCTGACAACTCGTTCTCCTCGGTGGCGCTGGGCGAGCTGAACGGCCGTCCGATCGCCGTCTCCGGTGGGCGGGACAAGACGGTACGGGTCTGGGACCTCGGGCCGCCCTTTCCCTGATCAGGTGGCCAGGGAGATGTTCCAGAAGTCGGCATAGCGGCCGCTGCGGTGCAGGAGCTCTTCGTGGTCGCCTTTTTCGATGATCCGGCCGGCGTCCAGGAATGCTATTTGGTCGGCTCGTTGAATGGTGCGCATCCGGTGGGCAACCATGACCACCGTCCGGCCTGCCATCAGGCGGTCGATGCCTTCGTGGACGGCCGCCTCGTTCACCGGGTCGAGCGCCGAGGTGACCTCGTCCAGCAGGACGATGGGCGTGTCCTTCAGCAGCGCCCGCGCGATCGAGACGCGCTGGCGTTCGCCGCCCGACAGCAGCGCGCCGCCCTCGCCGACGTTCGCCGCCCATCCGCCGGGCAGCCGCTCGATGACCTCGTCCAGCCGGGCCGCGGTCGCCGCCGCGCGGACCTCGGCGTCGGCGGCGTCGGGACGGCCGAGGCGCACGTTCTCCTCGATGGTGCCGTCGAAAAGGTAGACGTCCTGGAACACGATGGCTATCTGAGCCATCAATTCCTCGGTTTTGATGGCGCGCACGTCCACGCCCCCAATGCGCACCGCGCCCGCGTCGACGTCATAGAAGCGGGCTAGCAATTGCAGCAATGTGCTCTTACCCGCGCCGGACGGTCCGACGACGGCGAGCCGCGTGCCCTGCGGCACCGAAAGCGATACGTCCTTGAGCACGGTGCGGTCGCCGTGGTGGAAGGTCACCGCGTCGAATTCCAGGTCGTGGCGTTCCGGACGGATCGGCTCGCGGGGTTCGGGGAGCGGTTCCGTGCTCAGGACCGCGTCCAGCCTGGCCAGTTCGGAGCGTGCGCCGCGGAGCTTGCCGCCGATGTCCGACAGCGACAGCAGCGGGTCGGCGCAGCGGGCGGCCAGGACCAGGATCGTCAGGACCTCCGCCGCGCCGACGTTCCCGCCGAGCGCGAGGTAGGCGCCCAAAGTCAGCAGGACGGTGAACATCGCCTGCACCGTGACCGTCAGGCCCACGACGCCGGGCAGTGCCGACAGGACGGTGCGGCGGGACGCGCGCTGCAGTTCGCGCAGCGAGTCGTCCAGCAGCCGGAAGCGTTCGGTGGTGCGGCCTCCGGCGCGCAGCACCGGCTGGGCCTGGAGGTACTCGATGACCCGTCCGGTTGCCTCGTGGTCGCGTTCGGCGCGCTCGGCGTCGGCAGCGGTCATGGAGCGTCCCGTCCAGAGCTGGATGGCCGCGACGACCGGGACGGCGGCCAGCGCGGCCAGGCCGAGCTGCCAGTTGAAGGCGAGCATCACGAGGACGATCGTCAGGGGAGTCACGCAGGCGGAGATGTACGGCGCGAGAAGGTGCGCGATCACGGCCATCGCGTCCAGCACGCCGCGGCTGGCCAGGACGGACACCTGCCCGACGCGGCCCGCGCCGTACCAGCCGATCGGCAGCCGCGCCAGATGGTCGCCGAGGCGGTGGTACATGCCGCGCAGCAGCGTCGTCCCGACCCGGAAACCGGACAGGTCGCTGGCGTAGCGCAGCACCGCGTAGACCGCGACGGCCGTCCCGAACCCGATCAGCCATGGCCAGGCGTCCTCGGGCGTGCTCCCGAACAGGGCCCGGAGCACCGGGACCAGCAGCGCGTACGACAGCCCTTCGACTATGGCGGTCGCCGTCATGAGGGCCACGGTGCGGCGTACCGGGCGGGCGTATTCGTGTCCGAGCACGCGAAGCAGCGTTGGGATCATCGGGACGTGTCTCCTTGCAGTACCTCGGCCTCGTCCGGTCGGTGGGTTCGCCAGAACGCGGCGAAATCGCCGTCCTGGGCCAGGAGTTCGGACGGTGCGCCGCGCTCGGCGATCGCGCCGTCCTTGAGCATCACGACGGTGTCGGCGTCGGCGATCGTTTCCAGGCGGTGGGCGATGACCAGGACGGTCTTGTCGCCGTCCAGCGTCGTCAGGGCCCGGCGCACCGCCTGCTCGGTGTGCGGGTCCGCGAAGGCGGTCGCCTCGTCCAGGACCAGGACGGGCGCGTCGGCGAGCAGCGCGCGGGCGATCGAGATCCGCTGCGCCTCGCCGCCCGACAGCCCGGCCTCGTCCCCGATCACCGTGTCGTAGCCGCGCGGCAGCTCCAGGATCCGGTCGTGGACGTTCGCCAGCCGGGCGGCGCGGATCACGTCGTCCAGGTCGGCGTGCGGCACCGCGAGCGCGATGTTGTCCGCGACCGATGCGCGCAGGAGGCGGACGTCCTGGAAGACGAACGAGACCGTCCGGTAGAGGTCGCGGCCCGCGATCTCGCGGAGGTCGGCGCCGCCCAGGACCACCGAGCCGTGGTTCGGGTCGAAGAACCGCGGCAGGAGCTGGACGAGCGTCGATTTGCCGCTGCCCGACGGGCCGACGATCGCGGTGACCGTCCCCGGTTCGAGGACGAGGTCGATCCCGCGCAGCACCTCCTGACCTTCGTCGTAGCCGAACCGGACGTCGCGCAACTCCACCCGGTGCCCCTTGGGTGCGGCCGGGTTCGCGGGCTCCGGCAGCGGCTCCTCTGAGAGGACGTCCCGGATCCGGCCCACCGCGCGCCGGGCGGCCTGCATGTCGTCGAAGCCGTGGCCGAGGGCCGCCACCGGAGCGGTCAGGCCCAGGCCCAGCAGCAGGAACGGCAGCAGGTCGGCCGGGGCCAGGCCGCCGCCCGTGATCAGGGCCGCGCCGCCGATCAGCACGACCAGCAGCACGAACGGCGGCGACAGCGCCAGCTGCATCCCCGCGGCGATCGGGGACAGGCCGCGCACCCAGCGGTAGAAGGTCGCGACGAAATCGTCCACGGCCGTGAGGAAGCGGCGGTGCGCGCGGCCGGACCCGCCGAACGCCTTCACCACCGCGATGCCCTGGACGAACTCGACCGCCGAGCTCGAGATCCGCCCCATGGCCTCGTCGAACTCCTTCTGCTCGCGCAGCCTGGCCGAGGTCATCATCAGCGGGACGAGCGCCACCGCCAGCACCACCGGTATCAGCGTGATCAGCGTGAGCCGCCGGTCGACGGTGAACAGGTAGACCAGCGATACGAGCGGCACGACGAAGGCGGCGACCAGCTCGCCGGGGGCGTGGGCGATGAACGGGTGCACGGCGGCCACGTCCTCCCCGACGACCTTCGCCAGCTCGCCGGTCCGGCGGCGGGAGAACCAGCCGATCGGGACGCGTCCCAAGCTCATGGCGAGTTGGCGGCGGAAGGAGAGCTGGACCCGGCCGTCCAGCATGTGCCCGATGCCGGACGACGCGGCCGTGCACAGCAGCCGGACGGCCAAGCCGGCGGCGCCCGCGATCACGGCCGTCCAGACGTGCCCGTCATCGATCGGGCCGGGTGTCAGCAGCGTGCGGCCCAGTTCGGCGACCGCCAGCAGCGGCGCCAGGCCCGCGACGGCCCCGATGACCTGAAGGATCACGACGGCCGCGAAACTCCGCGCGTGGGGGCGCAGCAGCCCAGCAGTGCTCGACTTTCGGAACATGTTCCTAAAGTACATCACGGAGGCCGGACGTCGAATCCCCGAGCGCACGCCGATGTCACCGGAGCGCGCCGCGGGCAGCATGATGGGACGGTGCCAGCACAACGAGAAGGGCCGCCCACCAGGTCGTCCGGGCGGAACGCGTCATCCAGGCGGACCGGGCGGCCGCCGGCGACCTCGCGGGCCGAGATCCTGGCGGCCGCCCGCCGGCTCATCGACCGCGACGGCTGGGAGAGCCTGACCATCCGCCGCCTGGCGGCCGAGACCGGCGTCGGGGCGACGACCCTGTACCACCACGTCCGGGACAAGGACGACCTGATCGTCCAGCTCGTCAACGAGCACGTCGACCAGGTCGCCCGCCCCGAACTGCCCGACGCCCCCCGAGACCGGATCATCGTCGCCTGGACGACGATCCACGACGCCCTCGCCGGCTGGCCGTGGGGCGCGGAGGTCCTCACGTCCGACGGTTTCCTCGCGCGCCTCGGCGATTCCGCCCTTTGGTTCGTCGAGACCATCGTGGGCGGCGCGGTCGATTACGGATGCACGCGCCTGCAGGCCGTCGACCTTTTCCGGAGCATTTGGTACTACACCGTGGGGGAAATACTCGTCCGGGCGCACACCGTCCGGCGGAGGGACGAGATCGGCGACGCCGACCGCGAATTCAGCCTCCGCGCCCTGGACCCGTCCCGATATCCGCATCTGGCCGCCATTGGCGACCAATGGCCGGCGCGCGCCTCCCTCGACCTCTACCCCCAGGTCCTCCACATCCTGGTCGACGGCCTACTGGCCCAGGCCACGGCGAACCGGCACTAGATCAGCGCTCGGCGGGCGCCCACCACTCCAGGTTGGCGGACGCCTGAGCCACCGGCTCGATGACCTCCCACGCCTCGGCGATCAGCCCGTCCTCGAACCGCCAGACGTCCACGACCGCGATCTCCGGCCCCGCATCGGGAAGCCGGCGCCGGGAGTGCATCATCACGTGATCGCCGTCGGCCAATAGGTGCTGGACCTCGACCTCCATGTCGGCGATCTTCACCCACGCCGCGCGCACGGCGGCGAGCCATTCCGTTTTGGTGGACGTCGAATCCGGCCGGTGATGGACGAATTCGTCGCTCAGCACCGCGCCGAGCGCGTCGACGTCCCCTGTCTCGATCAACTCCGCCATCGTCTTTTGCACGATGCTCTTGTTCTCGTCGCTCATGGACGCAGTGTTTCCACCGGTCGCGACGTTTGTCGATGAAATCCCATTTCATGGCGCCCGGCACCGCGATGAGTAACCTGGATGCTCGTGCACACAGTCGGGGAGCTGCTGCGGCAGTGGCGCCACCACAGGCGCGTCAGCCAGCTCGATCTCGCTATCGCCGCCGACGTCTCGGCCCGCCATGTCAGCCTGGTCGAGACCGGCAAGTCCAACCCGAGCGCCGACATGGTCCTCCGCCTCGCCGACCAGCTCGACGTCCCGTTGCGCGATCGCAACCGGCTCCTGCTCGCCGCCGGTTTCGCCCCCCGCTACACCGAACGGCCCCTTGAGGACGGCGCGCTCTCAGCCGCCAGCGACGCGATCGCAAGGGTGCTCCGCGCGCACGAGCCCTACCCGGCGCTGGTCTTCGACCGCCGATGGAACATCGTGATGACCAACCGCGCCATCGAACCGTTCCTCGAAGGCGTCGACCCCGACCTCCTGCGACCGCCCGTCAACCTCGTCCGCCTGGGGCTGGACCCGCGCGGGCTCGCTCCCCTGGTCGTCAACCTGGCCGACGTCCGCACGATGTTCCGCGCCCGGGTCGCCCGCCAGCTGGCCGCCGCCCCCGACCCCGGCCTCGCCGCCCTCTACGAGGAACTGCTGGGCCCCGCCCCCGAGGACGCACCAGGACGGTCGATCGAATCCGACGTCCTGATCCCGATGATCATCCGCTTCCGGGGGCGCGAACTGCGGCTCTTCTCCACCATCACCACCTTCGGCACCCCGATGGACATCACCCTCGACGAGGTGGCGATCGAGTCCTACTACCCGGCCGACTCCGAAACCGCCGCCTACTTCACGTCAGGGAGCAGGGACTAGGCAGGCCCGGCGGCCGCGGCCCGCTCGACCGCTCCGATGTGATGGAACGTTCCGGAATTTGCGATTCGGGCTATTGACTCTCCGCCGAATGTGTCCTTATCGTTCCGGCAACAGGAACGACGTATCGCTCAGCAGAACGAAGGGTGCGATCAGTGGGCAGCGGGAACCTCGGGGCGGCGAGCGCCCTCATCGACAGGTACCTGCAGCTTTGCGAGGACCGGCGGCTGGACGAGGCGGGTGCGCTCCTCACTCCGGGCGCGCGGCTGGTGTTCCCCGGGAACCGGGTCTACGCCACGCTCCCGGAAATGGCCGCCGCGTCCGCCGGCCGGTACCGCTGGGTCCGGAAGGAGCGGGAGCGCTACTTCGAGGGCACCACGAACGGCGGCGCGAACGGCAGCGGGGACGGCGGCTCGAACGGCGGCGGCGCAATCGGGGGCGGCGCGCTGACGGTCACCTCGCTCGGCACCCTCTACGGCGAAGACCTGACCGGACGGCCCTTCTCGGGCGTGCGGTACGTGGACGTGTTCGTCCTGCGTGACGGGCTGATCGCCGAGCAGCACGTGTACAACGACCTCGCGGTCGCCGGCATCGGAGCAGCGCCGGCGGCGGAGGAACCCGGGACGCCCGCCTGACGGGCGCACCTCGGCAAAGACCCTTGTCAACTCGTCCGATCGAGGTCCCGACCATGAAGAGCACCCCCCGAACGAGCGCCGCCCGAACGAGCGCCGCCGCGCTCGCCGTGTCGACCGCCGCCGCGCTCGCGCTCACCGCCTGCGGCGGCGACTCCGGCGGCGACTCCGGCAACGAGATCACCGTCGCCTTCGCCGGGGCCGTCAACGCCCCCAAGGAGGACGTCGCCACCTACGCGGTGGCCAAGGAACAGGGCTTCCTCGACAAGGAGAAGCTGAAGGTCAAGACCATCAACGCGGACGGGTCGTCCGCCGCGATCCAGGCGGTGACCTCGCGCAGCGCCGACATCACCGCGGCCGACGTGGGCTCCATCCTGGCCGCCAAGGAGAAGGGCGTGCCGATCAAGGCGATCGGCGGGCTCGTGCAGAACTGGCCGTGGCGGATCGCGGTGAAGCCGGACAGCCCGATCAAGTCCGGGACGGACCTCAAGGGCAAGAAGATCGGCGTGATCAGCCTCGCGTCCGGCTCGGCCCCGTACGCGCGGGCGTTCGCCAAGGACGCGGGCCTGGACGGGCAGAAGGACATCGACCTGCTGCCGGTCGGCATCGGCACCCCGGCCGCGTCCGCGCTCAACACCGGCAAGGTGGACGCGCTGGCCCTGTACACCGCCCCGTACGCGGCGATCGAGAACTCCGGCACCAAGCTCAGGTACCTGCCGAACTCGGCCGCGTTCCAGGGCATCCGCTCGCTCACCTTCGCGGCGCGCGAGGACACGATCAAGAAGAAGAAGGACGCGCTGACCCGCTATCTGCGGAGCGCCTACCAGGGGATCCTCTTCTCGTCCGTCCAGCCGAAGGGCGCGATGCAGATCGGGTTCAAGACGTTCCCGGCGATGCTGTCCGGCCAGTCGGCCGAGCAGCGGCTGACCGGCGACACCAGGGTGCTGCAGAGCTTCCTCGACAGCGCGACCCCGGCCCAGGGCGAGCCGGAGTCGTTCACCAACTGGGGCGCGATCAGCGACGCCGAGTGGACCAAGACCATGGCCTACACCAGGGCCGCCGGCCAGATCACCGAGGACATCCCGATCTCCGACGCCTGGGATCCGAGCCTGCTCCCGGCCGCCAACCAGTTCGACGGGGCGCAGGTGATCTCCAAGGCGAAGGCGTACGGCCCGAAGTAGCGGATCCGAAGATCGTCCGAAGGAGAGTTCATGGCCAGCAGAACCCTCGGCCGGCGCCAGGCGGCCGCCCGGGCCGGGGCCCGCGCGGAGGCCAAGGCCCCGGCCGACGAGGGCTCCTGGATCGAGGTGGCCGGGCTGGAGAAGGTGTACCGGCCGCGCAGGTCGGAGCCGACGCACGCGCTGTCCGACATCGACTTCACGATCAAGCGCGGCGAGTTCGTCTCGGTCGTGGGCCCCTCGGGCTGCGGGAAGACGACCCTGCTGAAGATCCTGGCCGGGCTGATCCCGAAGACGGACGGGACGGTCCGGGTGGCCGGACGCGACGTCAGCGGCCCGCTGCCCGAGGTCGGGATGGTCTTCCAGGCGGCGACCCTGCTGCCGTGGCGGACGATCCTGCAGAACGTCATGGTCCCGGTCCAGGTGCAGCGGCTGAACGTCCGCGAGTACCGGGAGCGCGCCGAGGACCTGCTGAAGATGGTCGGCCTGGAGGACTTCGCGGGCAAGTACCCGCACGAGCTGAGCGGCGGCATGCAGCAGCGGGCCGGCATCTGCCGGGCGCTGGTGCACAACCCGGCGGTGCTCCTGATGGACGAGCCGTTCGGCGCCCTGGACGCGATGACCCGCGAGTACATGAACGTCGAGCTGCTGCGGATCTGGCGGGAGAGCGGGCAGACGATCGTGTTCGTCACGCACTCGATCTCCGAGGCGGTCTTCCTGTCCGACCGGGTCGTCGTGCTCAGCCCCCGGCCGGGCCGCATCGCCGAGATCGTCGACATCGACCTGGGCCGTCCGCGCGACCTCGGGATCGTGTCCTCGGACGCGGCCGGCGTCTACGTGAAGCGGATCCGCGAGCACTTCAGCGCCGCCGGCGTCATCGATTGACGAGGTCCCCATGACATCGACGCAGAAGACAAAGAACACGTCCAAGAACACGGCCACCGCCCCGCCCGGACGGGCGAAGCTGCGCCGGATGCTCGACCCGCGGGAGCGGCCGGAGATCGTGCTGGTCCCGGCGGTCTTCGCGATCGTGATGCTCGGCTGGGAGTTCCTGGCCACGCCGCTCGGGATCGACGAGTACACCCTGCCGCGGCCGTCGCAGATCTACGAGTCGCTCGAAGGCCAGCTCACCGACGGCCAGTTCTGGGGGCACCTGCGCGTGACCCTCCAGGAGGCGCTGTTCGGGTACGCGATCGGCGTCGGCGCGGCGATGCTGCTCGGCACGCTGATCTCGCAGATCCGGCTGGTCGAGCGGACCCTGATGCCGTACATCGTGGCGTTCCAGACCGTCCCGAAGGTGGCGCTGGCGCCGCTGTTCGTCGTCTGGTTCGGGTTCGGCATCAGCAGCAAGATCGTAATGGCCGCGGTCATCTCGTTCTTCCCGATGCTGGTCAACGTCATCGAGGGGCTCCGCTCGGCGGACGCCGACCGGATCCAGATGCTCACGGTGTTCGGCGCCGGACGGTTCCAGATCTTCCGCATGGTGCGGCTGCCCACCGCGGTGCCGTTCATCTTCGCCGGGCTCGACATCGGCATCGTGTTCGCGATCCTCGGCGCGGTCGTCGGCGAGTTCATCGGCGCCAAGGAGGGGCTCGGCTACCTTCTCCTGCAGAGCAACTTCAACTTCGACATCGCCGGCATGTTCGCCGTCCTCGTGGTGCTCTCCGTGCTCGGGCTCATCGCGCACTTCCTCATCCGGCTCGCCCAGAGGCGCATCGCGTTCTGGGCGGAAGAGAACAGGGTGATCGGGGCGTGACACAAGCGGAGACCAAGGAACCGACGCGTTCGGGCATCGCCCGCGCCCTCGCCGTGATCGACGCCATCGCCCGGTCGCCGCGGGCCCAGGGCGTCTCGGTGATCGCCCGGGAGACCGGCCTGTCCAAGGCGGTCGCGCACCGGATCCTGCGCGAGCTGGTCAACGGCCGGTTCCTGCGCTTCGACGAGACGACGAAGGTCTACCGGCTCGGGCCCGGCGCGCTGGGCATCGGGCTGGCCGCGATGCGCGAGCTGGACGTCCCGGCCATCGCGCACCGCCACCTCGTCGCGCTGTCGGAGCGCACCGGGGAGACGACCACGCTCTCGCTGCGCCAGGGCTGGTCGCGGGTCTACGTCGACCAGGTGCTGTCGTCGCACGAGATCCGCATGTCGGTCGCGCTCGGTTCCAGCCATCCGCTGCACGCGGGGTCGTCGTCCAAGGCGATCCTGGCGGCGCTGCCCGACGGCGAGGTCGACGACTACGTCGCGCACCACAAGCTCGACAGCGTCACCGACGCCACCATCACGTCCGCGGACGCGCTGCGCGAAGAGATCGAGCGGATCCGGGCGCTCGGCTACGCGGTCAGCTCCGGGGAACGGCAGTCGGGCGCGGCGAGCGTCGCGGCGCCGATCTACGGCGCGGCCGGGCAGCCGATCGGCTCGATCTCGGTGTGCGGGCTGCAGGACATGTTCACCCGCAGCCGCAACAGGTCGCTCGGCGACCAGGTCATCGCGGCGGCCGCCGCGGTCTCCGCCGATCTGGGACGCCGCCCGCCCAGGTCCGAGCGCGACCCCGGGGACGTCGCATGACGCCCGCCGCCACACCGCCGCGGCGGCACTGATCGTGTCCAGATTTCACTTGGGGGAATGAATGCAGGACGGTCCACTGCAGGGCCTGCGGGTCATCGACGCCTCGACCATCCTCGCCGGGCCGCTGTGCGCGCAGATCCTCGGCGACTTCGGCGCGGACGTCGTGAAGATCGAGCACCCGGTCGCCGGCGACGGGATGCGCGGGCACGGCAAGTCCAAGGACGGGACGCCGATCTGGTGGAAGGAGATCTCGCGCAACAAGCGGGGGCTCGCGCTGAACCTGTCCGCCCCCGAAGGCGCCGAGATCCTGCTCAGGCTGGCCGCGCGGTCGGACGTCCTGATCGAGAACTTCCGTCCGGGGACGCTGGAGCGCTGGGGCATCGGCCCGGACCGGCTGCACGAGGTGAACCCGAGCCTGATCATCGTCCGGGTCACCGGCTTCGGGCAGCACGGCCCGTACGCGGGACGGGCCGGGTTCGGCACCCTCGCCGAATCGATGAGCGGGTTCGCGTACATGACCGGCGAGGCGGATGGGCCGCCGACGCTGCCCGCGTTCGGGCTCGCCGACAGCCTCTGCGGGATCGCGGCCTCGTCCGCGACGGCGATGGCGCTGTGGCACCGCGACCGCGACCCGGAGCGGCGCGGCCAGGTCATCGACCTGAGCCTGCTGGAGCCGCTGATGACGGCGGTCGGCCCGGCGCCGACCGTGTACGACCAGCTCGGCGTGGTCGAGGAGCGGCACGGCAACCGGTCGACCAACAACGCGCCGCGCAACACCTACAAGACGGCGGACGGGCACTGGCTCGCGGTGTCGACCAGCGCGCAGCGGATCGCGGAGCGGGTGCTGCGCCTCGTCGGCCACCCCGAGGTGGTCGAGGAGCCGTGGTTCGCGACCGGCCACGGCCGCGCCGCGCACGCGGACCTGCTCGACAAGCTCGTCGGCGGCTGGATCGCCGAACGCACCCGCGCGGACGTCGTCGCGGAGTTCACCGACGCCGGAGCCGCGATCGCCCCCGTCTACAGCGCGGCGGACATCGTCAACGACCCGCACATCCGGGAGACGGAGATGCTGACCAGCGTCCCCGACCCGGACTTCGGGCCGATGCTCATGCACAACGTGATGTGGCGGATGTCGCGCACACCGGGCCGGATCCGCTTCACCGGACGGGCGCTCGGCGCCGACACCGACACGCTGCTCGTCGACGAGCTCGGCCTGGACCCGGCGGAGGTCGCGAGCCTGCGCGAACGCCGCATCGTGACCTGATGCCCGCAACCCCTACCGAAGGAATCCGGAGACAAGGCACCCAGTGACCACTCAACCAGCGACCGGACACCCCGACCCCCTTCTGGCGGCCGTGCTCGCCGGGGTGACCGTCTACGACCTCGCCCGCCCGATGTCCATCGGGATGCCGCAGTCGCCGAACCATCCCGCCTACTGGCACACGCTGCCGCGGCGGCACGGCGACCGGACGCGTCCCGACGGGGGCTCGGCCGCCAACGACATGATCGTCACCGGCACCCACGTCGGGACGCACATCGACGCGCTGGCCCACGTGTCCCAGGACGGGCGGCTGCACGGCGGCGCGGACGCCGTCGCCGCCTGCCAGGGCGGCGGCTACCCCGAGCACGGCGTGCACACCATCGCGCCGATCGTGCGCCGAGGGGTGCTGCTGGACGTCCCGCGCGCGCTGGGCGAGGAGCACTGCGCGCCCGGATACGAGATCACGCCCGACGACCTGGACCGCACCGTCCGGCACCAGGGCACGGACGTCGGCGCCGGCGACGTCGCGCTCGTCCGCAGCGGCTGGGGACGGCTCTTCACCGACCCCGACCGGGACGCCTACATAGGCGCGAAGTCCGGCGTGCCCGGCGTGGGCGAGGCGGGCGCCCGCTGGCTGGCCGGCCGCGGCGTGCACGCAGCCGGCGCGGACACCATCGCCTTCGAGTGTCTGCCGCCGGGCCAGGGCCACAGCGTGCTGCCCGCGCACCGCGTGCTGCTGGTCGAGTCGGGGATCTACATCATCGAGACCCTCGACCTCGAAGAGATCGCGCGCGCGGGCGTCCACGAGTTCACCTTCGTCCTGGCGCCGCTGCCGCTGGTAGGCGCGACGGGATCACCCGCCCGCCCGCTGGCCGTGGTGTCTTTGGAGCGTTCCGATGGCTGACCCGGACCTGGTCGCCGAGCCGGAGCTGGCGCGCCGGTTGGCGGATTTCGCCGCCGCGACGACGTTCGCGAGCCTGCCGGACGACGTCGTCGACAGCGTGCGCAAGCGCGTCCTCGACGTGATCGGGCTGTGCGTGGCGGCGCACCGGCTGGAGACGAGCGCGGCCGTGCTGGAGTACGTCCGGGATCAGGGCGGACGCCCGCAGGCCCACGCGATCGGCGGTGGCGCGGCCGTGCCCGCCCCCCTCGCGGCGCTGGCCAACGGGGTCCTGGCCCACTCCCTCGACTACGACGACACGCACCTGCCGTCCGTGCTGCACCCGAGCGCCTCGGTCGTTCCCGCCGCGCTGGCCGCGGGCGAGCGAGCGGGCGCGTCCGGCCGCGACACGATCCGCGCGATCGCGGTCGGGCTGGAGGTCTGCGTCCGGCTGGGCATGGCCGGATACGACGCGCGGGCCGGCAACTCGACCTTCTTCGAGCACGGCCAGCACGCCACGTCCATCTGCGGCGCGCTCGGCGGCGCCGTCGCCGCGGGCCTCCAGCTCGGCCTGGACGGCGACGGCCTGCTGGACGCCCTCGGCGTCGCCGCGTCGATGGCGTCCGGGCTCATCGAGGCCAACCGGACCGGCGGCACCGTGAAGCGCCTGCACTGCGGATGGGCCGCGCATTCGGCGGTCACCGCGGCCGAACTGGTCAGCCGCGGCTTCACCGGGCCCCCGACCGTCCTGGAGGGACGCTTCGGCTTCTTCCAGGCATTCCTGCGCGGCGAGTACGAACCGAAGGAGATCACCGAGGGACTCGGCACCGACTGGGCCGTCCCGGGCATCTTCTTCAAGCCCTACCCCGCGAACCATTTCACCCACGCCGCCGTCGACGCCGCCATCGCGCTCCGCGAGCAGGGCCTCGCGGCCGACCGCGTCGTGTCGCTGACGCTCGGCGTCCCCGCGCCCGTGATCCGCACGATCGGCCAGCCGATCGAGCTGAAGCGCGCCCCCGAGACCGGCTACCAGGCGCAGTTCTCCGGCCCGTACGCGGTCGTCGCCGGGCTGCTCGGCGGGGGCGGCCTCGGCGTCGGGCTCGGCGACTACACCGACGAGCTGGCCCGCGACCCGTACCGGCGCGAGCTGATGGCCAAGGTGGACGTGGTCGCCGACGACCAGGCGACGGAGATCTTCCCCATGCAGTTCCCCGCCGTCCTCACCGCCCGCGACGTGGACGGACGCGAATGGCGCCACGAGGTGCCCGTCAACCGGGGCGGCCCCGACCGTCCCGTCAGCGACGCGGAGCTGGAGCTGAAGTTCCGCGACAACACCAGCGGCCGGCTGTCCGAGGACGCCGCCGCCGAGACCGCCCGCCGCGTACGCGGGCTCGCCGACCTCGCGGACGTCGGCGACCTGCTCCGCCCCCTCGCGGATTTCCAGGACCGGGACACGAAGGAAGAGATCCATGGCTGAATACGATCTGCTGGTCAAGGACGTCAAGGTCGTCACGCACGAGCAGGACGACCCGTTCGAGGCCGACATCGCCGTGCAAGACGGGCGGATCGCCCGCGTCGCGCCCGGCCTCGAAGCGGCCGACGCCGCCCAGGTCGTCGACGGGCGGGGCCGTCCGGCCTTCCCCGGTGTGGTCGACGCGCATCAGCACTGGGGCATCTACAGCCCGCTCGCCGACGACACGGTCACCGAGAGCCGCGCGTCCGCGCAGGGCGGCGTCACCACCGCGCTGACCTACATGCGGACCGGGCAGTATTACCTGAACAAGGGCGGCCCGTACGCCGACTTCTTCCCCGAGGTCCTGGACGCCGCCGCCGGACGCTCGCACATCGACTACGCGTTCCACCTGGCGCCGATGTCGTCCGGCCACATCACCGAAATCCCAGACCTGATCGAGCGTTTCGGTGTCTCATCCTTCAAGATCTTCATGTTCTACGGCGGGCACGGGCTGCACGGCCGCTCGTCCGACCAGAGCGCGTTCCTGATGACGCCGCCCGGCGAGCGGTACGACTACGCGCACTTCGAGTTCGTGATGCGCGGCGTCCAGGAGGCTCGGGAGCGGTTCCCCGAACTCGCCGACGAGATCTCCCTCTCCCTGCACTGCGAGACGGCGGAGATCATGACCGCCTACACCAAGATGGTCGAGGAAGCGGGCGACCTGACCGGCCTGGCCGCCTACCACGCCTCCCGCCCGCCGCACTCCGAGGGTCTCGCCATCTCCATCGCGTCCTACCTGGCGCACGAGACGGGCCTGCCCAACATCAACCTCCTGCACCTGTCGTCGGCCAAGGCGATGGACGCGGCCGTCCGCATGGCCGGGGCGTTCCCGCACGTCGACTTCCGCCGCGAGGTCACGATCGGCCACCTGCTCGCCGACATCGACACGGCACACGGCATAGGCGGCAAGGTCAACCCGCCCCTGCGCCCGCGCGAGGACGTCGAGGCGCTCTGGCACCACGTCGCCGAAGGCACCGTCGACTGGGTCGTCAGCGACCACGCCTGCTGCCGCGACGAGATCAAGTTCGGCGAGCCGCGCGACGACGTCTTCCTGGCCAAGTCGGGCTTCGGCGGCGCCGAGTACCTGCTCGCCGGGATGGTCACCGAGGGCCGCAAGCGGAACCTCCCGCTCGGCCGGATCGCCGCGCTCACCTCCTGGAACCCCGCCCAGCGGTACGGCCTGCGCACCAAGGGCGCGATCAAGGAGGGCCTGGACGCCGACTTCTGCCTCGTCGACCCGGACAAGACCTGGACCGTCCGGGCCGCGGACTCCGAATCCGCGCAGGAGTACACCCCGTTCGAGGGTTTCGAGCTGACGGCCCAGGTAACCGACACTTTTGTGCGCGGACACCAGGTTCTCGACGCGGGAAAGATCGTCGGCACGCCCGCCGGGCGGTACGTCCACCGACCGGCCCGATGAGATCGGCCCTCTACGTCCCCGGAGACCGCCCGGAAAAGCTGGCCGGTTCGCTGACCCGCGGCGCGGATGCCCTGATCGCCGACCTGGAGGACGCGGTAGCCCCCGACGCCAAGCCCTCAGCCCGGCGCACAGTAGCCGCCTGGCTGACCACCCTCCCGCAGGACGGCCCAGAAATCTGGATCAGAATCAACCCCGGGAAAGCCGGACACGAAGACCTACAGGCCCTCGAACCCGGACTTCACGCGATCACCGGAATATGCGTCGCGAAAACGGAGACACCAGACGACCTCACCGCCCTCGACAACCTCCTGCCTCCACAGACCGCGCTCTGCCCGGTACTGGAAAGCGCCGCAGCCGTCCTCGCCGCAGTGGAGATAGCCCGGGCACCCCGAGTCGTCCGGCTGCAGCTAGGCGAGGCCGACCTGTGCGCGGACATCGGCGTCGACCCCGGCGCCGACGAGCGAGAACTGCTCTGGCCCCGGTCGCAGATCGTCCTGGCCTCGGCCGCCGCCGGCATCGACCCACCGCTGGGCCCGGTGAGCACCGACTTCCGCGACCTGGACCGCCTGGCCGAATCGACCCGCGCACTCCGCCGCCTCGGCTTCCAGGGCCGGGCCTGCATCCACCCGGCGCAGCTTCCGGTCGTCAACGAGGTGTTCACCCCGTCGCCCGACGAACTCGCCAAGGCCCGCGCACTGGTGGCGCGGTTCGAGGCCGCGGGTTCAGGCGTCGTCGTCGACGAGTCGGGCCGCATGGTCGACGAGGCCGTGATCCGCCGAGCCCGCCGAACCCTCGCCCAGGGAAAGGTGACCCGTTGAATCGGATCTGGTTCCAGAAGCACACGGTGGTCGGCCGCAACCCTTGGCTGGACGAGGGCTACGAACAACACGCCCGCGACATCCTCGGCGACCGCGCAGACGTGGAATTCCACGCCCTGCCTCCCGAGGTGTATGAGACGAAAATGCCCGCCGACCACGTGAAATACGGCCAGCTGGAAGTCTTCTTCTCCTGGTACTTCGCCGAGCGCGCGGTCGAGGCCGAACGCCAGGGCTATTCGGCCTACATCATCGGCACCAGCCAGGATCCCGGCCTCGCCGCCGCCCGCTCCCTGGTCTCGATCCCGGTAGTCGGATACGGGCAAGCGACCTTCGATTTCCTCCGCTCCCAGGGCCTCCGATTCGGCATCATCGGTTTCGTCCCGGCCCTAGAGGAGCCCCTACGCCAAAACCAGACCCACTACGGCTGCGCCGACCTATGCGTCGGCTTCCGCTACCTCCCCGAGGGCCGCACACTCATCGAGAAAGGCCTCCCGGACGACGCACTCCCCGTCCTCCTAGAAAAGATCACTTCCGCCGCCGAAGAACTGCGCGAAGCGGGCGCACAAGCGATCGTCTCAGGCGAGGGCATCCCCTGCGAACTCCTCTGGCGCGCCGGAATCCGCAGAATCGCCGGCCTCCCGGTAATCGACTCCAACGGACTAGCCCTGGCCACCGCGAACCTACAGGCAGAGCTGCTAGCCGCAGGCGTCTGGAGCCGCAACACCCCCGGCTACCTGACCGACCGCGCCCCCACCAAAGAGGTAGACCGCCTCCGCACCCTATTCGCCCCCACCATAACCCGCCCCTAAACAGTTACTACGTCACCACCACCTCCCATACCCCTCCGGCAAACCCCACACTCTCGCGCGCCCATCATCGGCGACTCCGATAGTCGGCGTATTCGTCCCCGATGACACCATGATTGACCCAGCGGTCCGGTGCTGCACCGAGCACCCGCCCGGCAAGATCGAGAGCCTCATCCGGATTTG
This sequence comes from Actinomadura sp. KC06, assembly GCF_004348735.1. GTDB lineage: Bacteria > Actinomycetota > Actinomycetes > Streptosporangiales > Streptosporangiaceae > Spirillospora. Next base: position 63,316 of record NZ_SMKT01000007.1, read on the forward strand.
CAGCCGAGCCGACAATCTTTCCCCATACTTCATCGTTTGAGTCGAGTGGCGGGAACTCCGAAACGTCCTTGAAGACGTCGCTACCGAGTCGATGACCTCGCTCAAGTACAGCGTGATGCGGTCCTTGGCCGGGCTGAGTGCTGCCCAGCGGATGATGTGCTCGTCCCCATGGTCGAAACCGCCAAGAAGCTGTTCGATCTGCTTGCCTCGCCGCAGAGCGCCGACAGCGAAAGCTGGGGTGAGATGCCTCATGTATTCCGTCCCGCCGGCTCAGGCAGCCGACCGTCATCAACGTGGTCGAGGACACCGCCAGGGCTCCGGAGCTTGGCCTGACCTGGTCGTTACGTCAACTCGGCAAGTTTGGAACGCGTCCCGCGCCACCGGCGGACGGTTCACGTTGCACTACCGGCTCACCACTCACTACCTGTACTTCGAAACCGGCGGCATATCCGGGACGAGACAGGAGCAGATCCCGCTGATCAACATCCAGGACGTGGACATCTCGCAGACCCTGCTCCAGAAGACGCAGAAGGTCGGCAACGTCCTGGTGCACATCGTCCGGCCAGGCGGCCCGCGGGAGACTGCGGTGCTCGACTCGATCGTGGACCCCGCCCAGGTCAGGGACCTGATCAACCAGACCGTCCACCATGTGCGCGCGGCCGTGCACCAGCGGCAGATCGACGAGCAACGCGACCTCGGCACCCACCGTTTCCAACACACCGGCCCCCAGCCGGTCGACGGCCACTACACCAGCGGGTTCGCACAGCCGCCGGCGCTGCCGAGCAGCCCGCAGGCGACACCCGCGATCCAGGCCACCACACCTGAGGACGTCATGGCCCTGCTCAAGCAACTCGGCGAACTCCGCGACGCGGGCGTGGTCACCAACGAAGAATTCGAAGCCAAGAAGAAGGACCTCCTCGGCCGGCTATAGCCCGTCCACGCCACCACACACGCCGATCGGGCGCGCGACCTTCTTAACCGCCGGCGAAGGCCTGCGACGCACCCGGAAGGGCCGGGCTCCGATCGTCCAAAGGGCGATGAGTCTCGCCGTGGCTGCCAGTCTGTATCCCTAACGCGCGATCAACCGCACCGCACCCGAGGAGAGCGCCATGACCGCCACCTACACATTCGACGTCTTTTCCAGCCTCGACGGCTTCGGCGCCGCCGGCGGCAACTGGACCGGCTACTGGGGAAAGCAAGGCCCCGAACTCCTCGACCACCGCCTCGCCCTGTACAGCGAGGACCAACGGATGGTCTTCGGGGCCAACACCTACCGGGCGTTCGCGCAGATGCTGGCCACCAGCACCGAGGGGTCCGAGGTGCGTGACCCGTGGGTCACACGGATGAGGAACCTGCCGGCAACGGTGGTGTCGACCACGCTGGACGAAACCCTCGACTGGCCGGACGCGAACATCGCAAGCGGCGATGCCGTCGAGGTCGTCGCCCGGCTCAAGGAGGAGTCCGCGGTGCCGCTGCGCTCGCACGGCAGCCTGGCGATGAACCGGGACCTGATGGCCGCCGGTCTGGTCGACCGCGTCCAGGTGACGCTCTTCCCCGTGATCACCGGTCAGAGCGGGCTGGACCCGGTCTTCGAGGATGCGGCCGACTTCGACCTCGAACTGATCGAGAGCCGGACGCTCGACGGTCACATCCAAGAACTCATCTACAAGCCCACCCTGCACGTCTGATTCCGTCCGCGCGCCCCCACCACATCAAGCTGCCGAAACTGACAGGAGTTCCTCCTGCCCAGCTTGCCGACGGGCCTCGCGCCCATCCCGATCACGAGGCTCGCCGACCCCTCCTGATTTCGTCGATTCGTTCGACGAGCCGCCGCAGGGGGGAGCGTCAGAGACAACGCCCGGGTCGACGCCCGTGTCCGCAGTGAACCCCACGACCATGGGACGTCTCCTCCCAGGCCCGCATGAGCGGTCAGGCCAGAGCCCCTCTCCGGTCTCGGTTCGTTCAACTCCCGCATCAATTTCGGTATGAGGCGCATGCCGGCACGCCAGGTCGCGCGGATGCTCGACGAAGATGCCACTAAGAGCGATCCAGTCGGCCCAACTATCCAGCGGACGGTCGCCTAGACACCTATGAATTTTTCGCGCCGGAGATGGTCTCTTCCTGCGGTGATCACGACGAAGGAGGCCGTCCCAGGTGCGAAAGATCGTGTTCCACATGCAGACGACCCTGAACAACCGCATCGCCAATGCCGAGGGATCGTTCTGGGAGCCGTTCCCCTGGGGAGAGGAGGAAACGGCCTATATCGCCGAGCAGTTCTCCCAGGCGGACACCTGGGCAATGGGCAGGGCGACCTACGAGGCGATCGTGCCCTGGTGGGACAAGGTCGCCCGCGGGGAGACTCCCGACGACGCACCCGCCATCACCGATGCGGACCGCAAGTTCGCCAAGGTGCAACAGAACATGACCAAGGTCGTCTTCTCCACGACCCTGCCGTCCACGACAGATCGCCTGGTCATCGGAGGCGATCTGGTCAACGAACTCACCGCGTTGAAGCAGCGGGACGGCAAGGACATCCTGCTGTCCTGCGGCCCCAAGACCCTCGCGCCGATCGCCTCCGTACCCGGTGTGATCGATGAGTACCTGCTTGCCGTGAGCCCCGCCGTCCTCAGCGCCGGACCCCAGGTATTCGACGGCCTGACGATAGATCTCGGCCTCGAACTGACCGACGTCAAAGTATTCAAAGCCGGCGCGATCGTTTCCCGATACCGCACCCTCCACCCCTAGATCCCGACCCGAAACCGGACGCCGCATCCTCCCAGGTCGTGCCAAGCGTGAACTCAAGAAGATCAAGAAGCCTAAGAAGGGGCGGAAGCCCAAGGGATCGGGCACGTAGCGGGCATGGCGGCCGATGAACGCAAAAGGCCCAGCGTCAGCGCTAAGTCGCTGGCCTGGGCCTTCAGTGGTGGAGCGGGTGACGGGAATCGAACCCGCGCTGTCAGCTTGGGAATCAAACCGATCCAGGCCGTCATAGCGGCTGACCTGGCCACCCCTCATACCGCAAGTGACCGTGACTGCCCCCTGATCACCGTGGCTAGTTGCACGCTAATTGCACGCCACCGCACCCGCTGACCTGCGCGTCCTCAGCCTGCCCTGAACGGGGACAGCACCCCGGATCATCCGAGGGTAAGCGGACCCGGAGCGCAGGGCCGGCCACGGCCCGAGCACCGGAAGCCGCGCGGCAGCGATCGCCCCCAGCCCCGCAACCACCTCAGCCACGCTGTGGCGATCGTAGGGCGCAACCATCACCGTCTGATCCGTAGCAAGATCGACGCCGTTCAGACATGTCCACACGTGCCTCCTGACCAGCGCGGCAACCTCGCGCCCGTCCACACTCGTCCGAGGTCATCCGACACCGTTGTTTAGCGGCCGTTAGCACCCACATGCGTCTCGGAAGGTGCACCCCGCGCGCACGAGCGAGCGCGCACGGCGAGACGTCAGCCGAAGCCCTCACTGGCGTACTACACCGGACGAAACTCGTCTGCCCCATCGTCTGATGGGCGACACGTTGCGGTGCCGCGAGCCCGCAGGCTCTACTAAACCCCGTTGGCGAGACAAGATCGACTGGGGAGAATGGACGTTATGAGCGATCCACTCTGGTCCGACCGGTCGACATGGCTACGTGGAGACGATCTTAAAGCTTACCGTGTGACCTCAAGTGGCCTTTGCTGGTGGTGCCAGTCGGCTCCAGCAACTACTCGTGAACACAAGTTCAAACGCACTGACCTTGACCAAATGTGGGGCGACTCTAAATACCTGCTCTGGGGTTCGAGCGGTGATGACCGCACAATATGGGATTCAGAGGGATTCGGGCGGCTCTCGCAGATCCGCGGACCGAAGTCTGACGTTGCAAGGTTCAAGCCAAGCATGTGTCTGACCTGCAACGGAAAAAGAAGCCAGTCATTCGACGAGTCTTATGTCACCTTCTCCAGGCACGTTTGGCAGCACATGGACAGACTGTGGAAAGCTGGTTACTTTGACATGTCGAAGATCTACGGCAATGAATGGCAATCGCGTGTGCTCGAAGTGGCAAGATACTTCGCCAAGCATTGTGCTTGTAGCATGGTTGATGCCGGCTTCGAGGTCCCCCAGTCTGTAATCAAGTTCCTTGATGGCGAAACGAGTCGTCTGGAAGACATGCACTTCGTCATCTTTAAGGACCCTCAGATCAGGCGCTACCGACGGCGGATGAAGGAGATTGGGGTGGCGGCCGGAGGATTGCACATCGAACCGGCCGCTGGTGCAGTCAGCAAGAGTCGGAAGTGTCTAACTGGGTACTCCTGCGCTTACCTACTTGGTTTCATTGGAGTGAAATATTATTGGAGAGAAGGGGCCAGAGCCTCGGACTCGTTCTATCTCCATCAGAAGCCGCGAATCTACCGTCGCGAAGAACTTCCACCTATTTAGCTGATGACTAACTTGAACGCCCTGAGCACCCCGGAGGGTGCGCCCGCGCGAACGGCGAGACGGTGTGATAGACAGTTTGGCGCGGGCGTGTTCTCCGGCCCGCGGGGGGCTGGGGGCCGCGAGGCCTCCGCTTCGTGCACGTTCAACCGACTAGCGTATGCCCGAGCAGGGCCCTACCTGATTGCTTAGCACAAGACTCTGAACGGACACATTAGAGCCGGTCAATCGGTGCTTGAGCTCAGTTTCTCCCACACCCGTTTAACCGGTTCGAGGAAGTTTGGAGTTCCGGATGGATCCTCTACCGCTGGACTGAACGAGATTTCACCAGATTCCTCACGCGTGAATAGGCACAACATATGAGAATGCCGCCCATCCCGTGTAATTCCGGTGACATCAACGGCCTCTTGTCGATTTGGACGTTCACCCGCCGGCTTGGGCCTGCCCGTTCGGAGGTCTTCACCTGGCTCAGCAGCCGCGATCCATGCTTCGCAGATCAGTAGGACCCCATCAGCCCTCTTCCTGGCAACGTGTTCTGCCAGCTTGTACATGGCTAGGCGTTTGCTAGCTTGGTCGTAGAACTGTAGTGCCATCAGGCCAACCATTCGGTCACCGCGCAGTAGCCAAGCAGCGGTGGCCAGCGACTTGTCAACCGTGAGCATGCGCCTTGCCATCTCCAGCACGGTGGGCACCCTCTCGATGGCGTCACCATGTACAGTGAAATCTCCATACCGCTGACGTGCGCGCTCACCCAACTCTTCATCGAGAGATTGAATGTAATCATCTTCGATGATTTCTTCGCCGCTCTCAAGGTTAACCGTAAGGCGTCGACTATTATCCTTCATCAACATACATTCAGGGATAGCTGCGAACCCGCCATCCAGGCACTCGCGATTTCGAGGTGGCAGTGTGCACTTGCCTACCTCTGACTTGTGATGTGCGGTGCGAATAACATCCACGAGTTGCCCATAGGCGTGGGCCGTTGCATCAAGCAACTCGCAATCGGGCAAAAGACGATCCACCCAACGACGCTCAACCGTCAACATTCCGTCGTGCACAGCAAGCGGTTTCCTCGCAAGCATGTGCATCATAATGTCGTGGGTGGTGTAGCGCGGCGGCAAAGTGTAAGTGGCTTCGTACTCTTGAAGCCAATCTAGAGAGAGATGGGCTTTGGCTTGGCTGAAAAGGTCAAGATCCGCCTCTTTAACGATGCGGTTACGCGCTTTTACGATCCACTTCATGATCGAGTCTGCGCTGACGGATTTCTGCCATTCGCCATACCAATTCGCAAAATCAGGCAACACTGAACGTTGCTTTTGGAGCAACCAGGTCACATTGCGGAGATTTTGGATTAGTGCATTGAGATTGAGTCGAAAGAGGTCTGGGTCCATATAGCTATCGGCGGTGGCATGCCAATGCTCGTGGCAGTCCAAGAGGCGCCGATGCGCACTCGGGACGGGGCAGTCCGCAAGGTTCTCCACGGCAAGCCAGCTTACTTCTGCCGAGTCTGTTATGTCAGAACGTTTTGAGTGCGTACACAGGCCTCGTCGCCGCATTGGGGCATGGGATATTAGGGGCCTGGAGCGCTCGTTCCTTAGCGTGGCCGGGCGGCCGGGACGGGTCGGCCCGGAGAGGCCGCACGCCCGGCCCGGACCGACCGGCGGCGGCCGCGGAGCGGGCGCCCTTGAAGACGTAGAGAAAGTTCTCATCCGGTCGCTGGGCGTCGTCCGTCGTCACCTTGTGCGTGGTTGATGGCCCTTCACGTTGAGGAGGGCTCGCATGGTCTCGGCTGGGGTGACGCAGCGGAAGCCGGTGTCGTCGTCAAGCATGTCGGCTGATGCGTCGTTGAACGTGGACGGTGCGCAGCGTAGGAAGGGGCTCGTGAAGGCGCTGCCCTTCAGCTCGTAGCGGCCAGGTGCGGATTCGGTGGAGCACCAGTCCCATGTGTTGCCGCACATGTCGTAGACGCCGTACGGGCTGACGCCGCTCGCGTAGCAGTCGACTGGAGTCGTCTTGCGGTGGCCACCTTCGCGACAGTTGCACTTTGCGGGGGTTCTCTGGCTGCCCCACGGGTAGATGTCGCCTCGCGTTCCTCGGGCTGCCTTCTCCCATTGCTGGCTACTGGGCAAGCCTTTGGCAGACCACTGGGCGTAGGCGTTCGCATCGTGCCATGTCACGAATACGACGGGGTGATTGGCGAGATCGGTCGGCATCTCACCGTTCTCCCAGTGTTCGGGCGGCTTGTAGTCGGTCGCCGAGACGAACCGGGCGTAGTCCATGTTTGTGGTGGGGAACACATCGATGTAGAACGCCGGGACGTAGGCCGGTTCGTTGCTCTCGCCTGAGAAGTAGACCCCGGCCGGGACCAGCGTCATCAACTTGCCGTCGATCGGGTGTCTGACCTGGTCTTCGTCGCCTACGGGGTTGTCAGGCTCGGGCTCGTGGGCTGCTGGCTGCTCTGAGGGCACGCCCGGATCTTGGGCAGGTGCGGGCGGGCTCGTCAAGCCGATCATCTCGGCGAACCGGGTCTGAATCTCGACGCTGGCAGCCGCCAAGACGGTGTCAAGGCCCTGCTGATTGATGGGACGGGGGATTATCTTCTCCCCCTCTTTCTCCCACCTGACGATCATGCGTTCGCTTACGCCGAGTTCTGCGGCGAAGTCGACCTGACTTACTCGCTTCGCCTCTCGAAGCGCTCGCGCTTCGTGGCCGGTCCAACGCTGGACAGTGGGGGGCATCTCGTGCTCTCCGTGGACGTGTGAGGCAGTCAGACGGCTTCGGCTGGGATCTCTTCGTATTCCTTGCGGAGAGTCTCCAAGATCGGATGCGCGTCTGGGAACTCCACATCGTTGATGGCCGTGATCGCGCGTACGCCGACCGCGGTATTGGTCGCGAACGCGGCTTCCATGCGCGGTAGGTCAGAGACGTTGACGGGGCCAAGGGACATCGCGTCGTGCACCTGTTGCAGTAGGCGCATGGTCACGCCCTGGAGGATCTCCGCGTTAGGCCAGATGACTTGGTGGCCGTCGAAGAACCCGATGTTCCATGTTGCGCCCTCTGAAATGAACATGTCCGCGTCGGTGAAGACGCAATCATCGAACCCGTCGAGTTGAGCATTGCGGCGATGCCGGATGGCACCGAACAGGCCGACGTGCTTCTGCTCGGGCAACTCGCGTACGTAGGGCCTGGATTGCACTCGGATGGGCGTCATGGGCCAGGTGCCGGCCGGTCGTGTGGTGACGAGGATCTTCGGCTCGGCCTGGGCTCCGGGATGGCCTAGTTCGAGGTCGGGGTCGTAGATGGTCACCCGGACGACGAACGCGCCCTCCCGTCCAGCGGTTGCCTGCCTGACGTAGTCGCGGACCTGTTGACGGTCCAGCTCGTGACTGAAGAGAACGCGGCAATCTCGGACGAGTCGCTCTAGGTGGTGCGAAAACCCCCTGATGCGGTGGTCTTCCATGCGCATGGACGTGAAGTGACCGTAGTTCATCAGGGCCAGAGCCTTGAGCTCATCGGGAGTGACAGGGACGCCGTTGAGTTCAGCCATGAATTCAGTGTGTCAGCAGATATGGCCTGATCGCAGATCTGGGTGCAGTGGAAGTTCAGTGCTGGGTCGGTGTGAGGACATGGGAAAGGCTGGCTCAGCGCGACACCTTGGTTGGTATGAGCGGTCGTGGGCTTTCGGAAAACACAGTGGTGCGGCTCGGTACGCCGCTTGGTCGTAGCAGGCGCGCAAGGAGAGTGGTCAACCTGACGGAGGACGAGCGTCAGCTCCTCCTGGACGAGCTTGCCGCGGTTACGGCTGAGATGAACGAGCTTCAGGCTCGAACGATGGAGATCGCGGCCCGCGTCATCAACACCACGCGGACTCAGCACGCCCGTCCGGCATAGACCCCCGGCGAGCGCAGATTCTGGCTCCCTTCCCTGGAGAAAGATCATGCCCTTCGTGGACGCGACAGACCCGTTGCCGGGAAGTCCGGGCCGGTCTGGCGAGCTTCGTCAGTGCGGAGAACCGTGAGGCCCTCAAGGCGGCGATGAACCGCGAGGACGAGCGGGCTCGGAGGGTGGCCGAGAGTCGGGCCTCACTACCGGCCTGGTCGCACAGGGCATGACGATGCAGCTCGTCGTCGAACCGATCCTCGGATGGCTGCTGCTCTACGGGGTGGCCTGCGGGCTCGTCGGTGCCGCCTTCACGTGGGTGGTGAAGCCACGGCTACACCGGCGTGGGGCCCACCGACACGGAGCTTCGCCGCTCCACAAGACGCTTCCGGCTGACGGTGACAGGGCCAGTTCGCCCCGCGCGCCTCGCCGTCGGTCGGAGGACCACACCCCCCTTCGCCGGCAGGGGGCTCATCACAAACCACCAGCAGGAGGAGGGTGGTCTATGTAGCCCTTACTCAGGGCGCGTCAAGGCTTGAACCCGAAGTGCAGTGAGCGACTGAATCCCGCGCGCCCTGGAGCGGTTGGACGACCAGGGCCGCCCCTGTCCTCGCTAATTGCAGGGGTGGCCTCTCCCCCAGAGATCAACACTTGCAGCGGCCCGAAACCTACGGGCCAGAGGCTCTATGGAGGAAAAGTGATCACCATCGCCGAATCCGACAAGCCGACCGTGGCCGAGCTGGACGACCTTGCGAGCGTCGCGCTGACCCGCGCCGCGGGCGACGACAACGAGCGGCAGGCCATCACCCGGCGGAACCTGGACGAGTTCCGGGCAATGAACAACGTCTCCATGATGGGCGGCTGGACCTGATTCCAGCGGCGTCTGAACAGGAGGGCACCCCATGCACTTTCTGAACGTCCCGCACTCCGTTGAGTCGGTGGGGCGGCTGGTCCGGGCATCGTGGGGTGCCCCTCCCAGCCTGCCCAGCCTCCACGCGACCTACCGCGGAGTCCTCGCGCAAGACCGGCCCTTCGCGCCTCCTCGGGCTGGTGTCTCGATCAGCTACGAAGACGGCTCGTGGGGCACGTACCTTCAGGAGAACCGGGTCTTCGAGAGCATCTTCGTCGGGCGTCAGAGCACGACGAAGGACGCCCGACGCCTCTGGAAGGAGCAGACCGAGCAGGCCATGACGTACACGCGCGGGACCTACCCCGCGCTTGGCTACCTGGTCGACCTGCTCATCACGGACGTCGTTCTACTCACCTCGGAAGCCACGGGCGGTGGCTCTGCTTCACACCTGCCCGGCCTGGTCGCTATCAGCCCCGGCCCCAAGTGGACGACGATGGACTTCGCGGAAACGCTCGTCCACGAGATGACCCACCTCAATCTGTTCGTACTGGATGCGGTCTACGGGCTGTACGAACTGCCTACGGCTGACCTCGCCGAGCAGGAACACCGCGTCGTCAGTGCGGTCAAGGTGGGCGAACTTCGGCCGTTGGATAAGGCGTTCCACTCCGCCGTGGTCGCCGTCCCGCTGATGTTCATGCAACATCACCGCGGGGAGACAGCGCTCGTGGACGCCTTCGCGGAGTCCCTCGTGGACTGCTGCACGGGCTTGGAAGCCAAGCGCGACCTGTTCACGCCGTACGGTCGGCTCCTGCTGGACGAGCTGGCGGAGTTCGCGCGGACGCTGGACTACAGCTTGGTGGAGATGGCGTTCACTCGCACGGATCTCGCCGCTTAGTCCTCAATGGTGATGCCCATCGCTGACGCCAGGGCGAACAACAGACCTTGCGCGTCGGCGGTGGGCACTATTGCGCCCTGGAAGCTCTGGATGCCGTTGACCCCGTAGAGGTCGCAGTCGGAGAGTCGAGTGCCTTTCATGTTGGCGTTGCTGAACTGTGCACCGGTCAGTTTGCAACGCTCGAACCGGACGCCGCCAAGTTCCGCGCCCTGGAAGTTCGCATCTGTGAGATTGCAGTCGCGGAATACAACGCTCTTGAGGCGGCCGAAGCGGAACGATGACAAGTCGGCGCGGCAATTGGTGAACAGGACATCACGGAGACCGCACTCGGTCATCGATGTCCCGGTCAGGCGGCTGCCATCGACCACGGCGTTGAAGATCCGCGAATCGATGAGCTTCAGGTTCGCCAGGTCGCACGACGTGAACTCGACATCGGCGAAGCCCGCCCGGCGCATCATCGTCCCGGAAAAGCGGGTCTCCTGAAACCGGCAGCGCTCGAACTCCACGTCTTCAACATCTTGCGCGGATAGATCTAGGTTCCCGTACAGCGCGGACAGGTAAACGCCGTCGTCAGCTAGATCGGCATCCGAAGCGCCGGCCTCTGCCAGCGAATTGGGAAGTTTGGGGGCCACTGGTTCTTTAAGGCGCCTGGGACGTGCCCGAACATTGCTAGTTGCCACGCGTCCGACCCTACTCTTCATGGACCCAAGGTGCCGGTGACTCGCTGGAATCGAGGTGTGCAATGGCGGCTGGAAGAAAGAGGCGCACATTGGGGCGCTCACGGCGAGTGGCAGCGATCCCTCCGGCGGACACGGCTCCGCGGTTCACCGGTCCCGTGTCCGCTCGTCGAGTTCGTCAAGCCGGGCGCTCTGTCGTCGTAGGTGTTCCTTGATCTCCTGAAGCTGGCTCCAGAGAAGCGTGAACTCCTCGCTCGGGCCTTCAGCCTCGTCGTCCTCGCGCTCGTCGGACGCCTCGCCTTCCGGCCGCCTCGTCACGATGCTCGGCGTGCCCTGCCTGCTCATGACGAGGTCCTCCTCGCGGAGAACGGCGAGCGCACGTTCTACCGTGGCCCCGGCCGCGCCGAACCGCTCCCCCAGCTTCGCGATCGACGGCAGGGCCTCCCCAACCGGGTACCGCCCTGCGGCGATGTCCTTGCGCAGCGGTCGGATGCTTCTCGGGCCGCCCCAAATCCAAGACGGACAACTGGAAGCACGTGGTCAAGGCGCTCGGCGTGCCGAACCTGCTTTTCCACGATCTCCGGCCCACGGGGAACCAGCTCGCGGCGGACATGGGCGTCTCGACCAAGAACCTGATGGCGCGCATGGGGCACGACAATGAGCGGGCCGCGCTGCGGTATCAGCGCAAGTCGGCCAAGGGCGACCGCGCGATCGCCGATGGCCTCGATGCGCTCGTCCAGGCGGAACGCGGTGAGGATGACGACGAGGACGGCGGCGCGGCAGGGGCGCGGATGCCCATGGCCTAATGGCACGGTGGTCTGTGGCAGCTGGTAACAAGATCAAGGCCCGGGTCGGGATCAACATCCCTGACCTGGGCCTTTGGCGTGGGAGCGGGTGACGGGAATCGAACCCGCGCTGTCAGCTTGGGAAGCTGAAGTTCTACCATTGAACTACACCCGCGTGCGGGCGCTGGTGGGCGCCATGCTGTGGATACTGTACCGGAAGTCGGGTGGGGCGTGGTCTTGGGATAGCGTTTCGGGGTGCTGCTCAGCGATCGTGACATCAGGGCCGAGCTCGAGTCCGGGCGGGTGAAGATCGACCCGTATGAGCCGGGGATGGTTCAGCCGTCCAGCGTGGACGTCAGGCTGGATCGGTACTTCCGGGTGTTCGAGAACCACAAGTATCCGCACATCGATCCGGCCATCGAGCAGCCGGATCTGACACGGATGGTGGTCGTGGACGCCGACGAGGCGTTCGTGCTGCATCCCGGGGAGTTCGTGCTGGCCTCGACGTACGAGGTGTTCGGGCTGCCGGACGATCTCGCCGCGAGGCTGGAGGGGAAGTCGAGTCTGGGCAGGCTGGGGCTGCTGACGCACTCGACGGCGGGGTGGATCGATCCGGGGTTCTCGGGGCATGTGACGCTGGAGCTGTCGAACGTGGCGACGCTGCCGATCAAGCTGTGGCCGGGGATGAAGATCGGGCAGATGTGCCTGTTCAGGACGAGTTCGCCGGCGGAGTACCCGTACGGGTCGGCGCGGTACGGGTCGCGGTACCAGGATCAGCGGGGGCCGACGCCGTCGCGGTCGTATCTGAACTTCCACCGGACGAAGGTGTAGTTCGATCGTGACCTGAACGTGACAGAAAGCACCCAAAGATGAAACATGTTCTCTGAACGGGTAGTTTCGGGCGACGCATGGCATTGGCGTCTGGTTGACAGCCTCTTTGCCTGAGGCCGGCCGGACGAGCGACCCGTTTCCGCGCAGTGACGTGGGAACCCGAAAGGAGATCGTGTCAGTACTCCGCGCGGAAAGCGTCACCAAGCTCTTCGGCCGTAAGGCGGCCGAGGCACAGCGGAAACTCAAGGCGGGCGCCGATCTGGGGGCGGTCCGGGAGCTCGGGGTCACACCGGCGGTGGTGGACGCCACGTTCGAGGTCCGGCAGGGCGAGATCTTCGTGGTCATGGGCCTGTCGGGGTCCGGGAAGTCGACCCTCATCCGGACGTTGAACGGGCTGCTGGGAGTCACGTCCGGAAGCGTCGAGATCGACGGTGAGGACATCGCGAAGCTGTCTCCGAAGGCGCTGCGGGCGCTTCGGCAGAACAAGGTCAGCATGGTCTTCCAGCACTTCGCGCTGTTCCCGCATCGGACGGTTCTCGCGAACGCGGCATACGGGCTCGAGGTGCGCGGCGTCCCTAAGGAAATGCGGGAGAAGACGGCGCGCGAGTTCCTCGGACTGGTCGGCCTGGAAGGCTGGGAGAACATGCTTCCCGGCCAGTTGTCGGGCGGTATGAAGCAGCGGGTCGGGCTCGCGCGGGCGCTCGCGAGCGGCACCGACATCATTCTGATGGACGAGGCTTTCAGCGCCCTGGATCCGCTGATCCGGCGGGAAGTTCAGGATCTGCTGCTGGATCTGCAGGGGCGCTTCGGCAAGACGATCGTCTTCATCACCCATGATCTGAACGAGGCCATGCGCATCGGCGACCGCATCGCGGTGATGCGGGAGGGCCGGATCGTCCAGATCGGGACGGCGGAGGAGATCCTGACCGATCCGGCGAACGACTACGTCGCCCAGTTCGTCGCGGATGTCGACCGTACGAGAGTGCTGACGGCGTCCTCGGTGATGGAGAAGCCGCTGGTCACGGTGCTGGCGACGACGGGGCCGCGGACGGCGCTGCGGACGATGCGGGAGCACCAGACATCGGCCGCGTTCGTGATCGGGCGCGACCGGAAGCTGGTCGGGCGGGTGCGCGCCACGGTGATCGCGGACGCGGTCCAGGAGAACGTGCAGAGCCTGGACGGGCTGATCGACCCGGAGGACCCGGCGCCCGTCGCGCCGGACACGCCGGTCGCCGACCTGTTCGTCCGGTGCGCGGAGAGCGATCTGCCGGTGCCGGTCGCGGACGAGGAGGGGACGCTCCTCGGCGTGATCCCGCGGGTGACGCTGCTGGCGGCGCTCGGCGCGATCAACTCGACGGTGGTCGACGAGGAGCCGCAGCTGGCGCTGACGAAGGAGGGCAGTGGCGTTGACGGTGAGTAACGCGGTGAAGCTGCCCCGGGTGCCGGTCGGCGAATGGTTCGACAGCCTGGTGACCTGGTGCACCGACAACCTCTCGTGGCTGTTCGACGGGATCGGGTCGGCGATCGAGTCGTCCGTCGACGGGCTGACGGACGTGCTGAACCTGCTGCCGCCGCTGGGGCTGACGCTGGTCCTGGCCGTGCTGGCGCTGGTGATCAGCGGCTGGAAGCTCGGCGTGTTCACGATCCTGGGCTTCCTGCTGATCGACAGCATGGAGCTGTGGGAGCCGGCGATGGACTCGCTGGCCCTGGTGATCGTGTCGGCGGTGGTGTCGACGGTGCTGTCGGTCCCGATCGGGATCGCGGCGGCGCGCAGCGACGTGGTGAGCCGGATCGTCCGGCCGGTCCTCGACTTCATGCAGACGATGCCGGCGTTCGTCTACCTGATCCCGGCGATCTTCTTCTTCAGCATCGGCGCGGTGCCCGGCGTGGTCGCGACGGTGATCTTCGCGATGCCGCCGGGGGTGCGGCTGACGGAGCTCGGCATCCGCGGCGTCGACCCGGAGATGGTCGAGGCGGGCGAGGCGTTCGGCACGCCGCCGAACCGGATCCTGACCCGGATCCAGATCCCGCTGGCGATGCCGTCCATCATGGCCGGGATCAACCAGCTGATCATGCTGTCGCTGTCGATGGTCGTCATCGCGGGCATGGTCGGCGCGGGCGGGCTCGGCGGCGAGGTGCTGGAGGGCATCAACCGGGTGGACGTCGCGAAGGGCTTCGAGGGCGGTATCGCGGTGGTCGTCCTGGCCATCTACCTGGACCGTCTCACCGGCGCCTTGAGCGAGGGCCCGAGCGTGCTGCGGGCGCTGTTCTCGCGCGGCAAGGCCGCCACCGGCCGCGGTCAGGTCGCCGGGGGCGGCACGGCCGGACGCGGCGCGCCGGTGATGGCCGGAACCGCCGGTCAGATCGACACGGCGGGATCGGCGGCCGATTCCTCAGCCGGTTCCTAGCTCCCAGGCGGCCACCGCCCCCGGTGCCCCCCGGCCGCGCGCCTCCTGATGCGGGCGGCGTCCGTCCGGCGGGACGTGTGCAGGACGGCCGAGGAGCCCGCTCCCCCTGATCTCCCACTCGGCAAGCAACGAAAGGACGGGAATGCGCTTCAAACTCAAGGGCCTGACGGTCGCGGCGATGACGCTGACACTGGGGTTGAGCGCCGCCGCGTGCGGCGACGACTCCGGCTCCGGCGGCGAGAACGACAAGAACATCACCATCGGCATGGTCTCCGGCTGGGCCGAAGGCGAGGCGGCCACCGCGCTCTGGAAGAAGCTCCTGACCGACAAGGGCTACACCGTCGAGGTCAAGAACCTCGACACGGGGCCGCTCTACGCGGGCATGTCCAAGGGGGACGTCGACCTGTTCGTCGACAGCTGGCTGCCCGGCACCCACGAGGACTACTGGAACCAGTACGGCGACAAGCTGGAGAAGATCAGCGCCTGGTACGACTCGGCGCCGCTGACGATCGCCGTGCCGAACTACTCGCCGCTGCAGTCGCTGGACGACCTCAAGGGCAAGGGCGGCCAGTACGGCGGCAAGATCGTCGGCATCGAGAAGAGCTCCGGTCTGTACCGGGTGTCGCAGGAGGAGATGCTCCCCGCGTACGGGCTGAAGGACGAGTACAAGGTCACGACGTCCTCGACGGCGGCCATGCTCACCGAGCTGAAGAAGGCCATCGACGCGAAGAAGGACATCGTCGTCACGCTGTGGCGGCCCCACTGGGCGTACACGAAGTTCCCCATCCGCGACCTGAAGGACCCGAAGGGCGCCATGGGGAAGCCGGACGGGATCTACACGGTCGCCCGCAAGGACTTCAGCAAGGACCAGCCCGACGTCACCGCCTGGCTGAAGAAGTTCCGGATGGACGACAAGCAGCTCGGCTCCCTCGAAGACCTGATGGAGAACAAGTACAAGGGCAAGCCCGATCAGGCCGTGAACGAATGGCTGCAGAGCAACCCCGCGTTCGCGAAGTCCATGACGGGCTGACGAAGGTCGTTCAGGCAGAGGGCCGTCCGGACTCCCGGTCGGCCCTCTGCCTTTGCGTCCGCCCTCTGCCTTTGCGGGTGCGCGGGTCAGTGGGCGAGGCCGACGGTGAACAGGACGGCCGCCAGGCCGAGTCCGGTGGCGCACAGTGTCAGCACGCGCGGGTGGACGCTGTGCGCCTCCGGCAGGATCTCGGCGGCGGACAGGTAGAGCAGGACGCCCGCGAAGAACCCCAGGTACGGGGCGAGGACGGCGTCCGGCAGGGACACGAGCGTCCCCACGGCCGCCCCCACGATCGGCGCGATCGCGTCGGCCAGCAGCAGCGCCACGGCGGGACGGCGGTCGCCGCGGTTCAGCGACGCGGCGGTGAAGGTGTTGAAGCCGTCCGCGAAGTCGTGCGTGATGACCGCCAGCGCGACGAAGATCCCCACGTCCGTCCCGGACTGGAAGCCGAGGCCGATGCTGAGGCCGTCCACCAGGCTGTGCGCGACCAGCGCGGACGCGGCGAGCAGCCCCGCCGACCCTCCAGAGCCGGCCTTCCCGACATGCGCATGGGCGTGAGCGTGGACGTGGGGCGCGTACTCCTCCTCGTGCGCCCGGTGGATGGCCACCGCCTGCTCCACGACGTGCAGGAGCAGGAACCCGGCCGCGAACCCGATCATGGGCGTGGGGACGCCGAGTGGGCTGTGCCGCGTCATCTCCAGCGACTCGGGGACGAGATCGAAGGCGACGACGCCGAGCATCAGCCCGCCCGCGAGCCCGAGGACGAGATGCCGGTGGTCGCGCACCCGCATCGCCGCGAGTCCCCCGGCGAGCGTCATCAGGAACGCGAGGAGCGACACGAGCACGGCCATTCCTGGGTCTTACCAGGCCCGCCCGCACCGCAATCCCCGTCCCGGCTCGGGGACGGCCCCGGATCATTTCAGCAGGTCGGCGTCCACCACGCTTCCGGCAGGCGGCGGCTGGACGCTCACCGGCTGCTCGTATCCGAAGTATTCGAGGCGGTTCCCCGGCCCGCCATCCAGGAGCAGCACATACGGCTGGCCCTGCGTCGCCACGTGCAGCTTGTCGCCGGTCGAGGCGGTCAGCACCGTCGTGGGGGTCGTGCCGACTTTGCTCGCCTGGCCCTTCTTCCATCCGCCCAGGGATTTCACCGCCTCGGTGAGCAGGCTCGACCGGTCGGCGAAGGCCGCTATTTCCTTGAAGTCGGGGTTCTTGAGGGTCGACTTGACGTGCTTGCCGGAGAACATCTGCGCCGCGCCCTTGCCGCCGACCGACGTCCAGAAGGCGTCGTTTCCTGCGAGGTAGACGGTCTTCCCGATTCTGGTTATCTCGACGCGCTGGCCGCCCTGCGCGAACCATCCGGTCGCCTTCGTCTTCCCCGCGTAGCGGAAGTCGAGCTTGAACTTCTGGCCGCCGTCGTCGATCTCCGCGCGCATCCGGAGGAAGCGCG
This sequence comes from Actinomadura sp. KC06, assembly GCF_004348735.1. Lineage (GTDB taxonomy): Bacteria > Actinomycetota > Actinomycetes > Streptosporangiales > Streptosporangiaceae > Spirillospora. Next base: position 80,543 of record NZ_SMKT01000007.1, read on the forward strand.
CCGAGCCCGTCGCCTCGCGGGCGCGGGCGAGGATCTCGGCGGTCTTCAGCTTCTCGACCCCGTTCGGTGCGGCGGTCGCGGAGGGCTTCGCGGGTGCGGAGGAGGACGCCTTCGCCTGCGCCGCGCCGGTCTCGTCGTCGGCCGCCGGTCCACACGCCGTGGTGAACGCGAGCACGAGTGCGAGGCCGGCCCCCGTCGCCAGCGCGGTCCCGCCGAGTCTGCCGGGCCCGCTGGTTCCGCCGGGCCGTCGGTATTGAAGCACCCAAGTCCCCTTTCACTTCTTTATCGGTGGCATCACCCGATGTCTGAGAAAAGGCTGGTGGATACCGGTGCGGAATGACTGTCGCTATGCTGCCGTCACTGCGCCCCGGCTGCGGAATGACGGCGGAGGCGCTGAACGGGGAGCGTTTGGGGGTGATCACCCTGCCGGGCGAGGACGCGTCACCGCGCTTCGAGATCCTGGGCCGTCCGGCCGCGTGGCGGGACGGGCAGCCGCTCGACCTGGGTCCCGGCAAGCAGCAGGCCGTGCTCGCCGTCCTCCTCCTGACACCGAACCGGCCGGTGCCGACGACCGCGATCGTGGACGCGGTGTGGGGCGACGAACCTCCCGACAACGGCGCGAACGTCGTCCAGAAGTACGTGGCCGGATTGCGCCGCGTCCTGGAGCCCGGCCGCTCGCCGCGGTCCCCGGGGCGGCTGCTGACGTTGTCCAGTGCGGGATACGTCTTGCATGTTCCGCGCGGTGGGCTGGACGCCGACGTCTTCCATGACCGCGTGAAAGAGGCCCTGGCCGTGCGGGCCACGGGCGATGCCGCGCGGGCCGCGACCCTGCTGCAGGACGCGCTGGACATGTGGCACGGCCCTGCACTGGCCGGTCTGAACGGCGGCTTCTTCTCCTCGGCGCGGGACCGTCTGGAGGAGGAGCGGGCCGCCGCGCTGGAGGCGTCCGCCGAGATCGGGCTGGACCTGGGGGAGCACGCGCGGCTGGTGCCCGAGCTGATCCGGCTGGTGGCCGAGTTCCCGCTCCGGGAGGGCTTCCGCTACCTGCTGATGCTCGCGCTCTACCGGAGCGGGCGGCAGGCGGAGGCCCTGGCCGCCTACCGGGACGCGCGCGACTTCTTCGCGGAGGAGTTCGGCTTCGAGCCGGGCGAACGGCTCCAGGGCCTGCACCTGGGTATCCTCCGCTCCGACCCGGCACTGGCGGCACCCGCGACGGACGCGGTGGAGGCGGCTGAGGCGGCTGCGGAACCGGCGTCGGACGTCCCGCCCGGGTTCGTTCCGCCCGATCCCCGGCCCGGCACTGCTTCGGCAGCTGATGCTCCTGGAGAGGTGGTCCTGGCTTACCCACCGGCATCTGCCGCTCCGGCCCCCACTGCTCCGGCGGGATACTTCGCGGCGCCCGTGGCGTGGGCGCATCGGGAGGCACCTGCTGGGCGGCGGCTTCCGTGGGCGGTACGGGCCGTTCTGGTGTTGGTTCCGCTGGTCAGCTTCGGAGCCGCGTCGTGGGCGCTGCTCGCCTACTTCGCGGCCCGGCGCAAGAGCCTACGGCTCGCGCTGATCGCGTCCGGCCATCTGGCGCTGACGATCGTCTTCGTCGCGACCGCCACGGCCACCGACGTCGACCAGACGTCCTGGTGGGACGTCCCGATGATGGTCTCGCTGATCGCCACGACGTTCGGCGGCGCCGTCCACCTCGCCGTCCTCACGGCGGAGCCGTGGCCGCCCGGGACGGACGGAGAGCGCGCCGCCAGGACACCGGCAGTCCCGCTGATCGAGCAGAGGGTCCGGCGGGAGCAGGCCCGTTCCCTGGTGGCGCATCACCCGGCGGTCGCGCGCCTTCTCCGGATCGGGCGCCCTGACCTGGCACGCACCTTCGACGACGGGGGCCTGATCGACGTCAACACGGCGCCCGAGCACGTGCTCGCCGCGTTGCCGGGGCTGGAACCGTCCCACGCGAAGCTGATCGTGCTGTCGCGGACGGCGCAGGGCCCGCTCGCCACCGTGGACGACCTCGTCACGCGCCAGATCATGCCGTTCCAGACGGTGCACGCCCTGCGCGAGACGCTGATCGCCGTCCCAGCGGCCGCGCCGGAGGAGATCGGCGCGCCGGGAGGCACCCCGGCGACACCCGCCGCCGGGGCCTAAGCCTGGACGCGGCCTTACTCGGCGGCGACGGGCTCCTTCTCCTCCGGTGGGGTGGCCTCGCCCTTGATGGAGCGGATCAGGAGCTGGGAGACGTCCACCACCTCCAGCGATTCCTTCGCATCACCGGTGTTCTTCTTTTCGTTGATGGCGTCGCCGAGCATGACCAGGCAGAACGGGCAGGCGGTGGAGACGGTGTCGGGGTCGGTCTCCAGCGCCTCGTCCACGCGCTCGGTGTTGATGCGCTTGCCGATGCGTTCTTCCATCCACATCCGCGCGCCGCCGGCGCCGCAGCAAAAGCCGCGGTCCTTGTGCCGGTGCATCTCCTGGGTCTTGACCCCGGGGACGGTGGCCATGATGTCGCGGGGCTGTTTGTAGACCTTGTTGTGGCGGCCGAGGAAGCACGGGTCGTGGTAGGTGATGTTCTCCTCGATCGGCGTCACCGGGGTGAGCTTGCCTTCCTCGACCAGGTGGGCGAGCAGTTGGGTGTGGTGGACGACGTCGTAGTTCCCGCCGAGCTGGGGGTACTCGTTGGCCAGGGTGTTGAAGCAGTGCGGGCACGTCGCGACGATCTTCTTCGCACCCGCGTCGTTGAGGGTCTCGACGTTCTGCTGGGCCAGCATCTGGAACACGAACTCCATGCCCAGCCGCCGCGCCGGGTCGCCCGTGCACGCCTCCATGGGCCCCAGGACGGCGAACTTCACGCCCGCGATGTGCAGTAGTTCGGCGACGGCCTTGGTGGTCTTCCTCGCGCGGTCCTCCAGCGCGCCGGCGCAGCCGACCCAGAACAGGTACTCGACGTCCTCGGAGATCTTGTCGTCGACGACCTCGACCTCGAAGTCCAGTTCGGTGATCCATTCGAGGCGTTTGGTCTCCGACATGCCCCACGGGTTGCCCTTGTTCTCCAGGTTCTTCAGCATGACGCCGGCCTCGGAGGGGAACGAGGATTCGATCATGACCTGGAAGCGGCGCATGTCCAGGATGTGGTCGATGTGCTCGATGTCGACCGGGCACTGCTCCACGCACGCGCCGCAGTTGGTGCACGACCACAGCACGTCGGGGTGGATGACGCCGTCGTCGCCGACCAGCGCCTTGTCCACCTCCATGGCGAGCTTCTGTTCGTCGGTGAACCTCTCCCGCTGCTCCTCGGACGCGGTGAAGTAGGGCGCCTTGGCGAGCGCGTGGTCGCGCAGGTCCAGGACGAGCATCTTGGGCGACAGCGGCTTCTCGGTGTTCCAGGCCGGGCATTGGGACTGGCAGCGGCCGCACTCGGTGCAGGTCGCCATATCGAGGAAGCCCTTCCAGGTGAAGTCCTCGATCTTCCCGCGGCCGAACACGTCCTCGTCGGGGTCGGCCTCCTCGAAATCGAGCGGCTTGCCGCCCGACATCATCGGCTGCGCGGCGCCCAGCCCGTCGGGGCGGCGTTTGAACATCACGTTCAGCGGCGCCAGGAAGATGTGCAAGTGCTTGGAGTTGACCACGAACACCAGGAACACCAACGCGACGCCGATGTGGGCCAGCAGCCCGACCGACTCCAGCACGTGCAGGGCGTCATCGCCCAGGCCGTCGAACAGCCGCCCGGAAAGGTGGGAGAAGTAGGCGGCGTTGCCGTAGCCGAAGTTGCCGCGGGCGACCTCGACGCCGCGGAAGAAGAACATCGTCCAGATCACGTTGAAGATCATGAACAGGGTGATCCACGCGCCGGACAGGTGCGACCCGGAGAACCGCGACGCCCGCCCGATCCGCTTGGGCGAATTCTTGACGCGGATCGCGGTGAACACCATCAGCCCGGCCAGGGCGGCCAGCGCGATGGTGTCCTGGACGAACCCGATCGGTCCCCAGGTCTGCAGCCCCGGGATGTGGGCGTCCAGCCCGAACAGCAGCTGGACCGCCGCCTCCAGGTAGACGGTGGCGAGCAGGAAGAACGCCCACATCACCGCGAAATGCGCCGCGCCCGCCACCGTCCATTTCAGCAGTTTGCGCTGCCCGAACACCTCGGTGACCTGGTCCTGGACGTCGGCTTTCGGTTCCCGCTTGACCCGCAGCACCCGCTCGGGGTCGGGCTGGCCACTTTTGGCGATGGCGTACAGGAACAGCACCCGCCGCCCGGCGAGCGCCAGCGCGACCGCCGTTCCGGCGAGCCCGATGACCAACGTGATCCAGAACACTGTTCCGTCCTCCTGGGTACGGCGATGGCAGTCAGGGTAAGGCTCGCGCCGGACCGCGCATCATCCGGGGCCCGAATACTACTCGGCAGTAGCTTAAGCGTCACATTCGCAGGTCAGTACACGCTCCTCGGGACGCGCGGCGATGTTCCTCTCATTCCCACACCCTAGAGACGCCTGGATTCGATGAATATCGTGCGGTCTCCGAGTCCATATCCCGGGGACGGGGGCCGTCCAGCCGGCGTCCCGTCCAGCGGTATCCGGCCCGTCCAGTGAGGAGCCCAGATGACCTCGATGCCCGACCTCGTGCCCGCCGCCCGCCGGATGGCCGGCCTGGTCGCGGGCGTCCGCGACGCCCAGCTCACCGCGCCGACCCCCGCGGACATGTCGCTCGGCACGCTGCTCGACCATGTGAACGGGCTGGCCCTGGCGTTCACCTGGGCCGCCCGCAAGGAGTTCCCGGACGCCCTGTCGCAACCGCCGTCCTCGGACGCGTCCCGCCTGCCCGACGACTGGCGGACCCGCATCCCCGAGCAGCTCGACGCCCTCGGCGCCGCCTGGCGCTCCCCGGACGCGTGGCAGGGCATGACCCGGGCGGGCGGCCTCGACCTGCCCGGCCAGGACGCCGGGCACGTGGCGATGAACGAGCTGGTCGTGCACGGCTGGGACATCGCCCGCGCCAGCGGCCAGCCCTACGATCCGGGCGCGGACGAGATCGAGACCTGCCTGCTCTTCGTCGCCCCGTCCGTGGAGGAGAGCGGCGGCAAGGGCATCGAGGGCCTGTTCGGCCCCGCCGTCGACGTCCCCGCCGACGCCCCGCCCCTCGACCGCCTCATCGCCATGACCGGCCGCCGGCCGGACTGGACGACGGGCTAGACCCGTCCCAGAACACGCCCCGCCCTAGCCAGAGCCCTTGCCCTCCCAGCGGGGTTCTAGACGCGCTCGAAGATCGCGGCGAGGCCCTGGCCGCCGCCGATGCACATCGTCTCCAGGCCGTAGCGGGCTTCGCGGCGGTGCATCTCGCGGGCCAGGGTGGCGAGGATGCGGGCGCCGGTCGCGCCGACGGGGTGGCCGAGGGAGATGCCGGAGCCGTTGACGTTGACGCGGTCCCAGTCGGCGTCCTTGAGGTCCCATTCGCGGGTGACGGCGAGGACCTGCGCGGCGAACGCCTCGTTCAGCTCGATCAGGTCGATACCGGAAAGCGTCAGGCCCGCCCGCTCCAGGGCCTTGGCGGTGGCCGGGACGGGACCGATGCCCATCGTGCGCGGCGGCACGCCAGCCCGCGCCCACGAGACGAGCCGGACGAGCGGGCGCAGGCCCAGCTCGGCGGCGCGCTCGGGGGTCGTGACGACGCAGGCGGCGGCCGCGTCGTTCTGGCCGCTGGCGTTGCCCGCGGTGACGGTCGCCTGGTCGTCGGCCTTGCCGAGGACGGGACGCAGCTTCGCCAGCGACTCGACCGTCGTGTCGGGACGCGGATGCTCGTCGGTGTCGACGACCGTGTCACCCTTCCGCGACCTGACGGTCACCGGGACGATCTCCTCCGCGAACGCCCCCGACTTCTGCGCGGCGACGGCGCGCTGGTGGGAGCGGACGGCGAGCTCGTCCTGCTCCTCGCGCCCGATGCCGTACTCGCGGCGGAGGTTCTCGGCCGTCTCCAGCATCCCGCCGGGCACCGGATGGTTGGCGCCTCCGGCGGTGACGCGGCCCTGCGCGAGCGCGTCGTGCAGTTCGAGGGACGGCCCGCGGATCCCCCACCGGGCCTGGGTCGTGTAGAACGGCGCGCCGCTCATGCTCTCCACCCCGCCCGCGATGATCACGTCGCTGACGCCGGTCTGGATCTGCATGGCCGCGTTCACGACGGCCTGGAGCCCGGAGCCGCACCGCCGGTCGAGCTGCACGCCGCCGACCTCCACGGGGAGCCCGGCGTCGAGCGCGGCGACGCGTCCGATGGCGGGGGCGTCGGACGTCGGGTAGCAGTGCCCGAGGATCACCTCGTCGATCGCGTCGCCGGGCAGCCCGGTGCGTTCGACGAGCGTCCGGATGACGGTCGCGGCGAGTTCGGCGGGCGGAACGGTCTTCAGTACCCCGCCGAACCGGCCGATCGGGGTACGCAGCGGCTCGCAGATCACCGCGTCGCGCATGGTGGGCTCCTCGGGTCGTTTTCAGGCACTTCGCAGATTACGTCCCCGGATGTGGAGGGCGGCGTCCGGGCTTCCGCCTGGCAAGAGGTTGAATGCGTTCCAGGCGGGGAGCGGACGACGAGCGAGGAGGCGACGGTGAAGCAGTGGGCGCGGCAGGTGACGGCGGTCCGGGTGATCGGGGCCGGGGCGATGGGACGCGGGATCGCGCAGCTCGCCGCGGCGGGCGGGCTGACGGTGGAGCTGGCCGACGTCCGGACGGACGCCGTGGTCGGCGCGGTCGAGCACATCGGCGGCATGTTCGACAAGCTCGTGAGCAAGGGGCGCATGGCGGCGGACGAGGCGGAGCGGGCGAAGGCGCGGCTCCGTCCGGTCGGTGAGCCGCTCACGCCGTTCCAGGACTGCGACCTCGTGATCGAGGCCGTCCGGGAGGACATGGAGACGAAGCGGAACCTGTTCACTGCTCTGGAGAAGGTCTGCCCCGAGCACACCGTCATGGTGACCAACACCAGCTCGCTGCCGGTGACGGCCATCGGCGCGGCGATGCACGATCCGTCCAGGCTGGCGGGGCTGCATTTCTTCAATCCGGTGCCGCTGATGCGGTTGGTCGAGGTGATTCCCGGCGCTCGGACGGCCGAGTGGATTCCTGGCGAATTGGCTGACCTCGTCCGGCGGCTCGGTCACGAACCGGTGCTCGCGCCGGACGCGCCTGGCTTCCTCGTCAACCACGCTGGGCGCGGGCTGGTAACGGAGGCTCTGCAGATCCTGTCGGAAGGTGCCGCCGAGCCCGTGGACATCGACCGCATAGCGCGGGACGTCCTCGGCCTGAAAATGGGCCCCTGCGAACTGCTCGACCTCACTGGGATGGACGTGTCGCACCCAGTGATGGAGTCCATCTGGACGGGGTTCTACACAGAGCCGCGGTTGCGTCCGTCCAGGATCGGACGGGCTCGGCTGGAAGCGGGCCTGTACGGCCGCAAGACGGGCGAGGGTTTCTACACGTACGTGGACGGCGCGAAGCAGGAGCCTCCCGAAGCGACGGCACCATCGGTTGAGGCGCGTCCTGTCTGGATACAGGGCGATGTCCGCGAAGAGTTGGGCGCGCTGCTTTCGACAGCGGGAGTGCACGTCGAGTCAGGGGACGAGCCGTCCGCCCAGGCCGTGGTGTTCGTCGCGCCCTTCGGGCAGAGCACCGTCGCCGCTGCCGAAGGTCTGCCTCTAGAGCGCACCTTGGGCGTTGACCCGTTCGGTGGTTTCTTCACACGTCTCTCCCTGGCCGTCCACCCTGGCGTTGACAAGGAGGCTGGCCGCGCTGGTCTGGCGGCCCTCCTCGCAGCGGGACGACCCGTCACCGTCGTCCGGGACGCGCCCGCGCCCGTCGCCCAACGCCTCCTCGCCTCGATCGTCAACGTGGGCTGCGGCATCGCGGAGCAGCGGTTGGCCCGTCCCGGGGACATCGACACGGCCGTGAAGCTCGGGCTCGGCTATCCGCGCGGGCCGCTGGAGTGGGGCGACGACGTCGGGGCGGCCCGCGTCCTGGAGATCCTGCGCGGCCTGCACGGAGCCACCGGCGACCCGCGCTACCGCCCGAGCGTCTGGCTGGCCGAACGGGCGGCGCTCGGGCTCCCGCTGACGGAGACCGGCACCATCCCGTCCGACCTCACGCCCTAACGGCCTCCGGCACCGGACTCAGAAGGGCAGCCCGGCGGGGGGCTTCGGCTTGGCGTCCGTCCATCCCGCCGAACGGCTGGCCTGGTACTCGATGACGAAGCCCGGCTTCATCTCCGCGTCCGGTCCGAGCCGCTTCGCCGCATACCCGTGGATCTCGGCGAAGTACGCGTCGAAGATCTGCCCGAACCGTTCAGGCTCGCGGAGGGACGACCGCAGGACGGCGCTGTCGTCCCTCCGCCCCCGGCCCTCGTCCAGGGGCGGATCGGCGGTCAGGGGCTCCCCGGTCATGTGCTGCCTTTCCACGGCGCGGACGGCGGTCACACGTATCACCCGGACCCCCGCACCGCTTTCACGCCCGTCCGCCACCCGCGGAGGCGGCCCGGCAAGCCGGGGACAGCCTTGAGCAGCCGCCGCGCGCCAGCGGAGTCGGCGGACTTGGCGATCCACAGTGCGATGGCGACGTAGGCGGCCTGCTGCGGAATCCGGATCCACAGCGGGGTGGCTTCGGCGCCGTTGAGGGGGATGTCGTTGAGGGCGGCGTAGATGTTTGCCGGGAGCAGCAGCGGCAGCAGGACGGCCAGGCCGACGCCGGCGCTCCAGCGGGTGCGGGCCAGGACGAGACCGACTGCGATGAGCAGTTCGAGGACGCCGGTCAGGTACACCATGGCCAGGGGGAAGGGCACGAACGGCGGCACCATGCGGGCGAGTTCTTCGGCGCTGGGCATGGCGGCCATGCTGTCGGGCACGAAGCGCACGATTCCGGTGAGGACGAGCATGGCCGCCATCGCGTGCGCGGCGCAGGCCGGCCAGTCGGTGAAGCGGCGGACGCCCAGCGCCCCGAGCAGGCGCAGTGCAGGCGCGGCGACGACGAGGACGGCGAGCTCCACACCAAGGGCGTTGACGAGGTCTTCCATGGATACGGCCTTCCGACGGCGGGGCCGCCAGGGCCCCGGACACCTAATCCTGTCACTGTCTAGATTGCGACGGGCAGCACCATCTTGTCAATGGAAAGATGAGGTCCGGGGCCGGAACGCAGAACGGCCGTCCCGCCTCCGGGGCCCCGGAGAAGGAACGGCCGTTGCGGTCTTACGCGCTCAGGCGCTCTGCACCAGCTTGGCGTAGACGATGAGGTTGTTCTTGTAGTGCCCGGTCGAGGAGTCGAATGCGCCGCCACAGGTGACCAAGCGCAGGGACGAGTAGTCGAGGGTCTCGGCGAACACCTTCTTGTGCGGGAAGGCGTTCTTGTCCACGTCCTGCTTGGAGGTCACCGCGAACGTCGCGGTGGTCCCGTCCTGGCGGGTGACCTGGATCTGGTCGCCCTCCTTCAGTTCCTTGAGCCGGTAGAAGACGGCCTGCTTCTTGTTGGCGTCCACGTGCCCGAGGATCACCGACGGCCCGTTCTCTCCCGGAGTGGGGCCGAGCTTGTACCAGCCGGTCAGGTTGGGACGGCTGATCGGCGGCTCCTCGATGCGTCCGTCCGGACGCAGCCCCAGCTGGGACACCGGGGCGGAGACGCCGAGCTTGTCGATGCTGATCGTCTTCGGCGGCGACTTGGGCAGCGGCTTCGCGTCCTTCTTTTCGGGGGCGGTGGCGGGTGCGGCCGGCGTGCTCCCACCGCCGCCCGCCGCGGGCGGCGAGCCGTCATCGCCGCCGCACGAGCCCAGCAGGAGTCCGATGAGCAGCGCGCCGGCCGCCGCGCTCACGGCGCGGCGACCGGCGGAGACGGTGGTGCGGTCCGTCAACTCAGGAACGCTCCCGCCCGGCCCGGCGGCGCAGCGCCAGCGCGCCCATGCCGGCGCCGGCCAGCGCGACGGCCGCGCCGCCGGCCAGCAGCGTCGCGCCGGAGCCGCCGCCCTGGGTGCTGCCGTCACCGGTGTTGATCGGCCCGCTGGGGACCGGCACCGGGGTGGTCGGCTTCGGCGCCGGGGTGGTCGGCTTCGGGGAGGGCTTCTTGCCGGGGTTGACGGTGATCGAGCCCTTGACGGTCTGCTCGCCGACCGTGCAGGTCAGGTTGACCGTGTAGGTCTTCCCGGGGACGAGGTTGGACCGCGTGGCCTGACGGGCCGTCCACTTCTCGCCCGGCGTGCCGGTGAACGCCGGGACGGCGGTGAACACGCGCACGGCCTGCGCGGCGTTGATGGTCGGCTTCTTCGTGCACTCGGTGATCGTGATGGTGATGGCCTGGCCCGGCGTGAACACCCGCGGGCTGACGTTGATCTGGGGCTGCTCCTGAGCCTGGACGGCACCCGCCGTGCCCAGCACCAGGCACGTCGCCGCGGCACCGGCGGCCGCAAGTCGGGTCAGGGTCATGTGACTGCTCCTCTTGGAGGGTTGATGGTTCGTCTTGCGGCCGATGGCGCGATGGTGCGATGGCCGCCCTGGTCGGCGCGGCGTTCGCACCTCATCCGCGACGTCCGAGGAGTCGCGGGAAAACGTAACAGGTGTTGACAACGAGGCGTGATCATATCGGTGTTTCTCGTAAAAGGCACCTGATCACGGGCGTTTCCGTCCTTATCAGGCCAGCTGAAAACCTTGACGGCTGTTCGGGCGTCTAATGCGCAGCCGTTCGGAACCGACCACGCGAGAGGGCCCTCGACGCGCACGTCGAGGGCCCTCTCGGGTCAAGATCCGCCCCCACGTAAGGGTTTGGGGGCGGACGGCCTAGGTGGCGTGCTGGGGATCGCGGGACTCCGTGCGGCCGAAGATGAGACCGTCGACGGAGAAGCGGCCCGCGCCGGCGAAAGCGAGCAAGATCACGGCGCCGCCGAGCACGAGGACGAGCTCGTAGCCGTTCTCGGCGACGAAGACGCCGTTGCCCTTGTGGACGAACCAGAAGGCCCCGGCCATGTCGACCGCGAGGAGCAGGCCCGCGATCGGCACGGCGGCGCCGACGATGAGCGCGAGTCCGGCGATGAACTCGACCCAGGTCGAGTAGTACGCGGACAGCGACGCCACCGGCACGTCCATGCCCTCGAACATCTTGGTCACGGCGCCGTGGCCCAAGTCGTTGATCTTCTGCCAGCCGTGCGCGACGAATACGACGCCCACGGCGACGCGTCCGATGAGCAGGCCGATGTCGGAGAGGTAGGGGATCCGGGTCGCGGGGTTCATGCGCCCTCCTGGGATTGTTCAAATCTGAACCAGTCCGCGAGGCTAGCACGCTCCAATGCCCCGGTTCCAGCCCGAGTTCGCAGGTCACGGGTCCGTCGCGAGCGTCCGAGCGCCGGCGCGCGCGTCCTGGACGAGAGCCGGGGCCCTTGGTGAACCAGCCGGGAGCGGGCGGCATCTGATCACGGATGGAGCGACATGATCTGACCGATGCGGAGCAGGGCCTGTGGGACGCCTGCCCGAGCGGCGCAATCGTCACGTACGACGGCGGCGAGGCCGTGCGCGCCGAGGTGATCGCGGCGCTGCTGCTCGGCGCGGTCGACCCCGCACCCGGCCGCTACCCGGCGTCCGGTTGCGGGGAGCCCGGATCACCGGGCGGCTCGACCTGGACGGGACCGAGTTCGACACCCTGCTGGACTGCGACGACTGCGTCTTCGAGGACACGGTCAGCCTGGCCGAGGCTAACCTCCGCACGTTGCGCATCACGGGCAGTCGCCTTCCGGCGTTCAAGGCCGCGCGGCTGCGGGCGACCGGGTTGGTGTCCCTGGAAGGATCGTCGATCGACGGCCGGTTGCGGCTCGACCACGCGCGGCTGGAAAGCGAGGTCCGGTTGGCGGACGTCACCACGGGCCACGTCCAGGCGCACGACATCGAGGTCCGGGGCACACTGGACGCCACCGGCATCACGGTCGACGGCGAGTTCAACGTGCGCGGCGGCCAGATCACCGGCAACCTCGTCCTGACGGGCGGACGTTTCAGCAACCCCGACGAGCGGGCCGCCGTGCACGCCGACGCGGTCAAGGTCGGCGGGCAGCTCCGCGCCGCGGACGTCGAGGTCTACGGGCCCCTCCTGCTGCGGAACGCACAGATCGGCAGCAGCGTGGGGTTCCACCGGGCCCGGTTGAGCGCCCCCGGCCGGGACGCGCTCAACGCGGGCGGCGGGGCCTACCAGTGGCTGTCGTACGCGTTCGTCGCGGCGGGCTGGGTGCTGGCCACCACGATCGCCGCCGGGACCGCCCGGGTCATCGGCGGCCGCGGGGCGTGAGGTCCTCCTGACGAGGTCCTCCTGGCGAGGGACGCCGGGACGGGGCTCCTCCTCCCTGGTACCGATCTCGGGACGGATCGGGAACTGGAATAGGGCACTCAGACGTAGTGTTGGAGAGGTCGTCAGCAAAGTTGAGTCTGGGCGGCTCAAGTGATTTGACACAGGTGAACCGTCCGGGCACCCTTGCCGACAGAAACCAGACCGGCCGCACCCTGGGGCGACCGGGGCGCAAGGACACCGGAAAAGCGATAAGCACCGGATACGACGGAGGACGAGAACATGGCACGTGCGGTCGGCATCGACCTCGGGACGACCAACTCGGTCGTCGCGATCCTGGAGGGCGGGGAGCCCACCGTCATCGCGAACGCGGAGGGGTCGCGGACCACGCCGTCCGTCGTCGCCTTCGCGAAGAACGGCGAAGTCCTGGTCGGCGAGGTCGCCAAGCGCCAGGCCGTGACCAACGTGGACCGGACGATCCGCTCGGTCAAGCGCGAGATGGGCACCGACTGGAAGACCAAGATCGACGACAAGGACTTCACCCCGCAGCAGATCAGCGCGTTCGTGCTGCAGAAGCTGAAGCGGGACGCCGAGTCCTACCTGGGTGAGACGGTCACCGACGCGGTCGTCACCGTGCCCGCCTACTTCTCCGACCACCAGCGGCAGGCCACGAAGGAGGCCGGGCAGATCGCGGGGCTGAACGTCCTGCGGATCATCAACGAGCCGACCTCGGCCGCGCTGGCCTACCACCTGGAAAAGGAGAACGAGGCGACCATCCTGGTGTTCGACCTCGGCGGCGGCACGTTCGACGTGTCCCTGCTGGAGGTCGGCGACGGGGTCGTCGAGGTGAAGGCCACGAGCGGCGACAACCACCTGGGCGGCGACGACTGGGACATGAAGGTCGTCGACTGGCTGGTCGAGCGGTTCAAGAACAACAACGGCGTCGACCTGTCCAAGGACAAGATGGCGCTGCAGCGGCTCCGTGAGGCCGCGGAGAAGGCGAAGATCGAGCTGTCCGGCGCGACCGAGACGCAGATCAACCTGCCCTACATCACCGCGTCCAGCGAGGGCCCGCTGCACCTGGACGAGAAGCTCACCCGCGCCGAGTTCCAGCGGATGACCTCCGACCTGCTCGAGCGGACCAGGGCGCCGTTCCAGCAGGTGCTGAAGGACGCGAACATCTCGGTCGACGGCATCAACCAGGTCGTCCTGGTCGGCGGCTCGACCCGCATGCCCGCGGTGTCAGAGCTGGTCAAGGAGCTGACCGGCGGCAAGGAGCCGAACAAGGGCGTCAACCCGGACGAGGTCGTCGCGATCGGCGCCAGCCTGCAGGCCGGCGTGCTGAAGGGCGAGGTCAAGGACGTCCTGCTGCTGGACGTGACCCCGCTGAGCCTCGGCATCGAGACCAAGGGCGGCATCTTCACCAAGATCATCGAGCGGAACACGACGATCCCGACCAAGCGGTCCGAGACGTTCACCACCGCCGACGACAACCAGCCGTCCGTGGAGATCCAGGTCTACCAGGGCGAGCGCGAGATCGCCGCGCGCAACAAGAAGCTCGGCACGTTCCAGCTCACCGGCCTGCCGCCGGCGCCGCGCGGCGTCCCGCAGATCGAGGTCACCTTCGACATCGACGCCAACGGCATCGTGAACGTCAGCGCGAAGGACCAGGGCACCGGGCGCGAGCAGTCGATGGTCATCACCGGCGGCAGCGCGCTGCCGAAGGACGACATCGAGAAGATGGTCCGCGAGGCCGAGCAGTACGCCGAGGAGGACCGCCAGCGCAAGGAGGAGGCGGAGGTCCGCAACCAGGCCGACACCCTCGCGTACTCGACCGAGAAGTTCCTGCGGGAGAACGACGAGAAGGTCCCCGAGGAGCTGAAGGGCGAGGTCAACGACGCGGTCGCCGAGGTGAAGAAGGCCCTCGAGGGCACCGACGTCGAGGCGATCAAGGGCAGCGCCGAGAAGCTGGCGCAGGTCAGCCAGAAGATGGGCGCGGCCATGTACGCGCAGAACCCCGAGGGCGCGCAGGCGGGCGCCGACGACCAGGGGCCGACGGCCGACGCCCAGGGCGGCGAGCCGCAGGACGACGAGGTCGTCGACGCCGAGATCGTGGACGAGGACAAGCCGAAGGGTGATGCTTCGTGACGACCTCTCCCGACGAGGGCGAGGAGAAGGAGGGCCCGGTGATCCGCGACAAGCGGCGCATCGATCCCGAAACGGGGAAAGTCCGGGAGGGGGCGGCGGACAAGCCGTCCACCCCGGAGGCCCCGGCGGACGGGGGCGCCACGGTCTCGGACGAGGAGGTCGCCTCGCTCAAGACCCAGCTGGCGGAGCGTCTCACCGACCTCCAGCGGCTGAAGGCCGAGTACGACAACTACCGCAAGCGGGTCGAGCGCGACCGGGTCGCGGTCCGGGAGCAGGCGCTCGGGCAGGTGCTGTCCGAGCTGCTCCCGGTGCTGGACGACATCGGCCGCGCCCGCGACCACGACGAGCTCACCGGCGGGTTCAAGTCCGTCGCGGAGAGCCTGGAGGCGGTCACGGGCAAGCTCGGCCTGGAACGTTACGGCGAGAAGGGCGAGCCGTTCGACCCGGTCGTCCACGAGGCGCTCATGCACGCGTACTCGGCGGAGGTGACCGAGACGAGCGTCATGGACGTCCTCCAGCCCGGGTACCGCATCGGCGAGCGGATCCTGCGGCCCGCGCGCGTGGCGGTGGCCGAGCCCGACCCGAACGCCGACCAGGAGGAGCCGGTCGAGCAGGCCGAGGACGCCGCGAAGGCGAACAAGGCCGACAGCACCGGCAAGGCCGACAAGGGTGACGAGGCCGACTCGGGTGACGACGGCGAATGACCCCCTGGCCCTCGCCGGGGGTTCCGGGGGATCGTCTCCCCAGAGGGACCGCGGGCCCGTCCCGTCCGGGGCGGGCCCCGCGGGGTCGCGTGAAGACATGTGGCAAGTGGCGATAGCAGAGAGCGGGGCGCCGTGAGCACCAAGGACTACCTGGAGAAGGACTACTACAAGGTCCTCGGTGTCGCGAAGACGGCCTCGCAGGAGGAGATCAAGAAGTCGTACCGGAAGCTGGCCCGCAAGTACCACCCGGACGCGAACAAGGGCGACACCGAGGCGGAGGACCGCTTCAAGGAGGTCTCCGAGGCCTACGACGTCCTGTCCGACGACAAGCGCCGCAAGGAGTACGACGCGGTCCGGTCGATGCCGGGCGGTTTCCGCGGCCAGCAGGGCGGCGGGTTCCCGTTCGACCTCGGCGACCTGTTCGGGCAGGGCGGCGGCGCCGGTACGCAGACCGGCGGCGCGGGCGAGCGCATCGGCGACCTGTTCGGCGGCCTGTTCGGACGCGGCGGCACCCGCACCACTGGAACGGGGACGGGCACCCGGCGCGCCCGCCGGGGCGCGGACGTCGAGACCGAGGTGACGCTCTCGTTCGGACGCGCGATGAACGGCGTCACCGTCCCGATCAAGCTGACCAGCGAGGCGGCGTGCAACAGCTGCCGCGGCACGGGCGCGAAGGCGGGCACCGTCCCGCGGGTGTGCCCGAACTGCGAGGGCACCGGGCACGAGACCCGCAACCTCGGCAGCTTCGGGTTCCAGGAGCCGTGCAAGGAGTGCCACGGGCGGGGCCTCGTCGTCGACGACCCGTGCCCGACCTGCCACGGCAGCGGCCGCGCGACCGGCACCCGCACGATCCAGGCCCGCATCCCGGCGGGCGTCGCGGACGGCCAGAAGATCCGGCTCAAGGCCAAGGGCGCGCCGGGCGAGAACGGCGGCCCGCACGGCGACCTGTACGTCAACATCAAGGTGCGCCCGCACCCGGTGTTCGGCCGCAGCGGCGACAACCTGACGTTGACCGTCCCGGTGACGTTCCCGGAGGCGGCGCTCGGCGCGGAGATCCGGGTGCCGACGTTCCAGGGGCAGCCGGTCACGCTGAAGCTGCCGGAGGGCACCCCGAACGGCCGCAAGTTCCGCGTGAAGGGCCGCGGCGCGACCCGGCGGGACGGCACGAAGGGCGACCTGCTCGTCACCGTCGACGTCCAGGTGCCGCAGAAGCTCGACGACCAGGCGCGGGAGGCCCTCGTCCGGCTGCGCGAGGCCGGCTCGGGCGACGACCTGCGGGCCGAGCTCGTCCAGCAGGCCAGGCAGGAGTGACGCCATGGACCCCTTCGGCGACGACACCCCGGTCTACGTGATCTCGGTGGCGGCCCAGCTGTCCGGGCTGCATCCGCAGACGCTGCGGACCTATGACCGGATGGGCCTGGTGTGTCCCGGCCGGACGGCGGGCCGGGGCCGCCGCTACTCGATGCGCGACATCGTGATGCTCCGCGAGATCCAGCGGCTCTCCCAGGAGGAGGGCATCAACCTGTCCGGCATCAAGCACATCCTGGAGCTGCAGCGCGACAACGTGCGGCTCCGCGAGGAGCTCGCCAAGGCGCACGCCGCGCTGGACGAGCTCGCCAACGAACTCGAATCGACCCGTGCCGTCGCGGCGCGGCTGGCGCAGCAGCGCCGGCACGGTGAGCCGGAGAGCACTCCCGGCGGCGACCTGGTGCCGATCAGGCACACCAGCGTCGTCGTCTGGCACGAGCGCAACCGGGAATAGTAGGGGGACCGGTGGATTACAAGCTGACGCAGAAGAGCCAGGAGGCGGTGTCGGTCGCGGTCCGGCGGGCCGCGGCCGAGGGACACCCCGAGGTGGAGCCGCAGCACCTGCTGGCCGCGCTGATCGCGCTGACCGACGGCACGGCGGTGCCGCTGCTGGAGGCCGTCGGCGCCGACTGGCGGGCGATCAGGAGCCGGGCGGAGGAGCAGCTCGCCGCGATGCCGAAGGCGCAAGGCTCGACGGTGTCGACGCCGCGCCTGTCGGGGCAGCTCCAGCGGTCGATCAACACGGCGGCCAACCGGGCGAAGCAGCTCGAGGACGACTACGTCTCGACCGAGCACCTCCTCGTCGGCCTGGCGGCGGACGGCGGCCCGGCCGCGGGCCTGCTCAAGGAATTCGGCGCCACACCCCAAGCACTCCTGGACGCGTTCGAGAAGGTCCGCGGCCACGCCCGCGTCACCAGCGAGAACCCGGAGGGCACGTACCAGTCGCTGGAGAAGTACGGCGTCGACCTCACCGCCGCCGCCCGCGACGGGCGCCTCGACCCCGTCATCGGCCGCGACGCGGAGATCCGCCGGGTCGTCCAGGTGCTGTCCCGGCGGACGAAGAACAACCCGGTGCTGATCGGCGAGCCGGGCGTCGGCAAGACCGCGGTCGTGGAGGGCCTGGCGCAGCGGATCGTCGCGGGCGACGTCCCCGAGTCGCTGCGCGGCAAGAAGCTCATCGCGCTGGATCTCAGCGCGATGGTCGCGGGCGCGAAGTACCGCGGCGAGTTCGAGGAGCGGCTGAAGGCCGTCCTCAACGAGATCAGGCAGAGCGAGGGGCAGGTCGTCACGTTCATCGACGAGCTGCACACCGTCGTCGGCGCGGGCGCGGCCGAGGGCGCGATGGACGCGGGCAACATGCTGAAGCCGATGCTGGCCCGCGGCGAGCTCCGCATGATCGGCGCCACGACCCTGGACGAGTACCGCGAGCGCATCGAGAAGGACGCCGCCCTGGAGCGCCGCTTCCAGCAGGTCTTCGTCGGCGAGCCCTCGGTCGAGGACACGATCGCGATCCTGCGCGGCCTCAAGGGACGCTACGAGGCCCACCACAAGGTCCAGATCAACGACTCGGCCCTGGTCTCGGCCGCCGCGCTCTCCGACCGCTACATCACCTCCCGCTACCTCCCCGACAAGGCGATCGACCTGGTGGACGAGGCGGCATCACGCCTCCGCATGGAGATCGACTCCCGCCCGGTGGAGATCGACGAGCTGCAGCGCACCGTCGACCGCCTCAAGATGGAGGAGATGAACCTCTCCAAGGAGACGGACGAGGCGTCCAAGCAGCGCCTCGACCGGCTCCGCGCCGACCTGGCCGACAAGCAGGAGCACCTCACCGGCCTCGTCGCCCGCTGGGACAAGGAGAAGGCGAGCCTGAACCGCGTCGGCGAGGTCAAGGAGCGGATCGACCAGCTGCGCGGCGAGGCCGAGCGCGCCCAGCGCGACGGCGACCTCGAAACGTCCGCCCGCCTCACCTACGGCGAGATCCCCGCGCTGGAGAAGCAGCTCGAAGAGGCGTCCGAGGCGGCCGACAACCGCGACGCGATGGTCAAGGAGGAGGTCGGCCCGGACGACGTCGCCGACGTCGTCGCGTCCTGGACCGGCATCCCCGCCGGACGCCTGCTCGAAGGCGAGACCGCCAAGCTCCTGCGCATGGAGGACGAGCTCGGCCGCCGCCTGATCGGGCAGGAGACCGCCGTCCGCACCGTGTCGGACGCCGTCCGCCGCGCCCGCGCCGGCATCTCCGACCCGGACCGCCCGACCGGCTCGTTCCTTTTCCTGGGCCCGACCGGCGTGGGAAAAACAGAACTCGCCAAGGCGCTCGCCGAATTCCTCTTCGACGACGAGCGCGCGATGACCCGCATCGACATGAGCGAGTACTCCGAGAAGCACAGCGTCGCCCGCCTGGTCGGCGCGCCGCCCGGCTACGTCGGCTACGAGGAGGGCGGGCAGCTCACCGAGGCCGTCCGGCGCCGCCCGTACTCGGCCGTCCTGCTGGACGAGGTGGAGAAGGCGCACCCCGAGGTGTTCGACGTCCTCCTCCAGGTCCTGGACGACGGCCGCCTCACCGACGGGCAGGGCCGCACGGTCGACTTCCGCAACGCGATCCTGATCCTCACGTCCAACATCGGCTCGCAGTTCCTGGTCGACCCCACCCTGGAGAACGGCGCGAAAAAGGAGGCGGTCTGGAATGCCGTCCGCAACTCCTTCAAACCGGAGTTCCTCAACCGCCTGGACGACGTGATCCTGTTCGACGCGCTCTCCACGAACGAGCTGACCCGCATCGTCGACCTCCAGGTCGACAAGCTCGCCGAGCGCCTCGCCGACCGGCAGCTCACCCTCGACGTCACCCCGGCGGCCCGCGAATGGCTGGCCCTCACCGGCTACGACCCCCTCTACGGGGCACGCCCGCTGCGCCGCCTGGTCCAAACGTCGATCGGCGACCAGCTGGCCCGCGAACTCCTCTCCGGCGAGGTCCGCGACGGCGACGAGGTGATCGTGGACCTGGACGAACCCGCCGACCGCCTGAGCGTCCACGCGTCCCGCGGCCTGACCCTCAACAAGTAGCCCGCCGCCGCGCCTGCTGCCCGGTTCCGCGTTCTGCTGTGAGCGGTCAGGTGTTCCGTACAGTACGTACAGAAGGCAGAGTCTTCCCATGAGGATTTTGATGCTCGGTGGGACGGAGTTCGCAGGGCGCGCCATCACCGAGGACGCTCTTGCGCGCGGCTGGGACGTGACCGTCTTCCACAGGGGACGCCATGCGCCGCCCCAGGGAGTCGCCTCGTTGCACGGCGACCGCACCACCGAGGACGGTCTTCACGCACTCGCCACCGACGAGGAGTGGGACGCGGTCGTCGACACCTGGTCTGCCGCCCCGTCCGTCGTGCGCGACACTGCACGCCTTCTAGAGGGACGCGTCGGACGATACGTCTACATCTCCAGCCGCTCCGTCTACGTGTTCCCCGAACCCGACGCACTCGGCGAGGACGCTCCCGTAGTGGACGGCTCCCCAGACGACGGAGACGATGTCGACTACGCAGCCGCCAAGCGCGGTGCAGAACTGGCAGTGCTCGATGTGTTCGGCGATAGGGCGTTGCTGGTGCGCGCAGGGCTCATCCTCGGCCCGTACGAGAACATCGGACGGTTGCCCTGGTGGCTGAACCGGATCGCGAAAGGCGGCAAGGTCCTGGCGCCCGGCCCCCGCGATGCCGGATTGCAGTACATCGACGTCCGAGACCTCGCCGCCTGGACCTTGGACGCCGTCGAGCAGGAACTCGGCGGCCCTTTCGACCTCGTCAGCCCACCAGACCACACAACGATGCGCGAGCTGCTCGAAGCGTGCGTGCAGACGACGGCCTCAGACGCCGAACTCGTCTGGACGCCCCCAGAAAAGATCCTCGAAGCAGGCATCGAACCCTGGATGGACCTCCCGATCTGGCTTCCACCCGGCGAGGACTACGACACCTTGCATCGCGGCAACGTCGCCAAGGCACTTTCCACAGGGCTGCGTTGCAGGACCGTCCAGGAAACGGTGACGGACACGTGGGAATGGCTCCAGTCCATAGGCGGACGCGCCCCCCAACGCCCCGACCGCCCGGTCGTCGGCCTGGACCCCGAAACCGAGGCGAAGGTACTGCGCCGCTGACCCGAGCCTGGCCCAGGCTTGCCGCATAAGTGGACGCGACCGCCCCCGGTCCGCTAGAGAGACGTGGTATGACCGCTTTGCTACTCGGGCCCCATCTCCGGCATGTGAGTCACCACACCGCGACGATCTGGGTGGAGACCGACCGTCCATGCGAGGTCCGGGTCGTCAACCGGGAGCACGGCGTGGACGCGGCCGCCCGCACGTTCACCGCGCACGGCCACCACTACGCGCTCGTCGAGATCGAGGGTCTCGCGCCGGGCGCGCGCGTCCCGTACGAGGTGATCGCCGACGGCGACACCGTCTGGCCCGAGGACGGCGGCGCCGGGCTCCCGCCGTCCCAGATCAGGACGCTCGACCCCGACGGCGGCCTGCGGATCTCGTTCGGGTCCTGCCGGCGGTCGCCCGGCACGGTCGAGCAGTTCGGCCATGACGCGCTCGCCGCGCTCGCCCGCCGGCTCAGCAGCGGCGGCGACGCGGTGACCTGGCCGGACATCCTGCTCATGGTCGGCGACCAGGTCTACGCGGACGAGCTGAGCGACGCGATGCGCGAGTTCATCAAGGGACGCCGCGCACCGGGCGACCCGCCCTCCGACGAGGCCGCCGACTTCGAGGACTACACCCACCTGTACAAGCTGGCCTGGCATGACGACCCGGAGGTGCGGTGGCTGCTGTCCACCGTTCCGACGTTCACCATCTTCGACGACCACGACATCCGCGACGACTGGAACACCTCGTACGCGTGGCGCCAGGAGATGTGGTCGCAGCCCTGGTGGAAGGACCGCATCACCGGCGGGATCGGCTCGTACTGGATCTACCAGCATCTCGGGAACATGTCGCCGGAGGGGCGCGCGTCCGATCCCGTCTACAAGGCGGTGCGGTCGGCGTCCGACAGCACCGGCGACGCGGGCGCCGTCCTGGACGAGTTCGCCGAGAAGGCCGACAAGGAACCGGCCAGTACGCGCTGGAGCTACGCGCACGACTGGGGCGCCACCCGCCTGATCGTCGTGGACAGCCGCTGCTCCCGCCTCCTCACCGCCGAACGGCGGGGCATGCTCGACGACGACGAGTTCCAGTGGCTGGACGAGCAGTGCCAGGGCGGCATGGACCATCTGCTCATCGCGAGCTCCCTGCCCTACCTGCTGCCCATGGCGATCCACCACGCCGAGTCGTGGAACGAGGCGATGGCCGGCGGCGCCTGGGGCAAGGCCGGGGCCGGGCTCGGCGAGAAGATCCGGCAGGCCGCCGACCTGGAGCACTGGGCGGCGTTCGAGCGCTCTTTCCGCGACGTGGCCGCCGACGTCCTCGCGGTCGGACGCGGTGAACGCGGGCCCGCTCCCGCGAGCATCTCGTTCCTGTCCGGCGACATCCACTACTCGTACCTGGCGCGGGTCACCGAGCCCGGCACGCAGTCGAAGATCTCGCAGATCGTCTGCTCGCCGCTGCGGAACCCGCTGATCGGGAAGTTCCGCCTGGCCAACCGCATCGCGTGCTCGCGGGCGGCCGGCGGGCCGTTCCGCGCGCTGGCCAAGCTGTCGAAGGTGCCGGTCCCGCCGATCCGCTGGCGGATGACGGAGGGACCGTGGTTCGACAACGCGATCGCCACCGTCCACCTGTCGGGACGCGACTGCGACGTGCGCTGGGAGACCCCGCGGGACGGCGGCACGCTCAACGAGATGGGCCGCGCCAAGATAACCGGCTAGCGCACAGCAGGCGGGTGGGCGCGCGTTTGCGCGGGGCGCGTTCGTTCCACCCCCTCGCCGGAACGAACGCACCCCGCGTGGGCGACCCGCCCCGGTAACGCCCACGTCCTCTCCGACGCCACAACGTCCCGGCCATGACGCGACTCACGCAAAGAACTGCGACTGTGGCCAAATTGCGCGACAACTCGTGGCCAAGTCGTCACAATGAGCAAGCATGGAGCGACGTGCCAGGCGAGACGACCACGGGGACGACCCCGCCCCGGCCGACCC
>NZ_SMKT01000080.1 GCF_004348735.1 Actinomadura sp. KC06
GGCTATGGAGAGCGGAGTGCGCAACTTACTCGCATAAAGTTCCTGCCACTCATACCAGGCCATTCCCCGTTCGAGCATTGGCACCCCGAACCGCTTTCGCCGAGAGATGGCAGCACGGAAGGCGAACAAAAACCGACCAACAGCGCCTAGTTGATCAAAGTCTTCGACCTGCAGATCCTGGTCATAAATCCAGACGGCATCGAATTCGGCATAGGCTCCGTAGTCTCGAACGCCGTCGCCCACCACCATGGGGCGTGTTTGAGGAACACCGAGGCGACTTGCCGCGCCATTTCCGGTGAGCAAAAATAGATCGTCTTCACCAGTTACAGCAGTGATCCCAATTGAGGTTGCCCAGTCCCCGAGTCGTTTAATTCGTGCATCCTCGATTAGGTCGAATACACCCCCTGCGCCACCACCGCTAAGAGACCACGGGTGGGCGGCCAAGCCTGACCGCCCCAGGTCCGTAACACTGACCCACTCTGATTCGCTTCCAGCAATCCGGTGCTGGCCAATGATCGCCGCCCAGACCTGCCCTTCAGCGGCGTTAGCTGGCTGGTCTGGCTCACCTCGAATGCCGAGGACAGCGCGGATTGGATCACCCTTAAGTGCGGTACGGTTGCGGCCAGCGAGGATGACCGTCGGTGTGCCGTGGCCTGGGATATAGGCGCCTGACGTATCGATGATATGCGTCAGATCTACGTTCTCATGGAACCAGGGAACGAGCTTCTTGCCGAACTCGCGTTTCATGAACGAGTTGGCGGTGATCTGGCCGGTGAATCCGGCGGCCCGGTCTGAGCCGCCCGTGCGGATTGCCAACTCGAAGATGCGCTGGGCGAAAGGTACCGAGAGCGCGTATTTTCCCGAGGCGGCGCTGTAGGCGCGGTAGTTCTCGTTTTCCTGCTTGTCCTTCGCGACGATGTACGGCGGGTTGGCGACGACCACGTGATAGGTGCCCACGCCGAGGAGGTCGCAGCGTTTCGCGAACTCCTGCACATCCTCCGTCTTGTAGGTGAACTGCTCGTCGTTACCGAAGAGCATTCCCGTCTGGATTTCGGCTCCGCGGCCATGGAGGAGGGAGTCGCCTACCGCGACGTTGATCGGGAAAACGGGGGCGGTGTCGAGGCGGGTTTCGCCTGCGGCATGCAGAGCCGCGACGAGGAGGCGGAAGCGGGCGATCTCGGCGGCGAAGGGGTTCTTGTCGCAGCCGTGGATGGATTCCATGACGCGGCGAATGCGGCCCCAGTCGTCCAGGCCGGGGACGTCCACCTTCTTCCACTTGTCGAGGAGGCGGTGGAAGATGCCGAGGAGGAAGTGGCCGGAGCCGCAGGCCGGGTCGATGGTGCGGAGACCGTGGACGATGGGCTCGTCGCCGGGCCATCCGGCGGGCTTGTGCTTCCAGGGCGGTTCGAGCCCGAATTCTTTGACGGCCGGTTCGAGGGTGAGGTCGAGGATGAATTCCTCGACGAATTCCGGGGTCTGGAGGAGCGCGTAGGTCTTCTTCGCGTGGTCGGAGAGGTCCTGGTAGAGGTCGCCGAGGAAGCGGGTGTCCAGGTTCTCCTTGTCCGTGAAGTCGTGGACGATCTGGCCGTCCGCGTCGAGGCGGCGCCAGAACTTCAGGAGTTCGGCGGCCTTCTCGTAGGACGGCTCCAACTCCCACAGCGGGTTGTGGTCGCGGTCGAACAGGCCAGCGACGGTCTCATTGGTATTCGCGAGGTGGGTGAAGGCGGCGATCAGCCAGTCGCGGTCGTTCTTGTCCGGGTGGTCGCGGAAGAACTGCTGGTGGCGTTCGTCGGCTTCGGCGAGGCGGTCGCCGGGTCCGGCGATCCACGGGTCGGTGATGAGGTCGTTGTCCTCGCAGAACCTCACGAAGACGGTGGCGAGGATCCAGGCGACGGCGGCCTGCGTGACCCGGTCGTCCCGCCATTGGCCGAAGGTCAGCGCTGTGCGCTCATGCGCGCGGGCGGCGTCGTACTCGGCCTTGAGCTTGGCGTGGAACTGCTGCCCGGGTTCGGTGTCCGCGCGCAGATCGTCCTCAAGGGAGGTGACCTGCTTGCGGAGGTCTTTCAGCAGGGCCGCCTTGTCCACGCTCACTGATTCGGTCTCCTCGTTCGGTCGTGCCGTCGATAGTGGTTCGTGTCGTCCGCTGGTCAAGCGGCCTGGCCGCTGTGCAGGCGGGCGAGGAAGGCCTTGTCCAGGACGGTCCATTCGGTGGCGCCGATGGCCTCGACCGTCCGTCCATCGAGATTCGGGGTGGCGCGCGGCGCTTCGGACGGGCAGAGGAGCCACAGTCCGTGCGGGACGTCCGATGGGCGGCGTGCCGCGTTCTGCAGTCTGGTGAGCAGGTCGTGTCCGCCGACGTCGAAGTATCGGGCGAGCAGGCCCGCGTTGTGAAGGAGCAGCACTGTCCGGGGCGTCGCGGCGCGTTCGTGGAGGCGCTGTTCGGTGCGGTCCAGGACGCGGACGACGAACGAGCGGAGCCCGCCCGGCATCTCCCCGGTGCGGGTGAACCGCTCGTCCGCGCGTAGTACCTGGCCCCAGTCGGCGCCGTGCTCGGTGGCCAGTGCGCGGAACTCGGCGAGGAACACGTCCGCGAAGCTCACCGGGACCAGCGGGTACGTGGCGGCGAGCGCGTCCGCGACGCCGGTGAGCCGTTTGAGATGCAGGGTCAGCGCGAGGAACCCGCCCTGCCGGGCGGCGGCGGTGAGTCTGGCGTCGGCGATGTCCTCGGGGCCTTCGCCGGGGGCGCCGAGACCGGCGCCGAGGCGGGTCGCGGTGGTGCTGCTGGACGGTGTCCGTGGCCGGATCGGCGCGGGCGGGAAGAACCGCTCGTCGGCCTGGTCGTAGCGGAGCGGGAACCCGGCCTCGGACAGGGCCTCTTCCACGTCCACGTAGGTGGGCGGCGGCGTGTAGGCGTCCAGGTCGGGGAATCGGGCGCGGACCTTGCTCAGCAGGTCGCCCAGCGTGACGCCCTGCGGGAACCGGACGCCCGCGCCGGCCTGCGACAGCCGCAGCGCCCTCGACAGGTCCAGGCCCCGCGGGTAGAGCTGGAAGGTGGGCGAGGCGAGCGCGTCCGCCGCGACGCTGGACGCGAGGCGGACGAGGCGGGTGTCCGACAGCGGCGTCATCCCGTCCGGGGGGTCGACGCCGCGCAGTACCCGGATCACCTCGGCGCCGCCGGGCAGCGGGTCCTGCTCCGCCAGTTCGTCCGCGCGGGCGCCGAGTTCGGCGGCGTAGTCGGCCAGTTCGGCGGGTGTCGGGTCGTCGGTGCCCGGCAGCGACTCCAGCGCCACCAGGACGTGCCGCCCGCGGCGCAGCCGGTCCAGGCGGGGTTCGCGGCCGTCGTCCCCGTCCGTCCCGGTGAACGCCTCCGCCTCCACCGCGGCGCGGACGACGGCGAGCGACCGGGCCACGGTGACCTCCGGCGGTGCGTCGGCCGCGCCGTGCCGGACGCGCAGCAGGTCCGCCAGCTCGATGGCCGTCGTGACCCCGCCCTGCCCTCGGACCAGAGCGACCACCTCGTCGCGGACGGGCGTCAGCCAGTCGGCCGCGGCCCACCGCTTGATGGCCTCGTTGTGGTGCCGCGACACCGTCGCCTGCGTCGTCTCAGCCGCCTTCGCGACGGCGCTCTGCGTCGGCCACGTGTCGTCGGGGACGGTGCCGTCGGTGTCCGGGAGGCCGAGCAGCAACCGCAACGTCCTGCCCCTGCGTGAGCCCCGGCGCTCGTCGGCGGGGACGAGCAGCGCCGCGAGGTCGTCCACGCGCGTTCCCACGCGAGGGCCGCCGGGTGGCGGCCCGAGCGACGGGCCGGCGACGGCTTCATCCTCCGGCTCCTGGCCTGCCCTGCGGTGCGGGCGCAGCGAGGTCGTCCATTGCTTGTGCCGCCGGTTCAGCTCCTTCTTCGCGACCGCGCCCGCGCCGCGCGCCTTCGAGATCTGGTACGGCGGGACGTCCAGGAGCTGCCTGACCGTCGTCGCGTTGAAGCCCGCCGCGACCGCCACCGCGCGCGGCGACAGACCTGCCGCGATCAGCGGCGTCTCCAGGGTCGCCGCGTCCGCCGCGATGTCGCGGGCGGCCTTCAGTTCCTCCGGGCCGAGCCCGGACTCGGCGTCGCCGCCGGCGAGCGTCGCCTGCGTCGTGGCCGGGGCCGTCGCGTCCGCCCTGCGGAAGATGTCCTGCCACGCGGCCTCCATCTGCGCGAACGTGTCGAACCGCTCCGAAACGTCCCGGTGCAGGGCGCGCTGGAAGAAGGCGGTGAGGCCGTCGCGCAGCGCAGGCTCGAACAGTTCCGCCGACAGGTACGGGTACGGGTCGTCGCCCGTGCGCGGGTCGGACCTCTCGTCCCCCCACCGCGGCCGCTCCCCCGACGCCATTTCGTGCAGCGTCACCGCGGCCGCGTACCGCTCGGCGTGGTCGTCGAAGTCGGGACGGCTCGGCGTGCCGAGGAACGGGTCGAGGTAGCCGCGCGTGCCCGCGGTCGGATCGCGGTCCGACACGTCCGTGAGGGAGAAGTCGAGCAGCTTCAGCTCCCACGTGCGGTCCGCGCGGCGCAGCACCCCGAAGTTCTCCGGCTTCAGGTCGCGGTGCCGCACGCCCTTCGCGACGAGCTGATCCAGGGCGCGGAACAGGTCGCGGCCGAACCGCTCGAGCTGGTGGTAGGTCAGCTTCCCGTCATCGTGGAGGACCGCGGCGAGGGTGCGGTCACCGGCGAACTCCAGGTCCAGCACCGTCCGCTGGGCGAGCTACCGCGGCCCGCCGAGCAGCCGCACGATCGCGCCGCCGCCGACCTTCGCGAGCGCCTCCGCCTCCGCGGCCAGCCGTCCCGCCTTCGCCTCGTCCAGCGCCACCTTCAGAACCCGCTCCGGGCCCGGCTCGGCGGCCTCCTCGTCGTCGGCGTCGCGGCGCACCAGCAGCGCCCGCGACGTCGCGCCGGAGCCGAGGACGCGGTCGACCCGCCACACGCCGTCCGCGTCACCGTCCACGATCTGGCCGGGCGTCGCGGTCAGCGGGTCCGTGCCCTCCCAGCCGTCGGCGAGCGCGTCGTCGGGGACGGCGGCGTCCTGCTCGGCGGCGTCCAGCTCCGCCAGGAACCGGTCCGCCGACTCAAGCCGGTTCGCCGGGACGCCCTGCGTGGCCTCGAAGACCAGCCGGTCGAGCTGGTCGCCCAGGCCATCTGCGACCGCGTAAGGATGCAGCCCGCCGGCGTCGCGGAGCGTGTCGATCAGGGTCGCGCGGTCGGGTGCGGGCGGGCGGCCGGTGAGGATCAGGTAGGCGATCGCGCCGACGCCGAACACGTCCATGTCCACCGGGTCGGGGTACGGCTGGTCGAACTCGGGCGCCAGATACACCAGCGCGGCGTCGTCGACCAGTTCGGCGTCCAGGGTGGACTGGCCGATCGTCATCGGGGTGGTGGTGTCGAAATCCCGTGCGGCCGTCTGCCAGTCGATGATGCGCAGCACCGGCCGCGACCCGTCGTCCCTGGCCGACACGTACACCGACCGTGCGGAGAGCGCGCGGTGGTACAGCGACCGGTTGTGCGCGTACCGGACGGCCTCCGCGAGCTGCCGCACGAGCGCGAGGCGCGTCTCCGGTGTGAGCGATGCCCCGTGCACGTCGAGGTACGAGTCCAGGCGGAGGTCACGGTGGTGGTGCCGGAAGAGGATCGCCGAACCGCCCTGGTGCTCGCGGATCTGCACCGCCTGCGCGATACCGGGGTGGTTGATGCCCTGGAGCACCTGGTACTCGCGGCGAGCCGCCCGGTCGACCGTCCTGCGCGCCTCGTCCGTCGCCTGCCGGTTGACCAGGTAGATCCGGACCCGGCCCTCCTCGTGCACCATGTCGTGCCGCTCGGCCAGCCGGTCCTCCCAGCGCGGCCCGGCCTCCAGGACGCCGGGCTCCATGCGCCACTCGTCCCCGAACCGCAGATGCGCCGTGGAATGCGTGATGCCGATCCGCTCCAGCATCTGCGGAAGGCGCTTGGAAAAGTCGGCCGCGACCCTCCGCTGCTCGTTCTCCGGAGGACGGCCCAGCAGGTCGTGCCAGATCCGGCCGAGGCCGGTCTGCCGGTCGTCGCGGCCGTACACGCGCGTGCGCTGGACCTCGTCCAGTTCCGAGGCCAGGTTCGGCGCGGACAGGAACACCGCCGGTTCGATCCGCGGCATCCGCACGCTGAAGAACCCCAGTTCCCTCGCGGCCCAGGCCAGCCGGCTCTTCAGCTCCTTGGACTTCCAGTCGGTCAGCGACAGCGGGTTGCGGATCGTCCTCGGCCGGTCGGCGTTGAACGTCCAAGTCGCCCCGCTGTTGACGACGCGTCCCGGATGCCCTTTCAGCTCGACGAGGTACAGCCCGCCGGGCGTCGCGATGAACAGGTCGCACTCGTGGACCCGTCCCGACGGAGCGACGAAGGAGAACAGCGCCCACGCGCGGTACGGCTCCACGTTCGGCATCAAGCCCTTGACGTGGTCCAGCCCCTCCTGCTCCCAGGGGAAGTCGGACTCCCTCTCCTGGAACCAACGCTGGACGGCCCTCGGCGGCCTAGGAACGGGCCTGCCGGATCGCGACATTCACCCCTCCGTTCCCCGCACTCCCCACGCCACCGGCTCTGGGCGAGCCTAGATCCTACCGACGCGACGGCGCCGCTCTGGGGCGGTTTCCGCCCGTCCGCTGTCTGGAAACGGCCACCGATTCCCCGTCATCCCACGCCCGACCCCAGGCGTCCCTGGCAGACCACTGCATCGGCATTCGCCGAAGGACCGTGGGCATGAAGACGGCCAGGCCGGCGCACGGATCCATATGGGGCCGGTCAGCCCGCCGACCTTGACCCGTCGAGGCTGCGGGAAACGAGACTTCACGAAGGTCGTATGGTCTCCTTGAGATAAAGGGACATCATGCGCGCCAGGCTGTTCCTGTTCCGTTTGTCCAAGAGAAAGGTCTCAACACCGGGTCGCCTCTTGAAGTCATCACTCCACGGCAGGCTGCGCAACACGATCGTGCCAAATACCAGCGCATGGCTTGAATCGGCCAGAATCGAAAGAACGGCCTCCTTGAAATTTTCAGAATAGAGCTGCATCGGTCCGATCTCGTCGAGAACGAGGATCTTCCCGTCCGCCTGCGACGCCGCCTTCCGGATGAGCGGTACGCACACCTTGTCGAGGAAGCCCAGCTCGATGCCATAGCGACCGATCCCGGCACTGTTCGGTGCACCGACCCTCAGCGTGCTGCTGGAATCAATGGAGGCGAGCGTGCCCCTTTCACCGTCCAGAGTGGTCAACTCGAACCCCCAGCGGCCGCCGTTCCGCCGGACTTCGTCCGCAAAGAATCCGAAGAAGTGCTCATGGCCTACCTCCTGGACCACACGGCGGACTGCACTGGTCTTACCGGAGGCCTTTTCGCCTGTGAGGAGCAGTAATCGTCCCATGGATGTATCCCGTCGTCTGGTGACTCGACTGCGGAGCAGCTACCTGAAGATTGGGAGGTAGGCCCCCTTCACCGTTCCGTGCATGACCGGATTCTGCCGTGTCAGGCTGAACGTGGACACACCCTCGTACACCAAGTCGTAGAGCGTCGAAAGGCCGATGCGCTGCCCTCCGTTGACCGAGGTCAGCTCGCTGTGAAGGAAATGGGTGAAAACCCCGTGGCGCAACGATGAGTCCTCCCAGGCGACCTCATCGTCCGCAGCGGCGCCGAGAAAGACGGTCCCCGCGCCGAGCCTCAATTCAGGCAGCCGGACGGCCATCCGATTCTCCCTGCGCCGGGCGGCGAGCACGGGACCGATGATGCCGCGGCCGCCGGAGAAACCGCTGAAACAGGCGTCGGTGACGAAGACCACCAAGGCCGCCGGCAGCCGAGCGGCCAGCCTGGCAAGGTCCAGTTCAACATCGATCGACGTGGACAGGAGCGAGTCGTACCTGCTGTCGTGGCAGATCAGGTAGCGCGAGGCGATCTCCGCGGCCGACCTCTCCAGCTCGGGGGACCCGTGACCGGCGAAGTAGACGATGATCACGTCCTGCGGGGTCGACTCCCGTGGAAGATCCACCCCTATCGCGTGCATGATGTTCACCCGGGTGGCTCGACCATCGAAAAGTTCGGTGATTCTTATCGACTCGGCGAACGACGAATTCCTCAACATGGCGGAAATCGTCTCCGCGTCCCGGCGAGCGAAACTCAAATCATTGATGGCGGGATCGCGATACTTATCGATCCCGATGACGACCGCATGAATACGCATTAAAGTGATTCGATCTTCCCGGAGGTTGTCGTATCCTTGTGCCCCGCTCCGACAAGTTCGGCCAGTACCTCACAGGTCATCGTGTCGCCGTATCCACGAAGACCGAGCCGGTCGGGGACAGGGCGTTCGAGGTCATGTGCGAGGCCACCGCGGGTACGTACCGATTGCCGGTAGAGCGAGCCGGTCCGATAGCGCAGCACGGTGGCGGCGACGTGCTCCAGCAGCAGACCGGCCGTCTCGTCGAGTCGCCGATCGGTGAGTGCCTCGCCGGCCTCACCCAGGCCGAGCA
Source organism: Actinomadura sp. KC06 (assembly GCF_004348735.1). Classification (GTDB taxonomy): domain Bacteria; phylum Actinomycetota; class Actinomycetes; order Streptosporangiales; family Streptosporangiaceae; genus Spirillospora. The sequence continues at coordinate 8,514 of NZ_SMKT01000080.1, forward strand.
GTCTCCGGGCGGAGGTCAACTCGGAGACCAGACCATGTACGGGCCCCAATTCAGCGGTAATCGAGGGCACGTCGGAAAAGTGCCGGTGGAATTCGTGCGGAACGACGTCGAGAAGGAGCCTCACGCCCCTGGCAGTGGCGCCCGAGGCGATCTCACGCACGCTCGCGTAGGTAGGCGTCGCCCTCCTGCTCAAGCTGAGGCCGGACACCCAGACGGCGTCGAACCCGGGCAGGGCGTCGAGTACCTCCTCAACCACCCCACCGGACAGGCCCTCGTTGGCCGTGCCCTGAGACGCGAACATGACCCGTGCCCCAGTTGCGCTGTAGCCGATGACCGTGCGGCCTGTCGGACGCCCGTCGGCAACGGCCACTTGATGCCCGATCGCCTCTCCCGTCAGCGCCGCTGTGATCGCCCGGCCCGCGACGTCCGCGCCGACGGCGCCAACGATCACCGGCGTGTGACCGCACCGCAGGGCGGCCGCGGCGAAGTGATAGGCCGTTCCCCCTGGGGCATCGAACAAGGGAGTCCACAACGAGAAGTCGCCGCCGTCGCGGGCGGCGGCAGAGTCGAACGCCACCTCTCCCTCGACAAGGGTGTCGAGACAGAGATCACCGAGCACGAGCACCTTCATGCCGCCGCCGTTCTCGGGGCCATGGCGGCATGCATCCGCACCGGGGCTCACCTGGATTGGTTGTCCGCGCACCAGATCTCGATTTCGCGTAGCGCCTCCGATGCATCGCCGGAGGCGTGCGCGATGTTCTCCAGCGCGCGTTTCTCCTGGAAACTCAAGATCACGTCGTCGGCACAATAGCCGCCTCGAAGAGATCCCGCGGCGGCCTCCAACGGAAGTGTCGCACCGATGATCTGCCGTGTCTTACGGGCGGCAGCCGGACCCGCCAGCTGCAGTACCACGATCGGACCACTGCACATGTAGTCGACCAGCCTCGCCCTGATCAGGCGTCCCACGTCCGACGCAGCCTCGCAGCCAGTGAGCTCGCGCCAGTCGATTCCGTTCTCCTGGAGGCGCTCAACCGCCCGGGTTCCGGAGCTTTCGAGCCACTCAGGGTCTTCCGCGTAATGGTCCAGGACCTGAGCCTCCGTCGCTCGCGTCATCTTCAGTTGCACGATGCGCAGGCCGGCCTGCTCCAACCGGCTGACAACCGGCCCGACGAGGCCGCGTGCGACGCCGTCGGGTTTGATGATCACGAGGGTTCTCTCCACCGCTAGACACTCTCGCTCTTGAATCCGCCGATGGTGTAACCCCTCGCCATCTTGTCCTCGTAGTACGCACGGAGCCCCGGGTGCTCCTCCAGATCGACCGCGACCGAGTGCATCCCGCTGACCGCGATGTTGCGGTCCGTGAGCCCTTCGGCCTTTCCCGGGCTGTCCGAGAGGAGCAGGACGGACCCGACCCGCAGGTCGTGGAGCACGGCGGCGGCGGCGTTGTAGGTACGGCGGTCGGCCGCATAGCCGAGCCTGACATAAGCCTCCGTCTGCGGAATGGATTCCCGCTCGGCCAGGCTGGCGGCCAACATCAGCGCCATGTGCCCGTTTCCCCTGCCGTCCTGATCGAGCCAGATGATGACGCCACAGCCCTGCTCCTTGATAAAGACTTGTGCGGATATGAACTGCTCCCGGCAGTCACACTCGACGCTGTTGAACACATGAGCCGAGATGCAGTCGGAATGTATTCGACAGGGCACATCCGAAGCGCCATCGACATCACCAAGGACGAGCACTATCAACTGATCCTGCCCGTCATAGTAGAGAATCTCGCGCCAAACTCCGAACGCGGTCCGTAAGGGCCTTTCGGCGAGCCGTTTTATCATTCTCTCACCTTCCGTTCCAGCACCGATCTCGACTCAGGGTTGACGAATGCCCAGATTCTCGAACAACATCTCCTGCACGGCCATCACATGACTACAGGTCCTTCTTGTCGTATAGAAGTCGCAGGTACATGACCACACGTCGTCCGAGAAGGAGATCTCCCGCTCCGCATGCTCGGACCTCATGGTCATTTTGATCTCGAGCAACATCACCCTTTCCGGTTCTCTCGTGTACTTTCGGGCCTTCCTGCGTTTGGCGGCGATTGCACGGTCTTCCTCGACATTCATGAGAACATCCGGATGTCACTCTCGTTGGTCTGCTGCGGGTAGCAGGCGAATGTCTTCTCGGAGCGCCCAGCCGGCGATCTCCTTGGCCAGCCCGATGTTCAACTGCCGCGCGAGACTGATCGCCTCCGAGGCATGCGCCCCGGCCTCTTCGCGGACGCCGCGGGCGGCCGCGAGAAGGGCTTGCCCGTAATGGGCGTGAGCGATCCACACGAGATCATTGAGTCCTTCCGATATCTGGCGACTTTCGTCAAAAAGTCGCTCAGCGGAGGTTATGTCGTGTTGCTTCACGGCAAGCTTCGCCAGCTGGAACAACGTCGCCTGCTCCATCACGGGATCACCGACTGCGCGCTCGATGGAGAGAGCCTGCGAGTACAACTCTTGCGCAGCGTCCATGTTGCCATCTGCATGCTCGATGCGGGCGAGTTCATGAATAGTCTTGGCAAGATCTCGATCCTCACCTCTTCCCTCCCGAACGGTGCGAACCTGCTCGAACAACCGTCGGGCACCGGCCAGGTCACCTCTGCGATACAGGACTTTGCCGAGCTGGTGATCGATGCCCGCGAGAGCCTGCATTGCCGCCGATGCACCTGCTTCGGCCAATTGTCGACCCGCGCGATATGCAGCCTCGGAGCCATCCAAATCGCCGCATCTGTACAGCACTTGCCCCTTACCCCTCAAAGCGGTCAGTTGATCTCGTGGCAGGTCCAGCGACCGCGCCGTCTCGTGGGCCAGCTCGTAATCGGAGGCCGCTTGGTCGAATTCGGCGAGGCGGTAGCGAACGAGACCTCTCCTGAGAAGGAATCGCAAACGAGCGGGTGCACCGTCGGGGACCACCGCGGTGGCGGATTCTCCTAGATCAAGAAGTTCCTTAGCGACTTGCCAGGGGCCTCGGCGGAGGAGCAGCAGATCCGCGTCGCCGACCACAGCAACGCAGTAAGAGATGATCTCTTGCCACATCCCCAGGTCCTCGGCAAGCCTCAGCGTGCGCCTGATGTTCCTGAGCTCGTCGCCGGGGTAGTCCTCAAGTTCCGACGACAGCGCCTTCTGGATGTCCAGATGACTTCTGATCAGAGAACGGGTCTTCTCGGCGGACATCTCGTCATGGCGTGACCGCAGATGCGAGACGACGAGCGGATGCATCACGCAGTGCACCTCGCCGGTGAGGTCGTAACGCCCGATGATCGCTGCTCCTTGCAACTCGTTGAGCACCTGGGAGTAGAGCGCGCGAGCGGACTCCTCAGCTCCCACCGCCTGTGCCACGAGACTGCGCCAGGTCTTCTCCCTGCAACGGTCCTCGAACATCGACCACGCATTGATGAAATCGACGATAAGGGGAAGTTTCTTTTCCAGCTTCGAAATGATCTGCCCCAGCACCTCGGCGTTAATCTTCACCGGGCCGCGGAGATGGTTTCTCTGCAGATCTTCCTTGAGCGTTGACCACGGTTGTCCGATGTCGAGGACGGAACCGGCGGAAACAAGCGTCCTGGGATGCATGAAACACAATGTGGCGGCGAGTGCTATCTCGTCGCCGAGGATCTGTTGAGCGCGTTCCTTGCCACCGAGCAGGCCGGTCACGAGCTCGCGGGACGCCGACATGGGAAGGGATCCGACGTTGATTCTGTTGGGACCGATCATCTCCGCGAACTCTCGCGGGTAATCCTGTGAGATCAGGATGGCTCGACCGCCCACACTGGTGTTCCAGGCAACGAACAGCGCACGTAAATCTTGCAGAGTCTCCTCGGGCGCGCTCTCGAGATTGTCCAGGACCAGCAGACACCTGCTCGCCGACAGTCGCCGGGATACCTGCGCGGCCAGCACCGCCTCGGGTGCCTGGCCAATTTCCCACCCCAGAGCCCTCGCGACACCTTGGAATACCGGTTCGGCGCCCGGCCTGAAGTAGCCGATTCCATCAGGGAATCTCCAGCTATAACGGTTGGCCAGGGTCTGCGCCAAAACCGTCTTGCCGAACCCGGTCACGCCAGTGATCGCCACGTATGGGGAATGCGATCGCTCCCCGAAGAGGATGTCATAGATCTTGACAGCCTCGGCCTCGCGATCGAAGAACTGGTTGTGCACAGCGGGGAAGCTGTTATGCGGCTCGCATGCGAGGAACCGCGGGGCAGCGACTCCTGACTCGATATTGAAAATCGCCTTCTCTGCAGCATGGCCGCGGACACGTAACGCGGGTCCGGACTCGGGAGCCAGGCCGGATATTTCTGTGGACGCCTCGCTGACCGCGCGTTCCGGGCTCATTCCTGTGAACAGCATCCGGTATATGTCTGCGAGCAGGGTCCGTGCGGCGGTACGTGGAATATCTCCTGCCGCCGATATGACGGTCACCGCTGAGGCTGATCGCGCGATACAGTCCCCCAACTCCTCAGTCGCACATCCGTTGAGAACGAGTAACATATCCGAGCAGTCGCTAAAAAGCCGGGCGAACCTTTTGTAGGGCAACCTCACCATCAGGCCATTCTCAGCCTCAAATTCGAGGTGTTCCCCGGTTGCGTGCATCGCGATGTGAACGATGTCGAACTTATGGGTGGCCAGTGCCACCCTGAGCAAGCCGACCGTCGGCGGATTAAGCGCAATGATGTCGACATCCACGCGAAGTTCGTCCAGGGCCCGATAGATCTCCTCGAGCTCGTGACGAGGCTCCAGCCGTTCTGGATCATTGAGGGGCGACGGGGTTGCGAGCAGGATGCGATACCGCGCCGTGCTGGCTGCGAGAGACTCTGTCAGGGTCACGGGCCGCCGACCCGAAACCTGGATTTTGTCGTGCAATTATCCCCACTTTCGCCTGGGTTGCACTGAGTTTAGACGAGGGGGGCAGGATATTGCAGTCCGGACGTGGACACTGTGCATAGACGCCCATTGGAGCCTTCCACTGAAGGATCTTGGCATGGGCAATCATCTTGCGTATCAAGCGAGGCAATAGTCAGACTGAGCGAGATCACGACTGCGGTGCGAGGAGGGAGATCTTCAGGCCCTTATCAGGCAGATTCTGCGCGCGGGCCCACCTCGTCACACGCGGCCGGCGCGACCGAGCTACCTGTTCATCGGCATCTCCCTCGGTCTCGGCGACCGCAGATCCCAAGTGTTCGCCGCGATACCCCGCCCATCCGCGCAACCGAAGCATGCTGCACGAGCAAGCCGAGCACCACATCACCGGCACTGTCTTACAGCGGCACCCCGCAGAAGCAGTGTTGAAAGGCCGAACTGGCCTCGATCAACACCCACCGCCGGGCCGTTCACGTACAGCACCCAGGGGATGCGGACCGCCGCCGGCCTGCACGAGTCGCAGATGCCAGCCGAACCGCAGCCGTCTCCGACGACGCCGACCTGAGAGCCTGACCCCTCAGCTTGCGCACGGAGGCGGACGGTTGGCCGTCCTCCCCCGGCGGGCGAAGGCGCCCACCGCATCGGCGCTCTTCGGAGTGAACCATCGGCACGGGATCTCACATGGTTGTGCTTCCCGTCCCGCCAGGGCGTTTCAGTCCCCTACCCCTCGGATGCGCAGAGGTCTGACTGCGCCTCGCGACTGTATGCCTGTGAGGACGTGTGGGCCGTCCTCGGCGCCGTGGGCTCGTGGTCCCACCTTCCGAAGCCGAGCTCGTAGCCCCGGGCCGGCCTTCGTTGTTCTCAGGCAGCGTCGGGGCACCCTCGTCCGGCCGTGGGGATAGGGCGCACGATGGCATCAATCTCGTTGAGGTTGACCTTCAGCAACCGCGGACCACGCAGTAGCCCGTCAGCACCCGCTTGGATACCCAGCGGCGAATGGCCGGGTGTGGAACGTCGGCGCGGTTCGCGCCGCCCGTCACCGCACCGTTTCGGTGCCAATCAAGGCCGTGGCGAGGGCGCAATGACGCGTGCTGACCTTGTGCTTCGCCGCATCCAGAGCGGGTCCGAGCGGCGTCGCCACCCGCAACGAAGTCCGACCGCTAGGCCGAGACGCCCACTTACGGCAACGAGAGTAATCACATCGCTGTCATTCGCTCGGCCCGGTCGCCAGGTCTGGCACAGAATAGGGAAGACCCGGCGGAAGCCGGGCCTGACCTGCATCTATACGGGTGGGCGATACTGGGTTCGAACCAGTGACCTCTTCGGTGTGAACGAAGCGCTCTCCCACTGAGCTAATCGCCCTGGACGTCGGAAACTCTAGCGCATGTTGGGGGTTGTGTGCGCATGCGCAGGGGTCAGGTCCAGAAGGTGGGGTCGTCGATGTTCCAGGGGACGACGAAGCCGTAGATGGCCAGGTAGGCGGTGAGGGCGGCGGCGGCCAAGACGGCGGTGAAGGTGCCGACGATGAGGTTGCGGCGGCGGGCGCGGGGGTCGAGGGCCTTTTCCTTGGCGCGGTCGGCGGCGGCCCTGGCGCGGTGGAGGGCGCGCTGGGCCCAGGCGAACTCGGTGGCGAGGATGGCGAGGCCGACGACGATGCCGAGGATGCCGGGGCCGGGGGTGACCATCATGATGAGGCCGCCGAGGAGGACGGCGGAGCCGACCGCGAAGACGCCGAGGCGCCAGGCCGTGTTGAGGAGGCGGTTGCGCCGGATGCGTTCGCGGAACCGGTGGATGCGGCGCGGCTCCGCGGGCGGGGCTTCCTTTTCGTTCTTGATTGCCACGGCTTTACCTTAAAGGCAGGCGGACGGGGGCGGGAACGGGAGGTTTTACCTGGCCGATCGTCGCACGGGGCGGGGGCACAAGGGCGGAAACTTCCGTCTTTGCGCAGGTCAGGCACGGTGAGATGAGTCACAAAGGTCCGGGACGCCGGAATGTTCAGGCGCGATCAGGCAGTTAGGCGTCATAGATCGCGGGGATGTCCGTGGGGAGGAGAAGCACTCACCGGGGAGCCCCGCCTGCGGGACACGACGTTAGAGGGAATGGCCTATGAACACCACCGTCTCAGCGCAGCTGGGCCTTCGACTCGTCGTCCCCGACCGTACGACCGTTCCGCTGCTCGCCGGGCTGGACTACGCGGCCGACGATCCGTACGCGATCCGGATGGCCTTCTACGTGGGCGATGACGAGCCGGTGGAGTGGATCTTCGCGAGGGAGCTCCTCACGGTCGGCATCGTGCGGAAGGTCGGGGACGGGGATGTGGAGGTCTGGCCGGGCTCCGACGACGCCACGCTCAACATCGCGCTGTCGTCCCCCTTCGGGGACGCGTTGTTCGAGGTGCCGCTGTCGCCGCTGGCCGACTTCCTGCACCGGACGTACCAGGCCGTTCCGGCGGGCGAGGAGACCGAGTTCATCGACATCGACGCCGAGCTGGAGAACCTACTGTGGCCGTCCTAGGAGGACAGGCGCGCGATGTGGCGCATCTTGTTCATCGCGTCGAGGGCGGCGACCTTGTAGGACTCGGCGAGGGTCGGGTAGTTGAACACGGCGTTGACCAGGTAGTCGACGGTGCCTCCGCAGCCCATGACCGTCTGGCCGATGTGGACGAGCTCGGTGGCGCCCGTGCCGAAGACGTGGACGCCGAGGAGGCGCCGGTCCTCGGGTGAGACGAGCAGTTTGAGCATCCCGTAGGAGTCGCCGATGATCTGGCCGCGGGCGAGCTCGCGGTAGCGGGAGACTCCGACCTCGAAGGGGACCTTGGCCTCGGTGAGGGCGTCCTCGGTGCGTCCGACGAAGCTGATCTCGGGGATCGTGTAGATGCCGATGGGCTGGGTCTCGTGGATCTCCGCGACGGGCTCGCCGCAGGCGTGGTGGGCGGCCAGGCGGCCCTGCTCCATGGACGTCGCGGCGAGGGACGGGAAGCCGATCACGTCGCCGACGGCGTAGATGTGCGGGACGTCGGTGCGGTAGTGCTCGTCCACCTTGATCCGGCCGCGGGCGTCGGCGGCCAGGCCGGCGGCGTCCAGGCCGAGGTCGTCGGTCATGCCGTAGCGCCCGGCCGAGTACATGACGGTGTCGGCGGGGATGCGCTTGCCGCTTTCGAGGACGGTGATCGCGCCCTGCGGCATGCGCTCGACGGACGCGACGCTCTCGCGGAACCGGAACGTGACGGCCAGGTCGCGCAGGTGGTACTTGAGCGCCTCGACGATCTCCAGGTCGCAGAAGTCCAGCATCCGCTCGCGCCGCTCGACGACGGTGACCTTGGTGCCGAGCGCGGCGAACATCGAGGCGTACTCGATGCCGATGACGCCGGCGCCGACGACGACCATGGTCTCGGGGATGCGCTCCATGTTGATGATGCCGTCGGAGTCGATGATCGTCCGGTCGTCGAAGGCGACGGTGTCGGGACGCGCCGGGCGGGTGCCGGTGGCGATGACAACGCGGTCAGCGGTGACCTTGTGCTCGCGGTCGCCGTTGCCGCTGATCCCGATCACGTTCGGTTCGAGGAACCGGCCGCGCCCGGGCAGGACGGCGACGCGGTTGCGGGCGAGCTGGCTGCGGACGACGTCGGTCTCCCGGCCGATGACGTGCTGCGTCCGCATCCCGAGATCGGCGACCGTGATGTCCTCTTTGACCCGGTAGCTCTGGCCGTAGAGCTCGCGCTGGTTGAGGCCGGTGAGGTACAGGACGGCTTCGCGGAGCGTCTTGGACGGGATCGTCCCGGTGTTGATGCAGACGCCGCCGATCATGTCGCGGCGGTCGACGATGCCGACCTTGCGGCCCAGCTTGGCGGCGGCGATGGCGGCGCGCTGCCCGCCGGGGCCCGAACCGAGGACGAGGAGATCGAAGTCATTCACGTCCCCCAGTCTGGCGGGCCGCGGTCGTCCGGTTAAGGGCTTCGGCTCATCATCGGTCCGTGATCAGGTTTCCGGGGTGTGCGTGATGAGGCTCTCGGTGAGGGCGTCCAGGCCGGTTTTGATGCGGTCCAGGGGCATGCCGCGGGTGCGGCGCTGGTAGAGGAACAGGTTCGCGGCGAAGGGGGCGAGGAGCGCGTCGGCGAGGTAGGCGGCGTCCGCGCCGGGACGGATCTCGCGGAGGAGCATCGCGACGTGCCGGTGGTACAGGCCGTAGGAGCCGTCCCGGAAGCGGGCGTCGGACGGGCCCGACTCGGCCATGAGGAGGAGGTCCGCCTGAGCCTCGGTGCGGTCGGCGAGGGCGTGCAGGAACGCGCGGAGGCGGCCGGACGGCGCCGCGCCGGGCCCGAGCGGCGGCGGGCCCTGGATGAACGCGGCCTGGAAGTCGCGCTCGCGCTCGTCGATCACGGCGTAGACGAGGCGGGCGCGGTCGCCGAAGCGGCGGTAGACGGTGCCGACGCCGACGCCTGCGGCGCGGGCGACCTCGTCCATGGAGACGGCCTCGGGACCGCGGGTGGCGATCATCTCGGCGGCGGCGCGGAGGATGCGGCGCCGGTTGAGCGCCGCGTCGGCGCGTTCGGCGGGCGGGCTTCCCACGACCGGCAGCTCGCGCATTCCGTCCCCTCTCGGCACAGCACAGCAGACTAACCGGACTTGTATCCGGAGAACTCTCCGGTTAATCTCGCTAAGCGGAAACTTTTCCTATTAGGGCCGGAGGACGAGATGACGGATCAGCTTGCCGGACGGGCCGCCCTGGTGACCGGAGGCGGGCGCGGCATCGGCGCCGCGATCGCGCTGCGGCTGGCGCGGGAGGGCGCGGACGTCGCCGTGACCTACGTGCGGGCCCCGGAACGGGCGGCCGAGGTCGTGCGCGGGATCGAGGCGGAGGGACGGCGCGGGCTGGCCATCGCCGCCGACCTAGCTGATCCGTCGAGCGGAGCTCGTCCGTTGAATGGCGGCGGGTGGGGGCTGGAGGACGGTCCGGCGGCTGCGGCCAGGGCGGTGGAGCGGGCGGCGGCGGAGTTCGGGCGGCTCGACATCCTGGTCAACAACGCCGGGATCGCGCCATATGGGCCCTTGGAGGACGTGACGGCCGAGGAGATCGATCTGACCCTCGCGCTGCACGTCCGGGCGGCGTTCGTGGCGGCGCAGGCGGCGGCCCGCCATCTCGGTCCGGGCGGGCGGATCGTCAACATCGGCAGCAGCCTCGCCGAGCGCGTCCCCTATCCGGGCTGGACGCTGTACGCGATGAGCAAGTCGGCGCTGACCGGGCTGACCCGCGGCCTGGCCCGCGATCTCGGGCCGCGCGGGATCACCGTGAACGTCGTCCAGCCGGGGTCGACCGACACCGAGATGAATCCGGCCGACTCGCCGGACGCCGAGTTCGAGCGGGGGTTCACGGCGCTCGGCCGGTACGGGCGCGCGGAGGAGATCGCCGCGATGGTCGCGCATCTGGCGGGTCCGGGCGGCGACTACGTGACGGGAGCGGCGATCGCCGTGGACGGAGGGTATGCGGCCTGATGGCCTGGGTGCTGCTCGTCGTCGCCTCGCTGATGGAGCTGGTGTGGGCGACGGCGCTGAAGGAGTCGGACGGCCTGACGAAGTTCTGGCCGACGGTCATCGGGCTCACGGTCGCGGTGCTCAGCGTCGTGGTGCTGGCGCTGTCGCTGCGGGTGCTGCCGGTCGGCACGGCCTACGCGATCTTCGTCGGGCTGGGCGCGGTCGGCGTCGCGGCGGCGGGCATGATCGCGTTCAGCGAGAGCACGTCGCCGGTCCGGCTGGCGTTCCTCGCGCTCATCCTCGTCGGCGTCATCGGCCTGCAGCTCGTCGAGGACTCGTAGGCCCGCAGCCAGTGGAGGACTCGTAGGCCCACAGGCCCGCGGAGGACTCGTAGGCGCGGCGCGCATCGGGCACAGTGAAGGCATGGCCACGGAGATGCTGGGGATCGACATCGGCGGGTCGGGGATCAAAGGGGCGCCGGTCGATCTGGCGGACGGCTCGTTCACCCGCGAGCGGTTCAGGGTGGACACGCCGCAGCCGTCCAAGCCGAAGGCGGTCGTGAAGGTCCTCGCCGAGATCGTGGAGCATTTCGGGTGGGACGGCCCGGTCGGCGTCACCTATCCCGGGGTGGTGATCGACGGCGTGACGCTGTCGGCGGCGAACGTGTCCAAGCACTGGATCGGGCTGGACGCGGCGTCCATGATCGCGGACGCGACCGGGCGGGACGTGACGCTGCTCAACGACGCCGACGCCGCCGGCCTCGCCGAGATGCGGCTCGGCGCGGGACGCGGGCGCCGCGGGACGGTCGTGGTGCTCACGCTCGGGACCGGCATCGGCAGCGCGCTGTTCACCGACGGCGTCCTCGTCCCGAACACCGAGTTCGGGCATCTGGAGATCGGCGGGCGGGACGCGGAGGAGCGCGCGTCCGCGAAGGCCCGCGAGGACGAGGGGCTCGGCTGGGAGAAGTGGGCCAAGCGGCTCGGCGTGTACATGCGGCATCTGGAGGCGCTGATCTCCCCGTCGCTGATCATCGTGGGCGGCGGGGTGAGCAGGCGGTCCGCGCATTTCGTCCCGCTGATCACCGGGGTGCGGGCGGAGATCGTGCCGGCGCGGCTGGTGAACAACGCGGGCATCGTGGGCGCGGCGATGGCGGCCTCCCGCGCGCACGCCCTGTCTAAGGTCTGAGCCGGACCGTCGCGATCTCCCAGGGGCGCAGTGCCAGCGCGGCCGTCCCGTCGTGGACGTCGATGGGCAGTCCGGGGCGTCCGCGCAGGTCGACGCGGGTGGCCTCGGTGAACGGGCCTTGCAGGACGGCGGTCGCGGGCTCGTCGGATTGGGCGACCATCCGGGTCTCGATCCAGCCGTCGCGGGCCCGGAGCGAGGTCATGACGACGCCGTCGCCCGAGATCGCGACGCCCACGCGGGACGGCGGGGGCGGCGCGGCGGCGGGGCCGTAGCCGGCGGCGGTGAGGAGGTCGTGCCGGTAGGTCTCGGCCGCCCGGAGGACGTCGGGACCGGGCCGTCCGCCGCCGTACGGCATGATCGCGAAAGCGGCCGTCCGGAGGCCGCGGCACTGGGCCTGCGGGGTCGGGAGCTGCGGACCGGCGGGCTGGTCGCGGTAGGCGTTGCGGTCCCGCGACAGATGGCCGATCGAGCGGAGCAGGGTGAGCGCGAGTTCCCGTCCGCCGCCGGTGATCTCGTACTCGGTGACGTGCTCCGGCAGGACGGCGAGGCCCCCGGCCGCCACGAATCCGGACGCCGGGTACGTCGGCACGGGACGCTCCCCGAACCCGCCCTCGGCCGTCAGCCCGCGCTCGGTGATCGTGAACTGGCCTTCGGCGAACGACGAGGAGGCGCGGCGCGGCAGCGGGATGTGCAGGCGCACGCGATGGTCTTCGGAGCGGTTGTCGAACGTGACGCGTAGCCGCAGGAACGGCTCACCTGCGCGGAGTTCGGCGCGGGTGGTGACGGTCACGTCCTCCTCGGCCTCTGAGCGGGCGTCGCGGCCGAAGTCTCCGAACGTGGGCCAGCGGTACGTCCGGACGATGTCGTATGCGGCCAGCAGCGGGCCGCTCCAGACGGGCTCGACGCGCACGCCGTCCGGGTCCTCGATGAGGCGGTCGGCGGCGGGTGGGGCGTAGTTGTAGGAGTCGCCTAGGTCGCCGCCGTCCACGATGCGTCCGACGCCTTCGATGATCTGGCCGGACGGGGTGCGCAGACTGAGCGTGCCGTCCTCCTGGATCTCCGCTTGGAGAAGGCCGTTGTCGAGGACGTTCTCGGCGGCCGTGACCGGGGCGTCCGGTGCGGCCGGGCCGAAGGCCGGGGTCACGGTCGTCAGGCCCAGCGCGGGGACGTCGACCAGCGCGGCGACGGTGCGGCGCGGGTCGGCCAGGATCCGGACGCGCCACTCCCCCTCAGCACCGCGCAGCGCCTCCCGCACGTCGCCGATGTCGAAGGCGGCGTCGGCGCGGGACGTCACATGGAAGGTGAGCGTGCGGTCGTCCCGCGACACCGCCCAGTCGCGGATCTCCTGCCCGAACAGCACCCGCCCGTACACGCGCTCCAGCACGATCGGCAGGTCGGAGGCCGGATGGACGGCGTCGTCCAGCACGGTCGGCGCGATGTCGAGGGTCTGCACGGGCACGAGACGCCCGTCGCCCGCGACGAGGCCCGGCTCCCCTTCCGGCGCCGGGACGTCCACCGTGACCAGGCCGGTCCGGGCGGCGGGGGTCGGGTTGAACACCAGGTGCGAGCCGAGCGGGACGGACGCGGCGCGTTCGGCGGTGACGAGGTCGCAGACGGCGCGTCCGAGCTGCTCCGCCTCCGCCATGTGCGCCGCGACCTGCTCGGCGGTCTCGTCGCTGCCGCAGCCGGTCACGGAGTCGTGGCAGCTCGTCTCGATGAGCCGCCGCCACGCCAGGTCGAGGAACGTCCGCGCGTCGCCGTCGTACCAGAGGGCGGTCAGCGGCTCGGCGTACCGCTCGACGAGCCGCTCGGCGCGTCCCAGCAGCTGCTTGAGCCGGACGCGCGCGGAGATCACGCCCGGCAGGATGTTGGCGCGGGCGTGCGACCGCAGCTCGCCCCGGACGTGGAGCAGCCCGTCCACGGACGTCTCCTCCCCCGCGAAGTACCCGGCGAGGGTGTCGAGGCGCATGCCGGGACCGGCGGCGGAGATCCGGTCGGCGAGGTCGGCGGCGGGCGCGGTGTGGTCGGCCCCGTACATGGCCAGCAGCGGGCCGCCGCGCGGATACCAGCGGCCCATCGCCTCGGCGAAACCGGCGGCGCGGCCCGGGAGCGGCGACGCACCGTCCTCCGGCCCCCGCCCACCACCATCCAACGGACGAGCTCCACTCGACGGCCCGTCGCCGAACATCGACGCGGCGTTGCCGTAGCCGCCTTCGGGCAGGTACTGGGTGCGGATCGCCGTGCCGTCAGGCGCCTCCCAGGCGAACGCGTGCGCCCGGACCCGGTCGGGGACGCCGCGCCACACGCACGCGTGCTCGATCCCCGCCAGCTTCAAGATCTGCGGCATCTGCGCGCAATGCCCGAACTGGTCGGGCAGGTAGCCGACCATCATCGCGGCGCCCAGCTCCTCCGCGCGCCGCATCCCGAGCTCCAGGTTCCGGACGATGTTCTCCCCCGAGCACAGGAACTCGTCGTGCAGGATCTGCCACGGCCCGACCGCCAGCCGCCCCTCGGCGACCAGCGCGGCCACGCGTGCGCGCCGTTCGGGACGGATCTCCAGGTAGTCGTCGACAGCCGCCATCTGCCCGTCCAGCGTGAAGCGCCAGCGCGGGTCGGCGTCCATGCGGTCGAGGACGCCGTCGAGCAGCGACACGAGCCGAAGCCGGAAACGCTGGAACGGCAGGTACCACTCACGGTCCCAGTGGGTGTGGGGGACGACGACGATCTCCGGGGCCTCTGCCCGGTCCGGGGCGGTCTCTACCCGCACAGCGCGATCACCTCGTTCTCGTGGGTTTCCAGGCGGTGCATTCCCGGGCCGTCCGCCGGCATCAGGACGCGGTCGCCCCGGACGGCGGCGCGCCGCCCGTCCGGCCGGACGAGGACGGTCCCGTCCGCGCCGAGCGCGATCAGCTCGCCGTCGACGCGCAGCAGGACGGGCGCGTCCGGCCCGGCGGAGATCGACGTCCGCCCGGCGGCCAGCCCGCCCAATACGTCGCCGTCTTCGGCGAGGACCCAGGTGACGGGCTCGCCGACGTTCTTGAACTGTTCCGGGTCGTGGAAGTCGCTGCCGCCGAGCGGGACGACCCCGTCCGGGCGCCACACGTCCGCCCAGGCCAGCGGCGCACCCCAGCGCCGGTCCCACCAGGTCGGATGCCAGATCTCGGCGAACCGGGGCCGGGACGCCGCGGGCAGCTGATGGCGCCACGCGCAGTCACCGCTCAGCGGATGGTTGATCGACATGAGGCCGCCGCGCGCGTCGGCGAACGCGACCCAGTCGGCGCTCGGGCGCCGGAAGTCGACCCAGCCGGTGTCGCCGAACACGTTCGCGTGCCCGAGATCGGTGGTGACCTCCTGGCCGGGCAGCAGCGTGATCCCGGCGTGCGCCCCGGCGGCGGGCAGGTGCGGATGGTGGCTGACGGTGTTGTGGTCGGTGACGGCGAGGAAGTCCAGCCCGCGGGACGCGGCGAGGCACGCCAGTTCGTGGACGGTGAGCGTCCCGTCGCTGTGGACGGTATGGGAGTGCAGGTCGCCCGCGAGCCATCGCATCCCGTCCGACGCGGGCAGATCCCGGCGCGGCGGACGTTCCGGCCGCGGCGGCAACGTCTCGTCAGGGGGCGTCGGAAGCGTCCCAGATGTGGTCACCCTGACCTCGTACGGGACGCCGTCGGGCGGTATCCGGTGCAGGCCGAGCCAGACGTGCCAGGTGCCCGGTTCGAGTTCCCCTGGCAGGTATCCGGGCGTCGCCCATTCGGCGGTCACCGTGTACTGGCGGCGCGCCCCGCCGGACCAGCCCCGGAAGCCGTCCGGCCCATGGCAGCCCAGGTCGATCACACCGCCCTCGAAGGACAGCTCGACCGTCACCGAAGCCGTGCCGGGCGGAACGTCGAAGGGCAGTTCGCGGAGCCCGTCCTCCAGGCGGTCTTCCAGGCTCCAGCGCCCTCGATGCACTGTCACCGTCATCCAGGTCCCCCGTCCTTGATCGGCGGAGCCATCGTCGGCTCCGCCGCCGGTTCCGCCGCCGTCACCAGTTCACCGTCCCGGTAGAGCAGGACGCGGCCGGAGCGCGGCACCGCCCAGCCCTCGGTGCCCGGCTCGGGCTCGCGGCCCTCCGCCACGACGACGCGCACTGGACCGCCGAGCGGAGCTCGTCCGTTGAATGGCGGTGGGTGGGGGCTGGAGGACGGTCTGTCCTCTCCGTCCAGGGTCACGAGCGAGGACCCGCCCAGGTGCTCGATGACGGACACCGTCCCGCCGAACGCACCGTCCACGGGGTCCCCATGGAAATCAAGGTATTCGGGACGTACCCCGCACACGACGTCCGTTCCGTCCGGGATCTCCGCGCGGACGTCATCCGGGACGGGCAGCCGGGCCCCGGCGATCTCGACGGACGCGTCCCGGACGGTCCCCGGCAGCAGATTCATCGGCGTGGAGCCGATGAATCCCGCGACGAACAGGTTCGCGGGACGCCGGAAAACCTCGACCGGCGTGCCGAGCTGCCGGATCCGCCCGGCGTCCATGACCGCGATCCGGTCGGCGAGCGCGAGCGCCTCCGCCTGGTCGTGGGTGACGAAGACGGTGGTGATCCCGAGGTGCAGCTGGAGCCGTTTGAGCTGCGTGCGGGCCTCCAGCCGGAGCCGCGCGTCCAGGTTGGACAGCGGCTCGTCCAGCAGGAAGATCCGCGGTTCGGCGACGAGCGCGCGGGCCAGCGCGACCCGCTGCTGCTGGCCGCCGGAGAGTTCGGCGGGACGGCGCCCGTCCAGGCCCAGCAGGCCGAGGAGGTCGGCGGCGTCCTTGGCACGCCGGTGCCGCTCCGCCCGGGCCACCCGCTTGACGCGAAGCGGGTAGGCGATGTTGTCCAGGACGTTCATGTGCGGGAACAGCGCGTAGTCCTGGAACACCATGCCGACGTCGCGGCGTCCAGGAGGGAGCCGCGTCACGTCGGCGCCGGCGAGCCGGATCGTCCCGCCGGTCGCGGTCTCCAGCCCGGCGATCGTGCGCAGCAGCGTCGTCTTCCCGCAGCCGGACGGGCCGAGCAGCGCGAAGAACTCGCCCTCCGCCACGTCGAGGTCGAGCGCGTCCAGGGCCCGGACGCCGCCCGGATACACCTTCGTCAGCCCCCGGATCGCGATGTCGGCCATCAGCGCTTGATCCCTCCGTGGAAGCGGAATCCGTAGCGGCGGCTCACGAACAGGTACATGAGCACGACCGGCAGCGAGTACAGCAGCGAGAACGTGGAGATCAGGGGGAGGTCGGGCTGGCCCCCCTCGGTGTAGAACGTGTACATGATCACCGAGGCGGGGGCCTTGTCGGGGTTGCGGAGCAGCAGGAACGGCATCAGGAAGTCGCCCCACACCTGCGCGACCGTCCACACCGCGACGGTGGCGAGGCCCGGCCGGATCACCGGGACGACCACGTGCCGCAGGATCTGCAGCGGCGACGCCCCGAACACCCGCGCGGCCTCCTCGTAGGACGTGGGCGTCGCGTCGGTGAAGTCCTTCAGCAGGAAGATCGCCGCCGGGAGCAGCCCGCCGGTCAGCACCAGGATCACGCCGAGCCGCGAGTCGATCAGGTGCAGGTTGAAGGCCAGCAGGAAGATCGGCACCATCGCCGCCGTCCCGGTGATGATGGACGACAGCAGGAGCAGGACGTAGAGCAGAGCGTCCCGTCCGGGCACGCGGACGCGGCTCAGCGCGTACGCCGCCAGCGCCGCCGCCGTGACGACGAGCGCGGCCGTCCCCGCGGCGAGCAGCACCGAGTTGCGCAGCGACGCGAGCGCGTACGGGTTGTCCATCAGGACCCGGAAGTTCTGCAACGTGAACTCGGGCAGCGACGCGGAGATGCCGGGATCGGCGTCGAACGGCGCGAACGCCAGCCAGAGCAGCGGCAGCGAGAAGAACCCGAGGACGGCCGAGACGAACGTGGCCAGCCCGATCCTCCGCAGCACCTCCCGGACGGTCTCGTTCACGCCACCGCCGCCTTCCTGGAGCGGTCGCGCAGCGCCCGCAGGTACAGCAGCGCGATCACGAGGTTGATCAGGATCATGATCAGCGAGATGGCGGCGCCGAAGCCGAGCCGCCCGTCGCCGAGCGCGGTCCGGTACACGTACACCGACATGATCTCCGAACGCCCGTCCGGGCCTCCGGCCGTGATCAAGAACGGGGTGAAGTCGTTGAACGTCCACAGGCTGACCAGCAGCAGGCTCGTCAGGATGTGGCCGCGGATGCGCGGGAGCACCGCGTCCCGCAGCGTCTGCCAGGTGGACGCGCCCGCGAGCCGCGCCGTCTCCAGGTGGGACGGCGGGACGTTCCCGATCGCCGCGCCGTACAGCATCATCGAGAACGCGGTGCCGCGCCAGATGTTGAACACGACGATGCAGGCCATCGGATGGTCGAGCAGCCATGCCGTGCCCGGCGCGCCGAGGAGCGCGTTGAGGGTGCCGCCGTCGCGGTCGAGCAGCGCGATCCAGAGGAACGCGATGACCGACCCCGGCAGGATCCACGCGAGCAGCACCAGGCCCTCCACCAGGCGGCGCAGCGGGCCCCACCGGTCGCGCATCACCCACGCGATCGCGAACCCCAGGACGGTCTGCCCCAGCACCGCCGACCCGACGACGAACTGCAGCGTCAGCCACAGCGACCGGTGGAAGTCGCCGTCGCCGAGGACGTCGCGGTAGTTGCCCGCGCCGACGAACTTCGGATCGCTCGCCGCGAGGCCGGTGAGCCGGTAGTCGGTCGTGCCGAGGTACAGCGTCCAGAGGGCCGGGAACACGAGGAACACGGAGACGAGGACCAGTGCGGGAGCGACGAACGCCGCGGCCCGGCCGCGTCCCAGCCCGGCCGCGTCGTCCCCGGCATGGCGTGCGGGTTCGAGGTCAGCGCGGGGTGACGTTGGCGGCGCCACCGGCGATCCCTTCCAGTTTCTTCGTGTATTCGGCGGCGGCTTGGTCGGGGCTCTTGCCCGACACCACGCTCGCCGTGGCCTCCTGCAACGCCGTCGAGACCTCCGGATAGACCGCGAGGCCCGGACGGTACGACGTGACGGGCAGGACCTTCTCCGACACGAACGTCAGGAACGGATCGCCCGCGAGGATCTGCTTGTTCACGTCCGTGCGGGACGTGAGCTCTGGCGTGCCGGCCGTCCGCGCCTTGGTCATCTCCGCGGAGTTCATGAACGCGAGCAGCTCGAACGCCTGCTGCGGGTACTTCGTGTTCGGGTTCATGACGGTGACCGCGCCGCCCGACATGCTCACGAACGACTGCCCGCGGACGCCCTTGCCCGGGACGACCGCCGGGATCAGCGCGTAGCCGACGTCCTGGTCGCGGGTCCTCATCTTGGCGACGCCGGTCTTCGGGTTGACGACGTCCCGCCAGAAGTAGTCCCCCTCCGCCAGGATGCCGATCTTGCCCGCGGCGAACTCCTCGAACGACTTGTCGCGCCCCTTCGCCTCCTGCTGGAGCTTCGGGTCGCCGAGGCCCTCGGGCCCGTAGATCTGCGCGTACAGGCCGAGGACCTGCTTGACGGCCTGTCCCCCGCCCGTCCACTTGCCGCCGGTGTAGATCTCGGCGCCGGCGCCGGCGAGCATCGGCAGGACGCCCTGCATGCTGGTCGCCTCGCCCATCGCGGTGCCCGCGTTGAGCTGGATCGGAGTCACGCCGGGGAGCTTCTTCAGGGCGCGGCCGGCCGTGAGGATGTCCTGCCAGCTCTTCGGCTGCCAGCCGTCCGGGAGCCCGGCCCGCGCGAACAGCTTCTTGTTGTAGAACAGGACGCGCCCATCGGTGGCGGGCGGGATTCCGTAGCGCTTCTCCTCGAACATCGCCAGCTTCTGGACCGTTCCAGGGATCGTGGACCAGCCGTCCCACGCGTCCGCCGGCGCGCCCACCACCTCCGGCAGCGGCCTGAGATAGCCGGCCTGCGCGAACTCGCCGACCCAGATGCCGTCGACGTCCATGATGTCGGCGCCCGACCGGGACTTCAGGTCGAGCGCCAGCTTCGTCTTGTACGACTCGTCGTCCACGCCCTGGCCCCGGAACGTCACCTTCGCGGTGACGCCCTTCGCCTTCTGCGCCGCGACGAACCGCGGGATCACCGTCCTGGTGATCCACTCCGCCTCTTCGGTGTTCTTGCCGCCCTCGATGGCGTTGCGGGTGATCGTCAGGGAGTAGCTCTTGGCGTCCTTGCCCCGGTTCGGATCGGTCGGGGACCCGCCGCCGCACCCGGCGAGCGCCGCGCCCGCCATCGTGCCCGCCATCACGAGCGCGGCCGCCGCGCCGATCCGCCTCTTGGAGAAGTCCCTGCCGGAATGGCCCATGCGTGACCTCCTACAAGCGTCACCACATACGGTGAACGAATAGATCGATCACGTAAAGGCGTGCGGGGCCGCGTCTTGGTCAAGGGTCCATGAGCTCGGCGGAACGGGCGGCGAACGCGGCCATGGCCTTCGCGGTGATCGGGCCGGGCGCGGCGGGCAGGACCGTCCCGTCCACCGCGTGGATCGGCTGGACGTCCCGGGTCGTGGACGTCAGGAACGCCTCGTCCGCGCGGTACAGGTCGTCCAGCGCGACGTCCTCCTCCTCGCCGCCGCACCACTCCAGCGCCAGCGCGCGCGTCACCCCGGCCAGGCAGCCGGACGACAGCGGCGGCGTGACGAGCCGCCCGCCGAGGACGACGAAGACGTTCGTGCCCGTCCCCTCGCACAGGTTCCCCGCCGTGTTGCCGAAGATCGCCTCGCCGCCGCCGCGCTCCTTGGCGTACGCGAGGGCCAGAGCGTTCTCCGCGTAGGACGTGGTCTTGAGCCCGGACAGCGCGCCGCGCTCGTTGCGCGTCCACGGCACGACCGTGACGTCCGCCGTCGCCGGGAACGGGGTCTGCGGCGCCACGATGATCGACACCGTCGGCCCGGTGTCGCCGCGCGCCGACCCGAGCGGCCCCGGCCCGCTGGTGTAGGTGATGCGGACGCGGGCCAGCGGCCACTTCGGCGCCGCCGCCAGCACCTCCAGGGTCCCCTGGGCGAGGGCGTCGTGGTCGGGCTCGGGCAGGCCAAGGCCGGCCGCGGACCGGGCCAGCCGCCGCAGATGGCGGGTCAGCGCGAACGGCTCCCCGTCGGCCGCCTTCACCGTCTCGAAGACCCCGTCGCCGACGAGCATGCCGTGATCGAACACCGACACCGTCGCGCGCTCAGGGTCGACGAGTTCCCCGTTCAGCCAGATCGGGACCTGCGCCGTCACCGGAAGCCACCTCCAAAAGCCGAGCCGCCTTCAGCTCGGTCTCGCGCCATTCGCGAAGCGGATCGGACCCCCACGTGATGCCCGCGCCGGTGCCGAACCGGAGCAGGCCGCCCTCCGCCCAGAAACTCCGGATCCCGACCGCGAGGGCGCCGCGCCTGGAGTCCGCGTCCACCCAGCCGATGGCCCCACAGTACGGGCCGCGCGGCACCGGTTCGAGCACCCCCAGCAGGTCGAGCGCGCTCGCCTTCGGCGCGCCCGTGACCGAACCCGGAGGAAACGTCGCGGCGATCAGCTCCGGCCACCCTCCCCCGGCCATCCGCGCCCGGACGGTCGACACCAGATGGACGAGCCCCGGATGCTCCTCCACCTCGCACAGGCCCGGCACCTCCACCGAGCCGACCGCCGCGATCCGGCCCAGATCGTTCCGGACGAGGTCGACGATCATCACGTTCTCGGCGTCGTCCTTGGCCGTCAGCCCGTCCACGGTCTTCGCCGTCCCCTTGATCGGACGGGACTCGACGACGTCCCCGTCGCGGGACAGGTACAGCTCGGGCGAAGCGCACGCGACCTCAAGGCCGGGCACCTTCATCGTCATCGAGTACGGCGCGGGATTCCCTCTGGCGAGCCTCGCCCCCAGCCCCGCGATGCTCGACTCGCCAGGCAGCTCGGCCGAAAGCACCCGGCACAGATTGGCCTGGTAGACGACACCGTCAGCGATGGCGTCCCGAATCCTCTGGACGCCCGCCATGTACGCGGCCCGATCGAGCGAACTGCTCCACTCCCCCGGCCCGGCCCACACACCCCCCGGATGCTCTGCCGCCCCCACACGCTCGAACCGGGCACACGTCGCCTTCCCCTCATAGGTGACGACCACGGCCCACCAGCCCCGCGAATCCAGCGCCCCCAGATCATTCGTCAGATCGACGAGACCCGTCGCCAGCAGACCACCCGCATAAGCGAAATTCACGGCAGCACACACCCGAACGAATCGGCCAGGCCCGCCAGGCCCTTCTCCGTCACGAACCCGCCGTCCGGCAGCCGCGCCAGATGCGCGCTCGCCGTCTGCGCCGCGACACCCGCCGCGAGCGGCCGCCCGTCCAGCGGCGCCGCCCGCGCCCGGTCCGCCGGCAGCGCCGCGACCGGCGCGAAGTCCGCACTCAGGACATGCTCCGACCCCATGCCCCGACTCTAGGCGACCCGCCCTTCGCCCCCCGTCGAAGCGTCCGCCCACGAAACCGGTTTGGGGAACCGCCGAGGACGCGCTAAGGTTTCCCCGTCGCCGAGAGGCGCAAGCGGAAGTGGCTCAGGGGTAGAGCATCACCTTGCCAAGGTGAGGGTCGCGGGTTCAAATCCCGTCTTCCGCTCTGAGGGGCCTTTCAGGCTATGACCAGAAGGTCTCCTTCTGGTGGAGTGGCCGAGAGGCGAGGCAACGGCCTGCAAAGCCGTGTACACGGGTTCAAATCCCGTCTCCACCTCGCAAGGGCGATTAGCTCAGTGGGAGAGCGCTACCTTGACACGGTAGAGGCCACTGGTTCAATCCCAGTATCGCCCACCACGCTTCTGCGCAGGTCAGGGGCCTTGCTTGTGTTGTTGACGAGCGAGGCCTCAGGCCTGGTTGGGCGATATCTGGGCGACGATCTTCTCGCCGGACACCGCGGCCTGGTGCCTTGTCTGCAGTTTAGCGAAGGCTCCGTCCATCTGCGGCACGGCGGCGATGAGGCGTTCCCGCTCGCCGGGTCGCAGGGCCAGCAGTGAGGTCTCCCACCGCTTCTGCAGCGCCTCCAGGATCTGTTCCTTCATCGGCGGTGTCACGTGTTCGTACACGTCGGCCATCCCGGGCAGCTTGTGCCCCAGCCGGGCGGCCCGGGCCACATCGGGGATGCCGTCTTCGGCCAGCCAGGTCCGCTGAGTATGCCGGCCCTCGTGGAAGGTGAATCCCCGCAGTATCGGTGGGCGGCGCTTGCCCGGGTCCGGGTGGTTGGGGTCGCCGTCCCAGGCGGGGCGCCAGAACCGCCGGGCGAAGTGGCTGCGGCGTAGTTGGCCGCCTTTGTCTCCCGCGAATGCGTAGGGGTGTTCGGTCTGCTCTAGGAGGCGCTCGTAGAGGCCGGCCAGGAACGGCGGTAGCTGCACCCAGCGTTTGCTGGCCGGGGTCTTGGGGCGTTCGGCCTTGACCAGCCGTCCGCGGGCCTCGGCGAGCGGTTCGGCGACACGGATGGCCTTGTTGATCTCGTCGTACTCGTGTGGCTGCTGCCCGACCAGCTCCGACCAGCGGGCTCCGGTGTAGGCGTCCATCAGCGCCAGCACGAACCCGCCGTAGCCGAAGCTGTCGTGCAGCCGCAACGCGGCCCGCAGCACCTGCAGCGGTGTGGCGACCTGGCGCTCAGGGCCGCCTTGCCCGGTCGTGACGCGGATGCCCTGACAGGGGCTGGCCGGGATCTTCCGCGCCCGCACCGCGACATTCATGATCGTGGAGAA
Source organism: Actinomadura sp. KC06 (assembly GCF_004348735.1). Classification (GTDB taxonomy): domain Bacteria; phylum Actinomycetota; class Actinomycetes; order Streptosporangiales; family Streptosporangiaceae; genus Spirillospora. Next base: position 31,761 of record NZ_SMKT01000080.1, read on the forward strand.
CGACGCGAACACCGAAGCGACGGTGGACTCGGCCAGTTCGTCGTGGAGTTCATTGACCCAGCCCTGAATCTCCAGATGGTGATTGAAGATCACTACCAGCGGCCAGTCCTCCCACTGTGGCAGCAGATGGGTATCCAGGTGCGACTGGTACTTAGCCCGGGTGGTGATGGCCAGCCGGATGTTCCGTAGCCAGGCTTCGGCGAAGAGCCCGAACGGTGTCTGAGCCTCTGCCGGGTCGATCCACAGATGGCGCCGGATAAGTGCTTCCTGTTCGTTCCCCCATTCCTGCGCCGCGGTCTTGGTTTCGAATCCCGACTGGGATCCCCAGGTCCCGTCCGGTCTCTTGTACCGGCTCCTCCATCCTTTGCCATGCCGTTGCGCGTACGCCATCACACCACCTCGTCAATCTCCATGAATGGATTCCCGAGCGGGCCCTTCACCCTCGGCTATCGACACGGGCAGAAGTTGGTTCTGTCGGCCTGGCCTAGGTGCGGTTGCTACGGCGCGTCCGCAGGCGAGGAGTCGCCGTCACTGGCGGGCGTGAACCGGAACGGACGATCTCCTCAAGGTCACCTTCACTGAAACGCAGGTGCCGCCCCACGAACGTGCACGGGATCAGCCGGGCAGCCGCCTTTTTCCGCAACCATGATTCGCGCACCTTCATGACCTGCGCCGCCTCCGCCGGGGTGTACAGCTGCGGCCCACTCACGGCAGGCCACCCGATGAGGAGGCCGAAGCAGCTCCAGCACCCGGCATCAACGTCGTCTTGAGAACGAGAGTGTAAAGGACCTCACTGGCGTCCGCGAGCCTGGCAAGCAACTCCCAAGAATGGCAATTCTTTTGCCGGTATCCGGCAACTGTCCGCCGACAAAGCGGCAATTTCGTTGCCGCTGTTGCCGCTGCGGCAAACATGGTGCCGCGCATGCGGCAGTCAGCGGCAAGGGATCGCGGCAACCAAGCGGCAGCCTGTGCGCCGCCGGTCATGACGACCGGTTTGCTTGGCACCTGGAGTTCTGCACGATACGTACAGCGGCGCATGCCCAGTACGGCGAATCGCCGTGCTGACGCACGTGGGGCGTCCTGCATGAGGTCGGAGTCCCTTCCTGAGACCAGGTAGGCGTTGTGTCAGGTCAGATTGTGGACCGGGACCTCATACAAATCTCATGTCAGCCGCCCCTACCTGCATTATTGCCAAGCGGCAGTCCGCGGCAGCGAATCCATCACCTCTCGCGGATCGCCCGCCGCAGCGTGAAACTAGGTCTCATAGAACACCCATAGGCGCATCTTGATCAAGAGGTTCGCTGGATGAGGGACTTACGCACCTGCCCGCGAACTATGGGTGGGCGTCCGTGCGGGTGGCTACCGATACCTGGACCAGCAGCCCGCTATCGGGCTGGGCGTCCCGGCGGCTCGAACGGCTCTCCGTACGCATCACGCGGATAGTTCCCCTTGAGCACAGCAAGCAGGTTCTGCAGGTAAACCTCCGCGCCCCAGTGTCGAATCATCTTGGCATTAGCATCAATCCAGTGCTCCTCAGAAACCGGCTTGCCATGCGGGAGGGTCAATGTTGGATCGATGTCGATCGCAAAATAGGGATTGATCAAGATCGCCGTACTATCCGCCGGAGTCCATTCATCAAAGTCGCTCATACGAGAAGCCTCGACATGTCAGGCCGCCAGCGCATACGAACCGCCAACACGAAGATCGAGTTCGACGCCCCGAACTGAGCCGACCCAGAACCCGCTTCCATGGGGGTTCGAGTCCCTCCTCCGACACGAACCTTTCTCCCACAGAGTGCGGGTTTCGAGGTGTGCCTCGGCCCGCACCGTTTGTTGTGTGGGGTGGTAGGTGAGGCGGAGGCCGAGCTTGGCGTACAGGTCGGCCTTGCGGGCGGGGTCGGCAGTCGCGATGGCCTGGGCTCGATCGCCGAGTTGGTTGATCAGGCCGGTGAGCTCCTCGTGATTCAACTCCACCTGCTGTGGGGCTTGGCGTAGCCGGGCTTCGGCAGCGGCGCGCTGCTGCTGGGTTTCGGTGATCCATCCGGCGATGACGGCCGGGTCGCTGTCCTCGTCCAGCGCTTCTAGGGCGGCGCGGTGGCGGGCGAGCCTGCGGTCACATTCGGCGATGGTGTCCCGTGCCGTGACCGTGGCGGCGTCCTCCACGTCTCCACCTTGGGCGGCGAGGATGGCGGCGATGGTGTCGGCTCGCCGGTGCGGGGCGAAGTAGCGGCCCAGCCAGCGGTCCAGGCGTGGCAGCAAGGCGCTTTCGGGCAGGTAGACATTGCGTGGATGCATGATCTTGTTGGCCAACGCGTACTCCTCGGGGAAACGGCACCGGTAGTAGGGCGCCCCATGGTTGCGCTGACCCTGCATCCGGCGGTTGCAAAGCCCGCAGTACAAGATCCCGCGCAGCACGTAGGTGTAGCGGCGACGGTGCGGCTTGTGGCTGGTCGGTCCGTGGCCTCGCGCGGCCAGCATTTCCTGCGCGGCGGTGAAGGTCTGTTCATCGATGATCGGCGGGTTCACGATGTCGTCGGACCACACCCAGCTGTCCTGGGGGTTCCAGGTCAGCTTGGTCTCGTGCCCGAGGGTGACGTCATGGACGTCGATGAGGACTTCGCGTTTGCGCTGCTTGTTCCACACCTGGCGACCGGTGTAGCGAGGGTTGGTCACGATGACGCGAACGGCGCTCTTGGACCAGGCGAGCCCGCTGCGATGCCGGTTACGCGCCCGGTCGTAGGCCGACGGGGACAAGATCCCGTCGGCGGTGAGTCCTTCGGCGATGGCGAAGATCCCCTTGCCCGCCAGGAACTCGGCGAAGATCCGCTGGACGACCTCAGCGGCGTACGGGTCGATCTCCAGCACGTGCAGCCGCTTACCATCAGCGGCCTTGCTGGGATTGGGATGCGGGCCGGCGTCGGCCAACCGGTACCCGTACGGCGGGCGCCCACCGATATGCCGGTTGGAGTTCTGCGCCAGCGCCGCCATGGTCGCCCGCACCCGAGTCTTGATCCGGGACCGCTCGCCTTTGCTGATGGACCCGAACGTCGACATGATCATGTCGTGGGCTTCGACGGCCGGGTCGATCGGCCCGCCGATCTCCGGCACCCACAACGGCACGTCGTAGTGCTCGAACAGCGGGAAGGTGTTGCCGAACTGGTTGCCGTAGAACGCCCGCTGCGGCTCACCGACAACCACCGCCTCAAAACCCCGGTCGGGGTTGGCCAGCTCAGCAAGGAGGAGGCTGGCCTGGGGGCGCCGAGCCGGCGGGATGGATCGGGACTTATCGACGTCGAAGTACTCAGCGACGATTACGCCGCCGCGAGGGGCGACGAGTTGCTCGGCGCGGGAGTATTGCCAAGCGCGGGAGGCTTCGGGGTCTTGACGGTCTTCGGTGGAGCATCGTCCCCAGAACGCAAGTTTGATCATGAGATTCCCTCGGATGAACTGGCCGCTTCTCAGTTCGTGCGCCGCTGCCGGATGTTGAGGAGGAGCCGGAGCAGTGCGCGTGCCGCCTCGGGCGTCAGAGGGGGTGGCTCGGCGGGCAGTTCGACGGACACAGCGTCGTCGGCCGCATCACAAGGCAGGTCGCCACTCGGCGGGTCTGGCTTTGTTCCGGCAGCATATTGCCTGTTCAGTCCCGTGCACCTAACCGTCTGGTGAGGTTCTTGTGTCCGGCGGCTCATGGTGTGTCCCCATGCCCGCGCCTGCCGTCCTCCTGGCGAAGTCTGCGCTCAGCGGTGCGGCACAGGTCTGAGGTTTGTCCCACGCCGATGAAGGAGCGGCCGAGGCGTCGGGCGGCAATACCGGTTGTGGCATCTTCGGTGAACATGTCGAGCACGGTGCCGCCCGGACGGCACCCGACGGCAACACAACGCAGCGGCACTTCGACCGGAGCGGCACCACCAGATAGCGGCACCGGCACTGTCCAGACATCGCCCGAGTTTCTGCCGGACTCAAGCGCAGCGGCATGCCGCTGACCGGTCGGCGGCATTGCCGGACCGTGTTGGCGGCTGCGGCAATTCTCGGCGACTACGCCGTACGCTCCGGCCCCGTGCCGATGGGTGCGCCGTCGGCGGGATCGACCCGGCGCCCTGGCGCCGATGCAGCCCGCCGCTCGCTTGATGGAGCCTATGGCGCGTGGGTCGACGGCCACGCGGGGGTGGTGGAACCCTTCGCGGACCGCGTCGACGTCGAAGTAGTACCCCCGCTGTTTCACCAGCAGAAGGATCAGCTTGTAGGTGGCCGCCAGCCGGTCGAGAGGCGGCTCGGCGCGCGCATCCGGGTGATGCAGAATGATCACGTTGCGGACGATCCAGCCGTCATCCTGCAGGGCGAAGGCAAGCTGCCACGGCAGGCCAATCAGAGTCCTGACGGGCAGCCCGATCATTGCGTGGTCGCGAATACGGCGAGCATGCCGGCCTGCGGGCGGCCCAGCACGCCGTTCAGTCTCGTCTGCATAGCGGTCGCTGAGAACCAGCCAGCAGGTTCCCTCATTGGCCAGAACGCGGTGGGCTTCGGCCAGCACCCGGCGGATTGCGGCCACATACAGCGCCGGGGTGGGCTCGTGACCGTAGCGCGGCAGTTCCTGGTGTGCCCGCGTCGAGTCGGGTTCCGGGTTACAGGAGGGTGGGGCGGAGACGATGCAGTCGACGGCCTGGTCCGGCATCTCCGCGAGGACCTCGCGGGGATCTCCGCTGTACAAGGTCGCCGTGTCATCGTGCCAGTAGGGTTCCGGCACGAGATCGGTCCTCCCATGGGAGCGGATGGGTTCCTTACTGGCCGGATTGTCGGCCGACGCCTCATACGGATCGCATATGTACCGGCATCTACCTGGGCGTTTGCAAGGTGCCTACTTCGATAGTGGTTCTGCTCATATGACACTCTTCGGGAGGTCGACATAGGCGGGTGTTTGTCGCCACGCGCCCAGAACACCCTGCTGAGGTATCGGGCGGCCAGACCCGCAGTGCTTGCGCTGCCGGAGGACCCAGCGTGTGGCCACCGGCACGGCACTCCGCGAGGATGACCGGAGCGGCAAGCCATGTGGGAGGCCGCAAAGTGGGTTTGCCGGAAGGGCCAAGTGGAGATCGACTGACATCGCCGCGATTCCCACCAGACGAGACGCGGCATGCCGTTGTTCTCCTGCCGGTTGCCGCGCCGTGCCAGTGCAGCCCGGCAGTCGTCAGCATCCGTCGAGTGCCGTGCCGCTGCCGTTTGCCGTGCGGTACGGGGCACAAAGGCCGTTGCCGCCATGGTGCAGCCCGTCACGACTGGCGCCGACCACCGGACTGCCACATGAACACCCCAGATCGAAGCAGTGCTGTAGGCCGCTTCACCAACAGAGCGATGATCTCGTAGCCCGACCCGTCTGGTGGTTGCGCACCGATTCGGGCCTGCGCATGCCTCTGGCGCTGACGGTGTCGGGGGGTACGTTGGAGGGATGAAGCACTGGCACAACGTGCTTGTTGAACGCAAGGACGACAGTCAGAGTGTCCTACTGGGTACGTATCTGTCGTCTGAACACCACGAGACAAAGGATGAGGCAGCATGCGCGGTCGCCCGGCTTCTCGAAGAGCTGACCGAACTTAACGAGGCAGCCATCGCGTCCGCCCGAGAGTCCTTGATCTCCGAGAAGGAGGGCGTGCAGCTCGCTCGTTGGGCTCACGCCTCAAGGGAGTTCCGCCTTGTGGAGTGTGACGACTGCGAGGAGACCATCCGCGACTTTCGAGTCCGGCTCGCAGCCGAGGTTAGGCGGACGACTGGCCGACCTGTCTCCTTCGCTCAGCCTCCGCCTGTCGGCTAGCACTCCAGTTACAGATCGCGACCTTGGAACGTCATCACAGGTAGGGACTTTGGTCCAAAAGTGACCAAGACCTCATGGGTTGGACGGAGTTCATGAGTCGGCCAACGATTTAGTGCTCCAGGTATGACCGGACTGAAGGTGGACGGTGGCTGCCTTAGCCATGGGCAGAACTTCTTGACATGGCGGATCTGCAAGCTGGTCGAGATGAGATTTTCGCGCCCTCAAAGAGTCGATTCGGAAGCAGTTTGGACTGCATCCAACTAAGGATCAACTACTGAAGAACACTTCCGGATAAGGCCCTAGCTTCGGGCGACCGACGTGCGTCAGCACGCGGATTGTGGCCCACGCCGTCTTAGAACCGGCTCATCCAGTGGGGGCGGAGGGGCGATCCATCTGAGGCCGTCATCGAGCGCCTTGTTGAGAACGTAGGCGTCCGTCCCGTGCTTCCACTCCTCATCCAGTACGGCTGCGGCTTCCGCAAGGAGCCGATGAGCCTTGATAGCCATCCTCAGATCTATCTCCTCACCCCGCAGCGCCATCTTCCCCGTGGTAGCGATATCGACAGTCGTTCGGCGTTCCGCGCAGGCTGCGGTGCGGATCTCGGCCGCCAGACGGGCGCTTGTACTCTCGGGCTTGTCCTCGTGCAGCAGATGGGTGTACGCCCAAAGCCGACTCGGCAAGAGTTCAGCTTCTCCAACGTATATTAGGGGACCTTCGTCGTCCTGCTCGATGGTGATCCGATATAGCCCGGGTCTTCGCGGCGGCGCAACTGTGTGGTTCAACTGGGCGTTCCGGGGAATGTCGCAAGGAAAATATGCCTTGATCTCACCGTTGCTGCGCCAGTTCACCAGCACCGAGACGATGGTTCTGCTTGGGGTCTGCTTCCATCCCGGGATCACATGTCGACGATAGCGGGGTGCCCACTCATCTCTCGGCATTTGGGGATTCAAGGCTCACCTTGACGCACCCTTCCGCCACGCGGCCCCAACGAACGGGAGCCAGATGCAGCGGTACCAGAAGTCGTCCGCGGCTCTTCATCCGGGAACCGACATCGCCCGTGTCTGAGGAATGCCTGCACCTTTGTCCCGGATCAGCAGCTGATAGGCACTCTGACGATCTTCATACGCCTGATGGTCTGACCTCGCTGAGGCCGTTTCGTCTGAAGATCGTATGCGTGTGCGTGGCGTGCTGGGGGCGCCGGGACTACGCGGGCGGCGGGTCCGTCCGCCCCAGGCGGGCCACGTCTCCTGTGCCAGTGGGCCGCCCCGGGCTTGCCGGGGCGGCCCATGACCGGAAGGAGGTGATAGCGCCTCTGTTGGTCCGCAGTCCCCCGGACCGGCTGCTGCGGGGCCCCGGCCACATCCGATGAGGAGGTGGCCGATGCGCTCGAAGATACTACGGCGAGCGACGTCCTGTGTCGCTGCTGTGTTGATGGTTGTGCTCGTTGTGTTCGCCGGGCCGGACGCGCTGGCGCAGACGGTCGTGGCCGCGCCGCCGAATGATCTGAACACGGTGATCAACAACATCACTAAGTGGCTGACCGGTCTGTTGGTCGCGCTGGCGACGTTGTTCTTGACGGTCGGCTTCATCCGGTATCTGCTGGCCGGCGGTGATCCGGGTGAGGTGGGCAAGGCCAAGGACACCTTGAAGTACGCCGCGATCGGTTACGGCGGCGCGGTGATGGCACCGGTCCTGGTGACCATCCTCAAGGGCTTTGTTGGCGGTTGACCCGCGATGGCAACCCGATCCCGTACTGTTCGTGCCGCTGTTGCGGTGGTCTGCTGTACCGCGGTATCGGCGGCCGTACTGGGGAGCACGGCGACCGCACTGCTCGACACCGGCGTAGCGTCGGTTGCGACGGCGGCCGAGGCGCCGTCTATGCCGCACGCTCCCCCGCTGTCTCCGGCTCCGAGCACGTCTGCATCGTCACCGGCCCCCGATCCGTCGCGTCCCGCGTCTTCTCCGAGCACGTCGCCATCGCTGGCTCCGCCAGAGGGGCAGGATTCGGGCGGGTGCGGCTGGTTCGACATGTCCTGCAAGGTCAAGCAGGCGATCAATAACTGGTTCAAGGACCTGGTCAAGTCCGCGATCAATCCGGTGTTCGGGCTGCTCGGCAAGAGCCTGCTGACCACACCACAACTGGACCAGACGAGCCGGGTTCGGGACATGTGGACCGGGTCATTGGTGGTGGCCAACTCCTGTTTTGTGCTGCTGGTGCTGGTCGGTGCGCTGACGTTGATGGGGCGCCAGACCCTCCAGAGTTCCTACACGGTCAAGGACATCGCTCCGCGCCTGGTGATCGGGGTGGTGTTGGCGAATGTCAGCCTGCTGCTGGTCGGCAAGGCCATCGCGTTCGCCAACGGGCTTTCGGCGGCGCTGCTGGGCCAGGGCGTGGACCCGGCCGCGGCCGCCGGGCAGCTCCAGAAGATCATCCTGCATTCGATCAACCCGAGCGATGTGGGGACCTTCATCGTGCTCGTGGTGATCTGGGCGGTGTTCCTCGGCACAATCCTGACCTTCATCTTCGTGGTCCGGATGATGCTGACGATCGTCCTGATCGCCGCCGCGCCGCTCGCGCTGGCCTGCCACGCGCTACCGCAGACCGAAGGGCTGGCGCGGCTGTGGTGGCGGGCTTTCGCCGGGGTCCTGGCGATCCAGGTGGCCCAGGCGCTGGTGTTCATCACCGCGCTGAAGGTCGCCCTCACCACCGACATGGTCACCTGGCTCGGTTGGCGCACCCCCGGTGACCAGCTCGATCTGTGGACGGTGCTGTGTCTGCTGTACATCCTGGTCCGGATCCCGTCGTGGATCTCGCGGTGGATCTGGCAGGGCGGGCTGTCGCGTAGCCCGCTGGTCCGCGCGGCCAAGACCGTCGCGATGATCGTGTTGTTCCGCGGGTTGCTCGGCAGGATCGGCGCGTCCCGCAGCGCGGGGAGGACGCCAGCTCAGCTCCCGCCTGCCCAGCCGCCAAGGGCACTGCCC